>CAYGDF010000011.1:0-17863 GCA_964348675.1 uncultured Candidatus Saccharibacteria bacterium
GATTTGATATGGATTCATTCATCGCTTAAAGTATTACTTCCACGCACAACATGAAGAGTTCTTTCATGTTGTTACTGATATAGGCAAGGTGGCGAATAAACAGTCTGGATGAGGTGTGGCGCGCGCCACACCGTCGATGTTCTGATATGTGTTCGATTCTCCTTTTCAAGAAGTGGTGTAGCTCGTAAGAGCATGCTAATAACTTTGATAACCGTAGACGTAAACCGGCCGGATGTGGGATTCAACGAGTCCATCATTTAAAGAGTGTAGGGCGTAGCAGACGTCAACTCACGGAGCGAGTGTGCGAAGTGTCAAAGTAAGCGATCTGTTGTCGGGTGTCAACGTCCGAATGCAACAGAAGATGCAGACCGGGACGCCGGATTCTGCCCACTGCCTATAACATTTGAAGATGATATATGACGGGGGTTCTAGCTTAAAGGTAGAGTGTTCGCTTTCATACGCGAAAGGCCCGGGGTTCGATTCCCTAAGCTCCCACCATATATCTTTTTCGACTCATTCGAGTCTTTTGTTCTCCTGATTTGGCCCTGGGGTCACACCTTTTCCCATTCCGAACAAAGAAGTTAAGCCCATGTGCAGCGATGATACTGACAATGTCGGGAAAGTAGCTTGTCGGGAGAACAAAGAACTTGAATAAAAATAGTTGGCAGATTGTAGACAGCAGTCGACAGCCAAACACAAAGCGCACCCGAAGGGTGCGCTTTGTGTTTTCTGCAAACTGCCCGCTGTCGACTGCAGGCTATTTATGTAGTAGTATCATACTATGCAAATCACTATTACAACCAAAATTCCAAAAGACGGAGTATACATTTCTTTTTCTAAAAACACTGAAACGACACAGATTAGTTTGGACTCTAAAAACCCTGTTATTATTTTAGGCATTAAAGAGGTAACGAAATTCACTCTTCCGTTAATTGTTCGTAAAATTGCGCGCTCCGCCAAAGGAACAGACGCAAAAGTTTTTTATGTAGATATCAAAGACTGGTTGCCACTTTGTGAAAAAATTACGAATGAAGATTTTTTCGTAGAACAGTTTGCGTATGAAATTGGAAATGCGTCATACGATTTTGAGAAATATAAAAAGAATGTAAAAAAGCAAACACTAAATATTATTTCACACACAAAGAAGCAAAGTGATTTATTAACTCGCGGACTTTTAATCGCGGAAGAATTAAATATTGCCCGCGAACTTGTGAATACTCCAGGAACTCATTTAACGCCGGATGACTTAGCAAAGCATGCTGTAAGCTTTGCAAAAGGTGTGAAAGGATTAAAAGTTAGCGTCCTAGATAGTAAGAAAATGAAAGCACTCAAAATGAATGCGATACTTGCAGTCGGAGAGAGTTCACCTAACAAACCAAAGTTCATTGTAATGGAATACGAAGGTGCAAAAAAGGCTGATAAACCAATAGTTTTTGTGGGTAAAGGAGTAACTTTTGACACAGGCGGAAGTAATTTAAAACCAGGTGACCATATGAACGGCATGCATATGGATATGGCAGGGGGTGCAATTGCGATTCACACGCTACTTACACTTGCGAAATTAAAGGTAAAGAAAAACATAGTCGCCTTAATTCCAACTGTTGAAAACAGAGTAACAGGAGATAGCTATTTGCCAGGAGACGTGATTGTTGGAATGTCAGGAAAACCAATCGAAGTATTAAATACAGACGCCGAAGGTCGTGTCATACTTTCCGATGCGTTAACTTACGCTAAAAAGTACAATCCAGAAGTGGTAGTTGATTTAGCGACTTTAACTGGAGCTGCGGTGGTGGCGCTTGGTTCTAGAGTGTCAGCCGTATTTTCAAATGATGATGCGCTATCACAAAAATTAAAAATAATCGGAGAAGAAACAAAAAATCTAATGTGGCCGATGCCACTATATGATGAATATAAAGAGGATATAAAGGGAGATTTAGGTGGAGTTACAAATGCGCACAACAAATTCAAGCGTGACGGTGGAGCAATCACAGGAGCGATATTTCTCGCACATTTCGTTGATGGTTATAAATGGGCACATATTGATATAGCGCCAAGAATGGAAAGCATTTCAGGGGATAATTTGGCCATTGGTGCCACAGGGGAACCACTTTATGCGCTTGTATCGTTTGTAGAAAACCCCAGGTAGCACATTTCTCCACATAAAAGTTAATTGCTGTGGTAAACTTCTGGGTATGGAATGGGCGAAAAAACGTAAGATAATATACGCATTTGCAACAGTTACTATTGTTCTTGTTTTCGCAGTGTATCAACTCAGAGGCGTATTATTTCCAGACCCAACTTGTTTTGATGAAAAACAAAATGGCTTCGAATCAGGCATAGATTGCGGAGGAACATGCGCTCTTAAATGTTTTAATGAAATTTCTCCCGTGTCAGTTGAGTGGTCAAGAGCCATAAAAACTTCTAAAAATACTTATGATTTTGTGGCGCTTCTTTCGAACAAGAACGTAAATAGTGCACCTGTTTCTTTGGGTTACATTTTTCTTGCTCTTAATAGCAAAGGAGAGGTTATAAAGAGTGAGGTGGGTTCGACTACAGCTTTAGTTTCTGGAAGTTTCCCGATTATTAAACAAAACGTTACTATAAATCAAGAACCGGCAAGCGTGATTGTAAGAGTTACCCAGTCTCCTTACTACGCGACCTTTGAGAACCCAACTTCTCCTATTATCAGAGTGACGGATTATAGATATGAGGCCGGAAGTATATCGCGTATTTATATAACTGTTACAAACACAAGTAGAAATGTCTATTTGAAGTTACCTATTAGATTGGTCGCCTATGATGAAAGAGGAAACGTTGTGGCAACAGGGGAAAGTATTTTGCCATCACTTAGTAAAGAAGAACAGCGCCAAGTCGTATTCACCTGGCACTACACTCTACCTACAACCCCAACTAAGTTTAGAGCTTATCCGATGCTCAGTCCGTTTTAAACCGAAAAGATAGTTATGACAGACTCCATAAGAAACTTCATTTACAAAAACGACATAGCGATGATTGTTGCGATAATCTGTATTTTTGGTGCAGGTCTCTTAACGATGAGTTCCTTCCAAGCGCATGACAGTTATTTTTGGAAGCAAGGCGTCTGGATAATGCTTTCAGTTTTAGTTTTCTTTTTTTCTTCTAAAGTCGAATATAGATTTTTAAAGAGCACGAAGATTGTTTTAGGTATTTATATAATTCTTCTCTCGGTACTCACACTTCTATTTATACTTGGACATGTGGCAAAAGGGTCTCAAAGTTGGTTTAGTCTAGGAGGTTTTTCTTTTCAACCAAGTGATTTAATGAAGTTAGGATTGATAATACTTCTCGCTAAATATTTTTCACGGCGTCACGTGGAAATATCAAACATACGTCACATAATAGTTTCTGGTCTGTATGCGTTTGTGCCATTTGTGCTTATCGTACTTCAGCCGGATTTTGGTTCGGCAATGGTGCTGGGTGCGATATGGTTAGGCATGGTTTTAGTTTCTGGGATTTCTAAGAAACATCTTTTTGTGGTTGCGGTAATTGGTTTTGTTACATTTACTTTGGCATGGAAACTGGTTTTTAAACCCTATCAAAAAGCCAGAATCGTAAACTTTATTTATCCTCTGCAAGATATAAGAGGGACAGGTTATAACGCTTATCAATCAACGATCGCTGTAGGCTCTGGTGGGTTATTTGGAAAAGGGATAGGTTATGGTACCCAGTCTAGACTTAATTTTTTACCAGAATATAAAACTGACTTTATTTTCGCTGCTTTTGCCGAAGAGTGGGGGTTTATTGGGGCAATAATGCTACTTTTATTTTATTTTATTATTTTGTATAAACTTTCAAAGTTTGCACTAGTTGCTGAAACTAACTTCGAGGCATTATTTACTTATGGGGTTATGATTTGGTTCTGTACTCACATTGCAATTAGTGTTGGTATGAATATCGGCATTATGCCAGTAACAGGAATTCCGCTTCCGCTTATGAGTTATGGAGGATCGCACTTGTTGGCAGAAAGTTTAGCACTTGGAATGTGCGTTGGAATGTATGGGTATGCACGCTCCGGCCAACAGCACCAGATAAAGAATGAATTCTTAGGCTTAGAATAGTTTACTTATTTCTCGTAAACTTCATAAATATCACAACGCATTTTTTTCAAGTCAGTGAATTTATTCAAAGCAACGTGCGCATGGCTACCAAGTTTATCTCTTAAATCTTTATTTTCTATACACGTGGTAAGCGCGAGAACTAGTGCTCGAGAATTATCTCTAGGAACAAGCAATCCTGTGATTCCATTTTGAATTAATTCTGGAATTCCTCCAACATCTGTTGCTACACGTGCTACTCCTGCGAGTCCTGCTTCAAGTGGCACATACCCAAAGGCCTCCGTGTATGACGCTGTTACAATAATATCGAACGCTTTCATGAAAATCGCCGCATCATTTAATTCATGAATCCATGCCACTAAATGGTCGACGTCTAAGTCTCTGGTAAGTAATCGGAGTTCAGGCAAAAGCATTCCGCTTCCTATGCAGATTAATCTAGTGTTTGGGTAATTGTTATGAACTTCTTTAAACGCACGAATAAGAATTTCATGACCCTTATTTCTAGTTAACTCCCCGACAATTCCTATAAGTATAAAATCATCGTCTTTACCAAAAGATGTCTTATTTAAAATAACTTCCCGCGCCTTTGGCCTATCCTTGTATTTAGGTACGGTGATGCTTGGATATATTAAGGTTAATTTATTTTTGTACATTCCAAAAGGCCTGGTCTTAATGACAGCATTCGATACCGCAATTACTCGGTGTGCAAACATTACCGTTATTAAAGAAAGAGTTTTAAAAACAAATTTAACAAAACCTGTTCTCTTTTCGTTGTGCGGCCAACCGTGAACTGTAAAGACCACTTTTTTTACCCCAAGCATTCTTGACGCGACACTTCCCAAAACTCCCATTTTAGAACTATGTAAATGTACGATGTCGGGTTTTACTCGTCGCAAAAGGTTTACAATGTCAAAAAATGTACGAATATCATAAAGTGGGATAATAGACCGCCTCGAGTAGGAAAGGGGGTAAACGGTTACACCTTGGTCGCGAAGTTCGTCGACAAGTACCCCGTTTGTTTCTGTGGCAACTGCCTGAATATACTCTTTTGTGTCCGTGGCTACGTCATAGACATACCTCTGCGCCCCACCCCAAGAAGCCCTCGTTATGATATGTAGCACAAAAGGTTTCTTATGAATCGGGTTGACTTCTTTTTTATGTGTTGTAGAATTGGTGTTATCATCCATACTTACCGTAGTATACTTTGCTCAACATGAAACTCCAAAAGAACCTACATACCAGCCTTCTTATACTCACAGATATCGCACTTTTAGTGCTTTCTTTATATTTATCGCTCGTTATTCGATACTTTTTTGATTCATCAAACATTGGAATCTGGGATTTATTTTTAAGGCACATATTTTACTTTATTCCACTTTACTTGTTTGTGGTTTCTATCTTATATATATCGCTTGCGTATAATGACACGACCCTTGCTTACTTAAAGAGAAGTATTCCAAAACTTGCTGAGTCTTTAACCATCTCCATGGTTTTAGGTATTGCATATTTTTATATCTTTGCGGAGTTTTTGCCGATTAGTCCAAAGACCACTTATGTAATATTTTTTGCAGTAAGTTTTGTTACTCTGTCAATTTCTAGATTGGCGTATGCTAAGTTGCCACTACTTGGGGCTCATATAAATGCTCTTGTATTGATGAAATCTGGTAGTGTTTATGAAGATGCGATGAGAGAAATAGAAGATTATGCGCCTAGAGCCACTTTTGAAAAAGTGGGTAATTTCACAGTTGATGACATCGTTGATTCTTTGAATAGAACAGACGCAACTTTAATAGTCTACGATAATACAGATAGAGGTATTGTTCAGTTGATTTCTATGTTGCCAACGCACGTGATCCGCAACACTCCGGTTATCTCCAAAGACGTCCTTCACGAGCAGTTTTTCGGAAAAATTTTCTTGCCGACATTTTCTGAAGAATCTCTTCTTCGTGATTACTTAAATAAAAAACCATTTTTTGAAATTACAAAACGTTTCTTTGATTTACTAGTTGCGGTGCCTCTTTTTATTATAACTTCACCTCTTATTCTAATCGCGGCGATTGCGATTTATATAGAAACTGGAAGCCCGGTATTTATTTTTCAAGAACGTCTAGGTTTAGGTCGTCGCATTATGAGGATTCCTAAATTGCGCACAATGTATAGAGATGACAACAAAGGCGAATGGATTCATGATGGAGAAAATAAAGTTACCCCAGTTGGAGCAATTATAAGGAAGAGTCGTATAGATGAATTTCCACAACTTTGGTCTGTGATGAAAGGGGATATGTCGTTGATTGGTCCGCGACCTGATATGACGGGACATGAGGCTAAACTTCGTGATGAGATAGATTTTTACCATGCACGCTATACGGTTCCGCCAGGGCTCTCTGGTTGGGCGCAAGTAAGTCAAGAGGTGGTCCCACAAAGTGTAGAAGAAACGAAAGAGCGTTTCGCATACGATATGTACTATATAAAACATCGCTCTATATTTTTGGATTTCAGTATTGCCCTTAAAACTGTGAGAATTTTGCTTTCTCGAATGGGTAGATAATTTGTGTTAATATAAATAAATATGAAAATCTTTATTACTGGAGGGGCAGGGTACATTGGAGCGATGCTATGTGATCAATTCGCCAAGCGTGACGATGTAGAAAAAATCATAACTTTAGATAAAGAACCTGAGACAGACCTCACGAAAAATAATCCAAACAAAGATAAAATAGAGTATTTAGAAATGAATACATCCGACGACGTTTGGTTGGAGAAATTAAAAGCGTTCGCACCAGACGTGGTAATTCACACTGCTTGGCAGATTCGCCATATGTACGGAGATGAAAAAACAGAATGGAAATGGAACATAGATGGCTCTGATAAAATTTTTGATTTTGCTTTTACCACTCCTTCAGTAAAAAAATTGATTCATTTCTCTACTGTGGCTTCCTACGGAGCATTCCCCGACAATAAAATTGACCATTTCTATAAAGAAGAAGAAGGTTTTAGAAAATCAGGTTACTTATACGCAGAAGAGAAAAGGGTAACAGAGGAGCATTTGGAAGAACGCTATAAAAAAGCAAAAGAAAACGGTTGGAATGGACAGGTATTTATAGTTCGTCCTGCAGCTATCACTGGTCCACGAGGAAGATATGATCGCATTCGTTTTGGATTACAATCTGCTTTATCGGGAAACTTACATGGAGGTCTATCGTATAAAATAGTAACTCTTCTCACTTCATTTGTGCCTGTAACAAAAGGTTGGCTTCGTCAGTATATTCACGAAGATGATGTGACTGGTATTGTTGCTTTGTTTACTTTTGATAACCTGGAGGGTAGTTATGAAGTGTTTAATATTTCTCCACCAGGGGATGTTGTGTTTGGCAAAGACATGGCAGAAGCCGTTGGAAAGAAAACTATTCCTATTTATCCATGGATGGCACGAGTTGCATTCTTTTTCTTTTGGCACGCAACTCGCGGGAAGATCCCTACTTCTCCTGGCTCTTGGCGCGGGTATTCTTATCCAATCGCAGTAGACGGCTCTAAATTAACCAAGCAGTACGGGTTTGTTTACAAGTATCCTTCAAAAGAAGCTTTTGTTAAGAACGAAGGTAGGTACAAAGTTACTCTTTAGAAAGGTTAACTACACTTGATTGAAGTGCTAATTTAGTGTATAATTGCACGACTATGCTAGAGATTACAACCAGCGCTCGCGCTCCAAAAGAAACCAAGAAAGAAGGCTTTATGCCGGCTGTTTATTACGGTGCGCACCAGGCGTCCACTCCTATTTTTATTGATACTATCGAGTTTAAGAAAGTGTTGGCGGGTGCAGGTGAATCAAGTTCTATAACGCTTAAAACAGAACACGGAAACGAAGTTGCCATGATTCAAGACGTGCAGATTGACCCTGTTAAAGGTCATCCAATTCATGCAGACTTTTATGTTCTTGAAAAAGGTCAGAAGGTTCACGTTAAAACTCCTATCACTTTCGTTGGAGAATCTCAGGCTGTTAAAGAGGGTGGTGTACTTGTAAAAGTTATGTACGAACTTTCAGTTGAAGGAGACCCAAGTAAACTTCCTCACGAGTTTTCTGTAGATATCGAAGCGTTAACTTCTATGGATAGTGTGGTTCATGTTAGTGATATCAAACTTCCAAGCGGTGTAGAACTCTATCACGTTTTACCTGAAGACGTGGTTGCGTCTATCGCAGAAGCCAAGGAAGAAGTTCTGGAAGAAGTTCCAGTTGCTGATCTATCAACAATTGAAGTTGAGGCTAAGGGTAAGAAAGAAGACGCTGAAGCAGAATCAGAAGGAGAAGCGAAAGCAGAATAATTTTTTAAATTCAAAAGCGCGACCGAAGGTCGCGCTTTTGAATTTAAACTACGATAGCCGTTCAAAAATTGCTTTATATACAAGGCACGGAGAAACGAGCGAAAGAGACGTAGTTAACACTACGTTGATGAGCGAGAGAGGCTCTGTAACGAAGTAGATAAGGTAATTTTGGAAGCGGGGGTGGTTTGTCACAAATAGGGTTTTATCCTGTTATACTAGGCACATGAGACACAAGTTAGCTATTTTTATTTTTGCCGTAATATTCCTACTTACTCCATTTGCTGGTTTGATAGATGTACATGCACAGACGAGGGCTGAACTAGAGCAGAATTTGGCGGATTTGGAGGCACAAATTAAAGTTTTAAATAACAGTATCGCGCAAACTGCTCAGCAAGGTGTCTCTCTTAAAAGTGATATTGCAAACCTAACAAAAAAGATTGCTCAGAGTAAGTCACTTATTCAAGCCCACACACTGGCCATCTCACGTCTTAACCAGAATATTTCTGAAAAGAATCGCACTATTAATTTGCTCAACGATAAAATGGGGCGTGAAAAAGATTCACTTGCTCAGATTATGCGAAAGACTAGATATATGGAGCAGTACTCATTACTTGATTTTGGTCTGCAGTCTGCGACTCTCTCTACTTTTTTTTCTGACGCAGATTCTTTTTCTACTTTAAATAGGGCGCTTGATAAAAGTTTTAAGGATATTCGTGCAACGCAATCAGAACTTGAAACCGTTAAATCAGAACTTGAAGACTCTAAAGATAACGAAACCCAAAAGAAACTTGCTCAGGAAGCTGCCAAGAAACAGGTAGAAAATAGTCAAAAAGAAAAAAATACACTTCTTACTATCAAAAAAAATGAAGAAGCAGAATATAAAAAAGTTCTTGCTAACAGACAGAAAGAAGCGGCAGCTATAAGAGCAAGATTGTTTGACCTTCGTGACGTCTCGGCTATTTCTTTCGGACAGGCGTATGACTTTGCCCTTACGGCAAGTAAAACTACTGGAGTTCGTCCAGCGCTAATTTTGGCAATCCTTATGCAGGAGTCTACTTTAGGAGTGAACGTTGGAGCGTGTTACCTTTCTAATCCACAAACAGGTGACGGTATAAGTATTAAGACAGGAGCCTCGAGACCTCGTACGATGAACCCCACGCGAGATGTGCCAGTATTTACTCCAATTCTTTCGAGTCTGGGACGTGATATAAATAAAACTCCAGTTTCTTGTTGGATATCTGCATATAGTGGAGGACAACCATCTGGTTGGGGCGGTGCTATGGGGCCTTCGCAGTTCATTCCTTCTACATGGAAATTATTCCAGACAAGAATAAAAAATATTACTGGAGCCTCAGTTGCTGATCCTTGGAATCCCTATCATGCGATTACTGCTACAGCACTTTATTTGGAAGATTTGGGTGCTATTGCTGGAAACGAATCTTCTGAACGAAACGCAGCCTGTAAATACTACTCAGGACGTTCCTGCTCGTCATCTTCAGCAGGTGCGGGATATGGTAACTCGGTTATGAGCAAACTTTACAGTATGCAAGCAGACATTGATAAATTACAGAGATAAAAGTAGTGCACAACCGAAAAGATTAGCAATCCTGTATACTTGAGAATATAAAATCTCGTATGCATAAACACCTACGCACGCACTACCCTAAGTATCTTTCCTTTTGCATTGTCGCTATTCTGGTTGTTTTTGTAGGATATAAACTCTTCCAAGCGAAAGCAGATACCACCCCAACGATACAAGGGTATGTTGGAAAAAGTACGCCAGTTTCTGCAGGGGATTATCTAGCAGCATTAAATTATCCAGCCCAGATGGTTTTTGATTCTTCTGGAAATATGTATGTAGTAACCAGCAATAATAGTTTAGTTCAGAAATTTGATTCATCGGGTAATTATGTTTTATCTTTTGGCAGATTGGGTACGTCTGACGGTTTATTTTCTTCATATATTTCTGCAATAGCAATTGATACTAATGATAATATTTATATAGCAGATGGTGGCAACAATCGCATTCAAAAATTCGATTCGAACGGCAACTTTCTTTTGAAATGGGGATCGTTTGGAACTGGAGATGGTCAATTTAATGGTCCTTGGATTATTGCAGTTAATGCATCAAGTAGTATTTATGTATCAGATTATAATAATCGTCGGATAGAAATATTTGATCTTAACGGGAATTTCCTTTCAAAGTTCGGTAGTTCTGGTTCTGGTGATGGGCAATTTAATCAGGCTTCGGGTATTACATTTGATAACTTAAATAATGTGTATATCGCCGAATATGGTAATAATCGCATTCAGAAATTTGATAGTTTAAATAATTTTGTTACTAAATGGGGCACGTCAGGTTCCGGTAACGGACAGTTTAATGGTCCTTGGACTATGGCTTCAGACAGTTCAGGGAATATGTACGTTATTGATTATTACAATACCAGAGTACAAAAATTTGATACTGCTGGTAATTTTGTTATGAAGTTTGGGGTAGCGGGTGAGGCTGATGGTCAGTTTTATGACCCAGAAGGAATTCGCCTTGATGCTTCTGGAAATATTTATATTTCAGAAGGGACAAACGGTAAAATATTCAAATATGATTCTTCGGGGAATTATTTAAGTAAGTGGTCTATGCCAACGTCATCAAGTGACGGACAGTATTCTAATCCATCTGATGCTGCTCATGATTCACAAGGAAACATATATGTAGCGGATGCTTATAATCATCGTGTCCAGAAATTCGACTCCTCGGGAAACTTTCTTTTGAAATGGGGCACGTCAGGTTCCGGCAATGGACAGTTTAGTTATCCGCAAGGTATAGCAACCGACTCCTCGGATAATATCTATGTTGCAGACACGCTGAATCATCGCATCCAGAAATTCGACTCATCTGGCAACTTTATTTTGAAATGGGGAACAAGTGGGGCCGCGGATGGGCAACTTCAATATCCTCGAGGAGTGCGTATTGATCCGTCTAACAATGTATATATTGCGGACGGAAGTAATAACCGCATCCAAAAATTCGACAGTAGCGGAAACTTTATTTTGAAATGGGGAACAAATGGAACTGGCAATTCTCAATTTCAATATCCACAAAGAATAGGTATAGATGCATCGGGAAATGTATACGTTACAGATAATGATAAAGTTAAAAAATTTAATAGTTCAGGTAGTTTTGTGTCTAGTTTTGGTTCTACTGGAGATGGTAATGGTCAATTTCATGTGCCGGCCGGAATTGATTTTGACTCAGAGGGGAATATATATGTTTTAGACCCGAACAATTACCGAGTTCAGAAATTTGATTCCTTTGGAAACTTTCTTTTGGAATGGGGCGCATTTGGAGTTGGGACTAGTTCCTTCGCTTTTCCTTATGGGATAGATATTCTTGCTAACGGTAATATTGTAATAGCGGATACGGATAACAACCGCGTCTCAATCTGGGGAATCCCTCCTCTCGTAATCTCTTCTGTCTCCGCCACCTCCTCCGCTTCCTTCACCTCTATCACCTGGACTACGGATGACCTAGGCACCACTCAAGTAGAATTCGGTCCTTCTACTGCATACGGCTCTACTACGGCAATCACAGATGTATCTCCTAAGGTAACTTCTCACTCAGTCACACTAAGTAATCTTGCAGTCTGTGCTGTATATAACTACAGAGTAAAGAGTGCCAACACTACTAGTACCACTACAAGTAGTAACTACACCTTCACTACAGATGACTGTACTGGTATGGCATCAAGTACTGCAACCACTGCCTCTACTGCAAGTACCACTGCCACTTCTACCGTTACCCTAAGTACCATTACAGTAGCCATCCCTCCAACTTTCTCTACTACAACCACTGCTACCACTACCTTCCAAGCAGTGAAACTAGAACCAGTAGCCTTCTTTGCTTCTTCATCCGTTCCTACAGGTAAAGAATCTGCTACTAACGACGTATTCCACCTTACTGCTCTAACAGATTCAACTACTACACTTAACACCTTTACCGCACCTATCTCTATTACCATCTCTTATGACCCGCTAATTCTTTCTTCTACCATTAACCTCTCTACTCTAAAGATATATAGATACGACTCTGGAGTATGGAACGTACTCTCTAACTGTACTAGAGATACAACTCTACACACTGTAACCTGCGAGACCTCCCACTTCTCTGACTTCGCTCTATTTGGAGACCCTAATACCTCTACTACAGTACTAGGTGGTTCTTACTTCATTAACTCTCCTTCTTCTTATGGTGGAGAAGGTACTGCACCAGTATCTACTACTACAACCACAGTTACTCCTACACCTACTCCTTCTTCTCCTAAACCAGTTACTTCACCTACTACACTTCCTAGAAGTACTACTACTAAACCTGTGGTTAAACCAGTTACCATTAACATACCTAAACCTGCTACTCCTAAAGCCACAAGTACTATTAAAATTACTACTCCTAAATCTCCTTCTCCTACCTTAGTTCCTATACAACCCACTTCCAACTTACCGCTAAAGGTAGAACTACCTAATATGAAGGTACCTAGAGGCTTCTTGGATATTGTTAGTCTTAAGGTTTATGAGGGGGTGAGGGGGGTGTGGTGTGGGGTGAAGGGGTGTCTAAAATAATGTGATATAATTTTCTAATGCTAGCAAAACATTTTTCCAATCATAAAACTAAGTACATTGGTTTTTTCATAGTAACCTTCATGGCTATCTCAGTTACTCGCTTTGTAACTACGTCCGAAGCGAGGGGTTTACCATTAATCTACTCTGAAACAGACAGACAAAATATGGAGCAAATTCAAAGCAACTGCCCTCCTTTTTTAAGGTATAGAATTATGCATTCCCCATTTTTCATACATCCTTGTATGCGTACAGAAGTAAATCAAACACCATCAGTTCCAGCGATTATTTTGCCAGTAAGTAATGAAGCCACTTCTACTCCAGAGACCGCAACTTCTACAGAGGAAATTATAACCACTTCTACGACCACAGCAGCAACTTCCACTGAAGAGGTTTCAGAAGACAGTACTACACTACAACTGCTATAGAGGAAAGCGTCACTGTAACCGAGTAAATAAGGGTTTTTACAGTAATTTTATGGTTGCATAACTGTCTTAAACGTGTTAGTATAGTACAACTATGAAAGCAGATATTCACCCAACATTTTATGAGAACGCCGTAGTCACTTGTGCTTGTGGCGCTTCTTATACTGTTGGTTCAACACAGGAAAAAATCGAAGTTGAAATCTGTTCTGCTTGTCACCCATTCTATACAGGACAAGACAAGGTGCTTGACTCAACAGGACGTGTCGACCGATTCAAGAAGCGTCAGGCTTCTTCTGCAAAGAAGGCGTAACGAAGAAATAGCGCGAAAGACCCCTCCGGTCTTTCGCGCTTTTTCTATGCTAAAATTAGCACATTATTATGGACTTAGAATCTTTCAAATCAAATCCCCGCACAATGTATCTCGCTTTAGAATACGAGAGACTTTCTAACGCAAAAGTAGAAGCTGAGGAAATGCTTTCAGATGAATCGATGGCGGAATTAGCGCAGAGTGAAATAGATTCACTTACACCACAGATGGAAGCACTTTGGAAACAAATGGAAGAGTCAGCAGAAGCGGAGAAAGTGCAAGAGGAGGCGCCGAAGGCCATGATACTTGAAATCCAAGGTGGTGCAGGAGGTGATGAGTCATCACTCTTTGCTGCTGAACTTGCGCTTATGTATCAAAATTATGCGGAGACGCGCGGGTGGGGATGGAATAAGTTAGATGAGTCGGTATCAGACGTTGGAGGATACAAAGATGTTTCTTTTGAAGTCAAAGGTAAAGGTGCGTATGAAGCTTTAAGATATGAAACAGGGGTGCACCGTGTGCAAAGAATTCCGGAGACAGAAAAAAACGGACGCGTGCATACTTCAACTGTAGTAGTTTCTGTAATGCCAATTCGTACTACAAAGAAAGTAAATATTCCTACGAGTGATCTTGAATTTGAAACTTCTCGTTCAGGTGGTGCAGGGGGGCAGAACGTTAACAAAGTAGAAACAGCGGTGCGTGTAATACATAAACCGACTGGAATTGCTATTCGTTGTACTATTGAACGTTCGCAGCTAAAGAATCGTGAGCGCGCTTTAGAAATGCTTCAAGCAAAACTTGATGAAATGGCACAGGTTGAGGACGATAAAAAACATGCTGAAGAAAAACGTTCTCAAGTTGGAACGGGAGATAGGTCAGAGAAAATTCGTACATATAATTTCCCACAAGACCGTGTTACAGACCATAGAATTAGACAGTCGTGGCATGGACTTCCGAAAATTATGGAAGGAAACCTAGACCCAATCGTTGAAGCACTTAAGAATTTCACTGGAGAATTCGGAGATGCGGGAGAAGATGAATAACGTTAAAGCGCCCCTTACGGGACGCTTTAACGTTATAAGTTTCTCTGGTCGGATCTAGTTGATTATAAATCTAAGTCAACTTTTGCACCAATATTTGTCTTTAGAAAACCTTTGTGCTCCCCTTCATTATCACGGTCTTCTTTTGCTTTCCAACCGTTTTTAAGTCCTTGAGATGCACCTCTATTTTCTTTTTTGTTTTCTCTTTTATTTTTATTATTCTCTCTGTTTTCATTTTCCAACTTTACTGGCTTTACCAAAACTTTCGTTGCAGTAAGAACAGTTTTGTCGGCATTTAATGAACCAACTACTTGTACTTTTGAATTAAGTGTTAACCCTGCAAGCGTTGTAGTAGTTGCAGTGGTAGTTCCTGTAGGAATTACACTGAATGTAGTACTAGCATTTGTTTGAACAGTTATTAACTTATCATCTGTTTTAAGTACGAATGTTCCATTAGTTGTATTTACACTTTGCACTGTTCCAGACTTTGTCTTAAACAGAGCATAAGACGTAATGTCAACTATTTTAGAAGCATTTACGCTTATCGTAGAGCCTAATGCTGATAAAGTTCCAGCGACGTTAATTCTGTCTCCAACACGAATGTTTGATGTAGATGTTGAAATAGAGTTGTTCGCCGCTATTGTAGTTGAGGCATTCGTAGTAAATGTCCAATTAGTAATAAAGTTAGTAAACCGAGTAATTGCATTAACTACGTTTCCACTAACAGAAGTTACTTCTGCGTTTTTAACGCGCACCACACCACTGCTATTTACGTTAAATGAGCCAGTAGTTGTGGCAACCGTGTCTGCAAATACAGATGGGGCCATTAAAAGCGCACCAGCAATTGCAAGTGAGCCAAGTGCTGTTTTTATTGTTTGTTTTTTCATATATTTTTTAGTTGTGGTTAATATTGCTAATAACCATGGTGATATCTTTTGTTTAAAGCCATTTAGACTTGTATTTACAGGGTATCGCCGCCCTCACCACATATAACAATTTACCCATCAAACTTGTGACAGGGGTGTAAATAAACAAATAACTTCAGACTTCTCAAAATGGGTAAAATGTGCTATAGTATAGGCCTTGCATCCAATCGGGCAAATCAGGATTTGGACACCTGAGCACATACTTCAAGCATACGGACGCTTGCAAAACTTGCATTACGGAGAAGATATGTTGTGGCACGAGCAAATGTTAGTTATTAAGTTTAATTAAATATATATGTCAACAATTAAAAAAGACGCTCTTGCGGCGGCAGGGCTTCAGTACGGTTATTCACGTACACGTCGTCATCCTTCAGTAAAACCATACATAGAAGGAAATCATAATGGTGTGGATTTCATAAACTTAGAATCTACAGCCACTCAGCTAAACGATGCAATTTCTTTCCTAAAATCTGTACAAGGTGCAGGTAAGGTCATTATGTTTGTTGGTGTTAAGCCAGAAATTAGACAAATCATAAAAGAGGTTGCACTTTCTCTTAACTCACCATACGTTGCTGAGCGTTTTATCGGAGGAACTCTAACTAACTTCCCACAAATCAAGAAGCGTATCGAAAAACTACACGACCTTCTAAAGAAGAAGGAATCAGGGGAACTAGCAGTTTATACAAAGAAGGAACAACTTCTAATCCAGCGTGATATTGATCGTTTGGACCGTGACTTCGGAGGTATCTCTACACTTACAAACATTCCATCTGCAATTGTTGTAATTGACTCACGTCATGAGGATATGTGTGTCAAAGAAGCAAAACGTCTTCACATTCCTGTGGTTGCACTTGCAAACACAGATTGTACAATAGAAGGGATAGAATATCCGATTGTCGGAAATGACGGTTCAGTATCTTCAGTTCGCTTCGTATTAGAGGCAATCAAAGACGCTTTGGCAATCACAGCATAAGGAACGTCTCACTTAAGTGTGAGTATGCCTAATAATTAATGAACACAAACCTATGGACACAATAAAAGAACTTAGAGAAGAAACAGGGTTATCATTTGCTCAAATCAAGAAAGCTCTTGATGAGGCAAATGGTGACAAAGAAAAAGCCCGAGAAGTTTTATCACAGTACTCTGCTTCACAAGCAGAAAAGAAAGCTGACCGCGAAGTTGCGGCCGGAGTGGTTTCTGCATACATACATTCAAATGGAACTATTGGAGTTTTACTCGAACTAGGATGCGAAACTGATTTCGTTGCTAAGAATGAGGAGTTCGTCGCTTTAGCTAAAGATCTCTCCATGCACGTATGTGCTATGGCACCGACTTCTATAAACAATGAAGACGGATTAGGTGAAGAAACAGCACTGCTTAAACAGCCTTTTATCAAGGATTCTGAAATAACGGTTGAGCAAAGAATTCAGGCGGCAGTGCAAAAATTCGGAGAAAATACAAAAGTGATTAAATTCACTCGCTACGCTATCTAAGCGAGCAAAAATCCATGCTTATCTACATTTTATGCATAAGTGGACTAATCGGAGCAATTGCACCGCTCGCTATTATTTTGCTTCAAATGTATAAAATTAATCATGGAAAAATAGTTGTCGACCCAACATACAATGGTCCAAAACGTGTTTCAGTGACACTGCTCGCGGTGCTTCGATATTTCTTAAGAAGAAGTGTACACGCGAGGAAATTTATATTTCAATACATCGCGCATGTTTTAGTTCGCGTGATGTATTACGTGGACAAGTGGACTGCGTATTTATATGCAAAATCTAGAAATTGGTTTGTAGAAAATGCAGTTAGAAACAGGGGGACGGTTCCTCATTTTTGGAATCATCTAAAGGTTTATAAACAGGAGATGGACAAAGAGAAAGAAGAGGAAAACGAATAAAATTGTTACCTTCTTCGTTGTGTCCAATTTTTATTCCCGCAACGTACTCCTGTGTACGTTTTGGTCATAAAAATTGGCCACGCCTTGAATCTAACTAATTTTATTTGTTTTCCAGTAACCCCTTATTCCATTGGTAAAATGCATGACAAAAAGGTCATTTTATGATAGGATATGACCTACACGCCAGAATAGCTCAGTTGGTAGAGCAACGGTTTTGTAAACCGTAGGTCCTCGGTT
>CAYGDF010000012.1:0-13357 GCA_964348675.1 uncultured Candidatus Saccharibacteria bacterium
AGTAAAAAGTCATAAATCATCCCATCTGCTCTGTTGCGGAGAATTTGTTCTCCCGCAACGTAGTATTTCTACGTCTTGGTCGTAAAAATTCTCCGCGCCGCGCATCTGGAATAATTTCTGCCTTTTTCTCAGAATATTTACAAGCCTCAGATTTGCATCATTTTCTGACTTTTTCAAATGCTATAATGAACTAATGAAGTTATCTGACCTTCCAAAACATCACGCTCTACTTTTAGTGACGAGTGAGCGCGAGTCCGCCAGTCTTGCGCTCCATGATGAACTCAAATCTATTTCTCCTGCACACAGATTTTTTAATCAGACGGTTTTAGACATAGATACTGCACGAAATATAATTTCTTGGTCTAATACTCCATATAACGAAGAAAGAATTGGCCTTATCTCTTTTCATACAGCGGGGGTGCCGGCCCAGAATGCCATGCTTAAAGTTTTAGAAGAACCGCGTGAGGGTGTGCGATTTATTTTAATCACTAGCAATAAAGATAATTTAATTGAAACTGTGTTGTCTCGCGTTCAGGTAGTGCAACCAACGACCAACGACCAACGACCAACGAGTAACGATGATGCAGATTTATTTTTAGAAACTAAACCGACAGCCAGAATTAAATTACCATTTGTTACAGAACTTTTATCACGCGAAGATGAGGAGGGGAGAAAGGACCGCGAAGCACTTCGTGCATTTCTGCTTGATCTTATCGACTCTTTGAAGATTAAAAAAAATATAAAACCAAAATATATAGAAGAGACCATCGAGATGTCGTCCTATGCGGGCGACCCATCGTCTTCAGGTAAAGCAATTTTAGAATACTTAGCATTGTTATTGCCCCAAACAAAGAACTAGTATAGAATTCATCTATCAATCAAAAATAAAATCATGTCATATAACTTTACTGAAACAGAAAAAAAGAAAGCCGATATCTTAGAATGGCTAGCCGCTGAATATCGCTCAGTTCAAACTGGGCGCGCTACTCCGCAAGTGCTCGACCTTGTTCATATTGATATGTATGGCACCCGCACTCAAGTGGCTCATGCGGCATCTGTAACGATTGAAGACCCGCGCACCATTCGTGTTTCTCCTTGGGATAAAAATATAATTCGTGATATTGAAAAAGCAATTAATGACGCAGACCTCGGACTTTCTGTTTCATCAGATGACGCAGGGCTTCGTGTTAACTTCCCAGCACTTACAACAGAGACCCGTCAGAAACTTGTTAAATTATTAAAAGATAGACTTGAAGATGCGCGAGTTAGAGTGCGTTCACTTCGTGAAGATACAAATAAAGATATTGATGCGAAATCAAAAGCGGGAGAATATGGGGAGGACGACCGTATGCGCCATAGAGAAGAATTGCAAAAAATAGTTGACCTTGCGAATGCGGAGTTCGAAGCACTGTTTGAGAAAAAAGAAAAAGAAATAATGGGAGAATAAATGTAAGAATAAAAAAAGTCCCGCGTTGCGGGGCTTTTTGCTGGAGAGGCTGTAGATGCCTACTCCTTGTTGGTGTCGACCGTCTGCAGGCGGCCGATGGCCACCTCGCATTGCGACGGCTTCAGATAGCAGGTGGTCTGCCACTTCGGTGTCCCGAAACCACTTGTGGGGTATGTCCCCGACAGCAGTGGCCGCCCACCCACGTCGGCATACGCCTTCTGGACGATCATGGCGGCCCTCGCGCACTCTTCAGCGGTGGCCGGGGAGTAGCAGTCGAAGCGCCAGCGGTTCCGGATGCTGATCGTCATAATCGGATGACGCCGTTGGGCAGACCTGGCATTGTCTGCCTCCATGGCCGGCTCCGTGAACGACGGCATGCGCGGCGCGGCAGTGCTTCCGATGTTGACGTGCACCTGCGCGTTGGCATCGGTCCAGAACAACGTGATCGCGACGATGAAGAGCGCCGCGGCGAGTGCGACCAGTGCGCGGATTGTACGGGAAAATTCCATGAGTAACTCCTCGGTTTGGTGCGCTTTTTACAGCGCGTTGTTGAAAGAGAACAGAGACTTATATTATACACTAAATGGATGAAAAGTCAAGTAAGAAAATGTGTATAAAAGCGTGTGTTACAATAGTCCCTATGTCTGCACTAACTGTAATTCTATTTTTAATAATCCTTTTAGTTCTTGTAATTGTTCACGAATTTGGGCACTTTATTGTCGCTAAGTGGACTAATATGAGAGTGGATGAATTTGCTTTCGGTTTTCCTCCTAGACTTTTTGCGAAAAAGAAAGGGGAGACAACTTATGCGGTTAATGCTCTTCCTTTTGGTGGATACGTTTCTATCTGGGGAGAAAATGGAGAACCAAATGATGAAGCAAAGACTCACCCGAGAGCATTCGGTAATCGTCCATGGTGGGCACAACTTTTAGTGTTGGTGGCGGGGGTTGCTATGAACATGCTTTTGGCTTGGATTATTTTTATTGGAATTTCTTATGGAAATATAAAAGTAAGTAGTGATGATGAAATATACGGAAAAAGAGTACAAGATGCACAACTTATGGTGATGGATGCTTCCCCGCTTAGTCCAGCGTATAAAGCAGGACTTGTTCCAGGTACGACTCTTTTAGAAGTGAAATCTCGTGGTGTGAAAGCAAATTTAACTACGGCAACATCTTTGATTGATTTCATTGCCACTCATAACAACGACCCGTTTACTATTACGTACAAAGATATAAGCGGTGTGACATCGAACACCACGGTTGTCGCAGTGTATGGGATTATTCCGGATAAGAAAGCGATTGGAATTAGTATAGAAAGTGTTGGAACAATTAAAACTAGTTTTGTAGAAGCAGTAAAAATAGGAAGTGAAAGAACAGTTGATATGACAACTCTTACTTTTAGTGGACTTAAAGCATTGTTTGTTTCTGCAATAGACGGAAAAAACGTCATACAAGAATTATCTGGTCCGATCGGTATCGCGCGAATAGTTGGACAAACAAGTGACTATGGATACAAAGCAGTGCTAACACTCGTCGCCGTACTTTCTATAAACTTGGCTATCTTTAACATTTTACCTCTTCCTGCTTTAGACGGAGGCAGAATGGTTGTGACAGTTATTGAAGCAGTGACTAAGAAAAAAGTTCCGCATAAATACTACTCGTGGGTAAACGTGATTGGATTTTTCGCACTCATGCTACTTCTTGTTATAGTCTCTGTTCATGATGTGAGCAGGTAATGTATACTAATCTTTATGCGACAATCTAAAATTTACATAAAAACCAGAAAGGAGGCGCCTGCTGACGAAGTTTCTAAAAACGCTATTCTTCTTACTCGTGCTGGATTTATTCATAAAGAGATGGCTGGGGTTTACACATTCTTGCCACTAGGACTTCGTGTGCTTAAAAAAATAGAGGATATTGTTCGACGTCACATGGATACAGTTGGGACGGAGGTTTTGATGACGGCACTTTCCCCGGAAGAGTTTTGGAGAAATACTAAAAGACTAGATACGGTGGATGTACTTATGCGTACTGGTCCTGCGAACGAAGTTTCAAAACAAAAGAGTTCTAATTCTTATATAATCAACCCAACACACGAGGATATGATTACTCCAATAGCGGCTGAGTATTTGAGATCATATAAAGATTTACCGGCTGCGTTTTATCAAATCCAAACAAAGTTTAGAAATGAAGCGCGTGCAAAATCTGGTCTTCTACGCGGACGTGAGTTTCGCATGAAAGATTTATATAGTTTTCACAAAGACCAAGATGATTTGATGAAATACTATGAAAGTGTGAAGCCGGTTTATATGAATATTTATCGTGATATTGGAATTGGGGATGATACGTTTATAACGGTTGCTTCGGGTGGAGATTTTACCCCTAATTTTTCTCATGAATTTCAAACTTTGGTGGATGTGGGAGAAGATACAGTTTATTTAGATAGAAAAAATAAAATTGCTTATAACAAGGAGGTGGTTAACGAAGAAAATGCAAAAAAACTTGGAGTGAATTTTGATGAGATGGAGCAAGTTAGTGCATGTGAGGTAGGAAATATATTTCCACTAGATACGAAATATACAGAAGTGCTTGATTATACTTATACTGACCACGATGGAAGTAAAAAATTTCCATACATGGGATGTTACGGAATTGGTCCATCTCGCGTAATGGGTGTGGTTGTTGAAAAATTCGCTGATGAAAAAGGCTTGGTTTGGCCAGCCTCTATCGCACCGTTTTCAGTTCATTTAATTTCTCTTGGAAGTGAAGATGCTAAAAATAAAGCAGAAGAGATTTATGAAAAATTAACTAAAGCAAATGTAGAAGTTTTGTTTGATGATAGAGATGAATCAGCGGGCGCAAAATTCGCAGATAGTGATTTGATTGGAATACCAATGCGTGTTGTTGTTTCGGATAAATCTTTGGAAAAAGGTGGAGTGGAAATAAAAGAAAGAACGAGCGATAATTCTGAAATCATAACCGTTGAGCAACTATTGAAAACGTATACGCCGAATTGCGATTAAAAGTTGTATTAAAAAAGCCCCGCGGTGCGGGGCTTTTACGAAATCCGTCCCTCGGCTAACTGAGTTGGCCGATTGAAACGATTCCAGGCTCATCGGTCATTCGTCCTTGTCCGTTGGGCTGGCTCAGGCAGCGGCGGGCATTTCCGATGTAGATGCCGGCGAAATTTTCGCAGAACTCGCCGTTGATTTTTTCCAGGTACTTGACCCGGCGCACCCCACCTTGTTCGGAGATGGTGACGACGGACCCATTTTCCAGTGGCATCGTGAGTTGCGAAGTGCCTCGCGGGTCAAGCGACGGCACGTACTCTGCGTAGATGATGGCGGTTCCGATAGACCGACCGGTCGCGAAGCGGATGAGAATCGGAAAGTCACGAAGGCCGGCGAGGTCTTGCACGTTAGCGCGCACGACCAGGGCCTGCTCAATTGTATACCAGTCCATAAGTTGTTCCTTCGCAGACTATTTCACTGCAGGGTGGGGGTTTGATTGAGAACTGCTTCCGCGATGGACTCGGCCCACGCTTTCGCGTGAGCGGGAGCCACATTCAGACGTTTCCTGGTACAGCCGAAAAAGTCATCGGCGTACCCCGGGTCAGTGAGAAGCCCTTCGAGGCCTTTCATGTAGCGGTCGCGTTCCTCTGGGGAGGCGCGCAACTTTGCGACGAAGTCTTGCGACGGACGACCGTCGTGGTCAAGCAGGAAGGAAACGAAGTCCTCTTTAGTCGCCATTTTCGCCGCCGCTTTTTGTTCCATGTAGACGCGGTCGGACTCCTCGATGGAAACGGGAACCCCTTTTCCGTTGACTTGGTACTTGGTCGCCATCTTATTCTTTCAACTGCGTCTGTTTCAACGCGTGAGATTGTCAAGTTCTCGAAGAACTAATTAGACAAATCTACAACAAAAAGTGTCTTTTGTCCATGGTTCGCGCTCCATTTAAAAGTGATAGAATACTCCTATGTTTGATAGATTTTTCCGTCACCTCTCTAATGATATTGGAATTGATTTAGGTACTGCTAACACTCTTGTTTATTTGCGTGGTCGGGGAATTGTTATTAATGAACCATCTGTTGTTGCATTAAATCAAAAAACTTCTCGTGTGGTTGCAGTTGGAACTGAAGCTAAAAATATGATGGGTCGCACTCCGGCGCATATTCGCATTGTCCGTCCGCTTGTCGATGGAGTTATATCTGATTATGAAGTTACAGAAGAAATGCTTTCTTATTTAATTAATAAAGCAAATAACGCCGACAAAAAATTATTTCGTCCACGAGTTGTGATTGGTATTCCAATCGGAATTACAAATGTTGAAATGCGCGCGGTGTATGATGCTGCGAAGTCCGCTGGTGCTCGTGAAGTTTATATTGTCGAAGAACCAATGGCGGCAGCGATCGGAATGCGTATGCCGATTCATGAACCGATTGGAAGTATGGTGGTAGATATCGGCGGAGGAACAACTGACATCGCCGTGATAGCACTTGGCGGAATAGTGCGCGCTAAAAGTTTGAAAGTTGCAGGAGATAAACTAACTTCAGATATCGTGAGTTACATGCGCGATGAATTTAAAATGTTAATTGGTGAAAAAACTGGAGAGCACATAAAGATGACCATAGGTTCTGCGATGCCGGAGGGAGAGGGGGAAGAGATGAGTATAAAAGGACGGGATTTAGTCACAGGACTTCCTCGTGAGGCAATTATTACAGATGTGGATATTCGCGAAGCGATGTATTCTTCCATTGCTCAACTAGTGGATGCTATTCGTGAGGTGCTTGAAACGACACCACCTGAAGTACTGTCAGATATTATGCATAAAGGAATAGTGTTAGCAGGAGGTGGCGCTTTAATTAGAAGTCTCCCTTCACTTCTTACGATGCAACTTAAAGTTCCGGTGACGGTAGCGGATGATCCGCTAACGGCTGTGGCTAGAGGTGCTGGAATTATTTTAGAAGATATAGATTTATACAAAGATGTTTTAGTACAAAATACAGATGACATATCTTTCAGATAAAACCGCATCCCGAAGAAGAATTTTCAAACTTATTTTAGTTATTGTTATTCTTTCGATTTTATCTTTTGCTTGGGTGGAGATTAGAAGCACCTTAGCCCCCGCTGTTGTACCGACTTATGTGGCGACACATTCCGTTTTGTCTAAAATAATCGGCGTTCCTTATTCAATTGTAAATTATTTTAGATCACACGATAGTCTGTCCTTACAAATTAAAAATTTGGAAAATAGAACAGAAGAACTGGAAAATCAAATCGCTATATTGAAAGCTGAGAACTTGTCGCTTAGCGGCTCCGAAGGTATAAATTCAGCAGACGGAAGTAAAGAAAGAGTAAAGCCGTACATAGCGATGTATCCCATTGCTCAGGATTTAACGAAGTTATATTCTACTTTACTTTTGTCTAAGGGATTTAAAGATGGATTGGTCGAGGACTCCTTGGTGTATGTTCGTGGACGGCAAGTTGTGTGTAAAGTGGTGGAGATTCACTCAAGCACTTCTTTGTGCGAACTATTTTCCGCATCTCTAAATTTAGTGGAAGGTGTTACAACTGAAACAAAAGAAAATATAAATCTAATAGGAGATGGAGGGGGGAATTACGTTGCCCATGTTCCAAAAGAATCTAATTATAAAATTGGAGAGGAGATTATGTATAAAGCGGAACAAACAATGAAACTTGGCGATATTGTAGATATCAAAAACGATCCACAAGATGTTTTCGTATGGGTTTATATAAGAGGGACATACAACCCTGTAACTTCATCGATATTTTATGTCGACAAGCAATAATTTGAAAAGTTTAATTTACTTCATTTTGGTTTTTATTTCTATTTTTTATGATGTTTTATTGGGTAGTTCAAAGTATCCAATAGTAACACTTATCGTCTGTGCTATATTGATAATATATGAACGTGTTTCGCCATTTATCTACTTTACGCGCTAAGAGAGCCGCCGCCCACGCGATTGATCCGGAAGATGTTTTTTTGGATAGTCAGAACCTTTCCAGTCTAGATATTAATCAACTTGAAGGTCAACTTTCTCGACCCTTAGGAATGCGTGTGCATTTTTTGTTTTTAATTTTTATAGGATTACTTTTTGGCGGTACTCTATTTCGTCTTTATGGAATGCAGATAGTAGATAGGGAGGTTTACCAAGAAAAAGCCAATAGAAACAATTTAAGAACCACCCCAATCTTTGCTAATCGTGGAACCATATCAGATGTAAACGGAAATCTTTTGGCGTGGAATAGTAGTCAGGACATAGAGCACGAAATACCAGACAGAGTTTATACGAGCACCCCCGGTTTTTCTCATTTACTTGGATACGTGAGTTATCCTAAAAAAGATCAGAGTGGAATTTTTTGGCAAGATGAGTACATTGGTAAAGATGGAGTAGAAAAAGAATATCAAGACAGACTTTCAGGAAAGTCCGGTGAAAAAGTCATCGCGGTTAATGCTCTTCATCAAGTGGAGGCTGAAAACGTAAATATTGATCCAGTAAATGGTGAGAATTTAAAATTAACAATCGATAAAGGTGTGCAGGCGAAATTATACGAGAGTATGGAGGCTCTTGCGCGTAAGGCATCCTTTACTTCTGGGGCGGGTGTGATTATAGATGTGAATACTGGAGAGATTTTAGCAATCGCTAGTTACCCAGAGTATGACAATAATTTAATAACAAACGCTACTTCGAGTACAGACAAACAAAAACTTTCTAAAGAATTAACAGATAAAAATAATAAATTTCTCAATCGCGCTGTATCTGGACTTTTCACTCCTGGGTCTACAGTTAAACCTTATGTAGCACTCGCTGCTTTAATGGAAAAGATTATTACACCAGAGAAAAATATTTATAGTTCCGGGCAATTAGTTATAAAAAATAAATACGGCGGACCGGATTCCGTTTTTAAAGATTGGAAGGCTCACGGCTACACAGACATGAGAAAGGCACTTGCTGAATCATCCGATGAATACTTTTATCAAGTGGGTGGTGGATTTGAGTCTCAGCCAGGGCTTGGAATAGACAGAATAAATAAATATTCTAAACTTTTTGGATTTGGTACAACGACGGGAATTGATTTACCAGGTGAGGCGTATGGAAATGTTCCATCCCCTGAGTGGAAGAAAAAAGTTTTTAACGAAGACTGGCTACTTGGAAATACTTATCACACTGCAATTGGACAATACGGTTTTCAAACTACTCCACTTGAATTGGTCCGCGCTGTCGCGACTATTGCAAACGGTGGAACATTAGTCACCCCACATGTTTTAAGTGGTATAAAAACAGAAAGCACACAAATTTCTTTGAATCAGGAAGATTTGAAAGTTATACGTGAAGGAATGCATATGGTGGTCCACTCAGAAAATGGAACAGGAAGAGCACTTGATATAGGAGGAGTGGATGTTGCTGCAAAATCTGGAACAGCGGAACTCGGTGTGAGTAAACAGTTGGTAAACTCCCTAATCAGCGGATACTTCCCATACAATAACCCAAAGTACGCTTTCGTGGTTGTTATGGAAAAAGGGGATAGGCATAATCCGTATGGTGCGGTTTTTGCGATGAATGATGTGCTCACTTATTTGCGTGACAGCACTTCATATCCGGTTAAATAGAAATTAAAAAAGCCACCTCAGGGTGGCTTTTTGTCCGCGCCGGTCAGTTCGGCTTGCTGGCTAGCGCGCAGGATTCTTCGGTTTGGCCCATGTGGCCCAAATGCAGACGATGAATCCCAACAGCAGGAAGATGAAGCCGAAGAACGGAATGAACTTCGGCGCCTGCAGTATCGAGTAGACGGCGGATAGCACGCTTATGGCGATGACTGATGACCCGAAGGTCATCAGGCTGAAGCCCATCTGTACGACGCTTGGCTTTTCGGGCCAAGATTTCTCGTGCGACACCATGGTCATGAGGAAGATGATGGCGCCGGTGAACCCGCAGATGAGCAGTACCGAGGCCGTCATGTCGTCGGACATGTCGAACAGGCGGAAGAGGGCTGCCATGAAGATGACGACCCCGGCCATCCAGGTCACGGAAAACGTCTTCAGCGCCATCGTGTAGAGGCCAGCAATGGATTTGGTCATTTGGGAATCTCCTTTAAAAGGGCAGTCGTTACAGAGAGTATCATTATACTATATTATACGCTATTTGTCAATATGATTAGAAACATAGATTCGTGTTAATATATAAATCCAATACATATGGAATATTTAACTATTGAAAAGAAAACTGAACTCGAAAATGAATTAAACACACTTAAGACTGTTCGTCGTAAGGAAGTTGCGGATGCACTACTTTACGCGAAGTCCTTAGGGGATCTTTCTGAAAATGCTGAGTACCAGCAGGCTCGTGAAGACCAAGCCAACTGTGAAGAGAGAATTGCTCACCTTGAGCAAATTCTTAAAAATGCAGTAATCATGGACAAGCACCACGCAGGACACGTGGAAGTAGGAACAACGGTTACTCTTACAAAAAAAGGAAGTAAAGAAGATAAGATTTTCACAATCGTGGGCAGTGAAGAATCAGATTCTTTCTCTGGAAAAATTTCAAATGAATCTCCATTAGGAAAAGCATTACTTGGAAAAAATAAAGGCGATACAGTTACTGTAGAGGCTCCAAAAGGAGAGATGGTTTATGTGATTAAGTCGATTGCTTAAGTGAATAGAAATAAAAGAGCCAGACGCCCACGGCGTCTGGCTCTTTTATTTTTTGTGATACAATTATATACATTATGGCCTCAATCGAAGAACTGCGTGCGGAACGTTTGAAAAAATTAGAAACTTTAGAAGCATTAGGAAAGTCTGGGTATCCAAGCGTTTCTCGTCGGACACACGAACTAAGTGATGTAGTTCGCAACTTTGCGTCACTCTCAGAAGATTCTGTGCAAGTAATTGTTTCCGGACGTGTGATGTCTTCTCGTGGACAGGGAGCACTCGCGTTTATAGATTTATACGATGGAACGGCAAAACTTCAAGCAGTAATTAAACTTCCAGATTCTGGCGAGGAAACGATGAAGTTTTATAATGAATTTGTTGACACTGGTGACTTCATCGAAGTAACAGGAACATTATTTATTACAAAGTCAGGTCAGGAGAGTGTTCTTGTCACAGACGTTGCGATGCTTTCAAAGGCGCTTCTTCCGCTTCCGGATAAATATCACGGACTTCAAGACGAAGAACTTCGTATGCGTGAAAGATATTTGGATATTTTAACTAATCCTGAACTCCGTGAACTTTTCGAAAAGAAGGCCAAGTTCTGGGAAGTTGTGCGTGAATTTTTCCAACAGAAAAAGTTTTTGGAAGTAGAAACACCAACTATTGAAGTTACAACAGGAGGGGCTGAGGCGAGACCGTTCTCTACACATCATCACGATTTTGATTTAGATGTATTCATGCGTATTTCAGTTGGGGAACTTTGGCAGAAGCGTTTAATGGCTGCTGGTTTCCCACGTACTTATGAAATCGGCCGTGTTTATAGAAATGAAGGTTCTTCGCCAGACCATTTACAAGAATTTACAAACTGTGAATTTTACATGGCTTATTCTGATTATGAAGATGGAATGAATCTTGTGCAGGAATTGTACAGAAAAATTGCCACAGAAGTTTTTGGTAAGACTTCGTTCACTACACGTGGACATACTTTTGATTTGAATGATGACTGGACTAGAGTAGAATATGCTGATGAAATTCTGAAACAAACTGGAATAGATATTCACAAAGCAACAGATAGCGAGATAAAAAATAAATTAGAAGATTTGAAAGTGAAATATGACGGCACGAATCGTGAACGTTTAATGGATACACTCTGGAAATACTGCCGTAAAAATATTTCAGGACCAGCATTTTTAGTTAATCCTCCAGTAATAGCGGCGCCGCTATCAAAGAAAAATCCTGATGGACTTACTGCACAAAAATTTCAGCCGATTCTTGCGGGGGCCGAGGTTGGAAATGGTTACAGTGAATTAAATGATCCAATCGACCAGCGAAAGCGTTTTGAGAAGCAACAGGAACTGCTTGCAGGGGGGGATGAAGAGGCGATGATGGCCGATTGGGAATTCGTAGAGATGCTTGAGCACGGCATGCCGCCAACGTGCGGATTTGGATTTGGCGAAAGATTGTTTGCTTTCTTGGCAGATAAACCTATTCGTGAAGTTACCATTTTTCCTTTAACAAAACCAAAAAATTAATCCATCTACTTTGTTGCGGAGCCTCTCTCGTTCGTCAACGTAGTTCTGTCTACGTTTCCTCACTCGTTTCTCCGCGCCTCGTATCTAAACCAATTTTTGGTTTTGTTGAGTTAATTCTAAAAAATTAGTTTTGTGCACTTAAAAAATAAATGATAGTGTAATCCTCAAGAACTGTTCTTTCTACGGTTCACTACTTTTGGAGACACGAAATGAAATACAAAGCAGTGGCTTTCGACTACAACGGCACGTTGGTCGACGACTGGAAACTCATGTTCGAAGTAATCCTGTGCCATATTGCGGCAGGGTTGGGTGTTCCGCCGACGGTTGTGGAATACCTGAGGACGTTTGAGCCACCGTACGTCGAGTACATCAGGAAGTGTGGCTCAATGATTCCGGAAAGCCGGAACTGGAGCATCTGGGATGAACTGTCGACAGAGTTTCAGATTGAACCACATCAAGGGGCTGAGGAGCTTCTACGCTTCCTGACTTGGCACGGAATCCCGTGCTACGTCATCACGGCGAATCAGCGTGTGCGTGTGAACGAAGGTCTCATTCAGCACGGCCTCAAGCGTTACTTTCGCGCATTGATTTCCGACGATGAGCGAAAGGAAGCAGGGATAAGGAAAGTGCTAGAAGAGCACAAGCTTCACCCAAGCGAGATGATCTACATCGGTGACATGCGCGTCGACATGCAGGCGGCTAAAGCAACTGGTGTCGTAGGTGTCGGCATCGGTTCAGTCAAGGGTCACGAATCGGAACACTGCGAAATTCTGCGTGAAGCGGGAGCGACGCATGCGTTCCGTTCGATGAGTGCGTTCCATAACGCGCTCATGAATGGTCTGTGAAGCAATGAAGACCAAAGAAAACGGCACTCAAGGGTGCCGTTTTGCTATTTAAAATAAAAAAGAGTAGAGTTTGTCCAAGCCCGATTAGGGAATCGGTTCTTAAATTTTGAAAGGAAAGCCATGATTAACTTAGAACTGGAGGCCAGTCTTCTCACGGTGTTCCTCAGTGCGCGACAAAAACGCCATGAGTTTGTGACACTGGAACATCTGTTGCTCGGACTGCTCGACGACACCAGTGCGACTGAGGTGTTGAGTGCGTGCTCGGCCAGCATCGATGACCTGCGCCAGTCGCTCACTAAGTTCATCGATGGCAACACGCCACAGGTTGCGGGTACCGACCCACATGAACTACAGACCACACGTGGACTCAATCGTGTGGTGCAACGCGCCCTCATGTACGCGCGGAAGTTCGGTGAGTTGGATGGTAAGAATCCGGAAGTGACAGGTGCGCTCATGCTCGCCGCAATCTTCGGCGAGCAGGATTCTCACGCCGTCTACTACCTACGTGCACAAGGCGTGACTCGCGATGACGCCACGAACTTCATTGTTTTCGGCACCAAGAAGGAGAAAACGGCAGGCTAAGCATCATCGGCGATGTTTGCCAAAAAGAAAACGGCACCCAAGGGTGCCGTTTTTATTTTGCCTAAATTTCCCTTGTAAAAGTTGATTATTTTGCGCTATCCACACCCAATCCTTAGGTTTTTATAAGTTAAGTGGAGTATAATGGTTGCTAGTGGGGCATTGTGGGAGATGCTTCACAAAAACTATGCTGATTGGCCAATACACACACGAACTCGACCCGAAGAAAAGATTAACGTTGCCAGCAAAATGGCGAGCGTCTTTGGGTAAGAAAGTAGTGGT
>CAYGDF010000012.1:13457-17770 GCA_964348675.1 uncultured Candidatus Saccharibacteria bacterium
TGGAGCGAAAGTACGATTGCCGATATTCTTTATGGTTTTGCGGATGAAACATATTCTAGACGCATAGCCAAGAGAATTATCGAAGCAAGAAATGAAGGGGAGATAAAAACTACTCACAAACTGGTAGATATTATCGCTTCTGCAGTTCCTGCCGCATATCGACATAAAAAAACCCACTTCGCCACAAAAACTTTTCAAGCATTACGCATGGCCACAAATGATGAGTTGGGAAGTGTCAAAGATTTAATTGAAGCGCTTCCAAAAGTTCTTCGCCCACATGGTAAGGCATGCATAATCACATTTCATAGCACAGAAGACAGAATCGTTAAACAAGCCTTAAGGGCAAACAGCGAGAATCTGAAAATGATTAACAAGAAGGCAATTGTTCCAAGCGAAGAAGAGTTAAAAGGAAATCCAAGAGCTCGCAGTGCACAGTTAAGAATCGCAGAAAGAATATGACACCAATTAGACACACAACACAAATTTTTTATCAGAAAGTGGTTCATTCAATGCTAGTTACTCTTTTTGCTCTAGCCATTTTATATTGCATCATACTTTTGTCATTGGTTTTTTCTGTTATTGAAAGAAAGCAAAATATGCTAGCCTCGAAAGATTTATCTTCTCAAGTGAGCGCTCTTGAAACCAGATATGCAAACGAAGTATCAAGTATTAACGATGCTGTTTTGTTATCACGTAACTTTGTTCATATAGATAACGCTACTTTTGCGGTTAGAAAAGATCCAATAGCAAGTTTTTCGGTACTGTACTCACGCTAGTTAGATTATGGAAGTTGACCAGAACGGAACACCGATTATACATATAGAACGTTCCGTGACGCGTATTCGCGTGCTCATGTATTTGGCACTATTAGTGGCGGTTTTAGTTATCATCAGAGCATTTTATGTTCAAATAATTAGGCATAATTATTATGTTTCTCTTGCTGAAAAGCAGTACATTGGAACTGTCCCTATTTCTTTTGATAGGGGAACGATTTTTTTATCTAACCGTAAAGGTGACCCAGTTCCTGCCGCCCAACTTATAACTCAGTACAGGATAGCAATTGACCCAACCGTTCTTTTGGATAAAGAAAAAACCTACAATGTTTTGTCTGCTTATGTCGAAGTCGATAAGAAAGAGTTTATGGATAAGGCTAGCAAAGTAAGCGACCCTTATGAAGAAGTAGCGAAGAACGTGAGTGAAGAAACAATTGTTATTCTTCGTACGAAAAAATTGCAAGGTGTTAGTTTTGTAAAAGATAGTAAACGTGCCTACCCTCAAGATGACACAGGTGCAAAAGTTTTAGGTTTCGTAGGCAATAACGGTATTCGCGTAGGTGGACAATATGGAGTTGAAAAATACTATGATGATGTGCTCGCACGGGATGATGTTGGACATACGATAAACTTTTTCGCCGAATTGTTCACTGATGTAGAAAAAACTGTTATCTCAAATAGAGATCAGGAACAGGGGGACGTTGTTCTAACGATAGATGCAGAAGCCGAGCGTGCACTACACAGCGCTTTAGTTGAGACAAAGAAGCAGTGGGGTTCGGATATGGTGGGCGGAATAATCATGGATCCACAGACAGGGGCGATAATTGCCATGGATGGTCTTCCTTCTTTTAACCCAAACAATTTTGGAGATGTTAAAGATCAAAGCGCGTTTAGCAATCAACTTGTATCTGGAGTTTATGAAATGGGAAGTATTATAAAACCAATCACTATGGCAAGCGCGCTAGACTCTGGCGCTGTAAATCCTAAAACTACATACAACGATACAGGATTTCGAGATTTAAATGGTTACAAAGTTCGTAACTTCGATGGTAAACCGCGCGGGCCAAACACTTCTATTCAAACCATCTTGGATAAATCTCTTAACGTTGGAATTGTATTTTTAGTGGAACAATTAGGTTCGCAAAAGTTCGCTGAATATTTTAAGAAATTTGGAATAGGGCAGGATACAGGAATTGATCTTCCGTCTGAGGCGAGCGGCCTTACAAAAAACTTAGATAGTAATGTGTTTGTCGATAGCGCGACGGCCGGTTTCGGTCAAGGAATTGCCATTACTCCTATTCAAACGATTCGCGCGCTGGCCACACTTGGAAACGGAGGAGTGTTAGTTAATCCTCATGTGGTGGATACGATCATTTATAAAAATGGAGAGACTAAAAAAATAGTAGCAGATAAGGGGGAGCAAGTAATTACAAAAGAAACCAGTGAAGAAATATCGCGCATGCTTGTGCATGTGGTGGATACCGCTCTTGCAAATGGAGAACGTAAGATGGACCATTACACGATCGCCGCAAAGACTGGAACTGCTCAGATGGTAAAACCAGGGGGCGGATATTATGATGACAGGTATCTCCACTCTTTCTTTGGTTATTTCCCAGCATACGAACCTAAATATATTATTTTCCTTTTCCAAACGTATCCAAAAGGGGCTGAGTACGCGTCCGCTACTTTGACTGAACCATTCTTCAAACTCGTTAAATTCCTTATTTCATACTACGAAGTTCCACCTGATAGATAAGACTGTGCTAGTATGTAGAAATGAATAAAAAACTTCCACCAAAAAGACCAACTAACTCTGAAACTTCCTGGGGAAATGTCGCTACTTGGTATGACAAGCACCTAGAAAAAGGTTCTGGCACTTATCATGAAAAAATTGTGTACCCAAACTTGACTCGCATTTTAGGAGAATTAAAAGGGAAAAAGGTTTTGGACCTTGCGTGTGGGCAGGGGCAGTTTTCACAAATCTTAGCCAAGTCCGGTGCGTCTGTGGTAGGAGTTGATATCGGTAAAGAGTTAATTGCAATTGCCGAGAAAAACAATACAGCGCACAAGTTCTCTCTTCACTATTTTGTCGGAGTGTCTGATGATTTGTTTATGGTGAAAGATAAAACTATGGATGTAGTGGTTTGTGTTTTAGCACTTCAGAATATAGAAAAATTACAGGAAACATTTAAAGAAGTTTCTAGAGTCTTGAAAGACGGAGGTAAATTTATTTTTGTACTCAATCATCCATCTTTTAGAAATCCAACTCACACACATTGGGGGTACGATGATGCAGAAGATAAACAATACCGACGAGTAGAAGAATATCTAAGTGAATCGAAAATTAAAATAGACATGACCCCAGGAAGCCTAAAGGATAAGAAATTTACAGTATCTTTCCATCGTCCGCTTCAGTTGTATGTAAAGTTTTTAAATAAACACGGGCTGGCTGTAACGCGCCTTGAAGAATGGGAGAGTCACAAAGAAAGCGAGAAGGGTCCGAAACAAAGAGCGGAAAATAAAGCCAGAAAGGAAATTCCTTTGTTTATGTGCATCGAATCTACAAAAATAGTATAATAATTTGATATGAAAAAATTACAACACTTCTTAAAAACTGCTCAAGGAAAAACCGTTGCAGGTTTGGTTCTTATTATAGTTGCTTTGTTTGCTTATTATTTTTATGCAGCAAGTAACGGGGCATTAAATAAAGTAGAAGAAATAACCATTTCTGACACTGATCATGTTCGCGGAGCAAGTGCTGGAACTGTAACTGTGGTTGAGTTTGGAGATTTTCAGTGTCCTGCCTGCGGTGCTTACGAACCACTACTTCGAAAAGTGTTGCAAGATAACCCAACGACTCTTAAATTAGTATTTCGCCATTTTCCTCTAACTGCTATTCATCAGAACGCGCTTCTTGCCGCAAAAGCCTCAGAAGCAGCTGGGCTTCAGGGAAAATTCTGGGAGATGCACGATATGCTTTATGATAACCAGCAAACTTGGTCTGCGAGTTTAGGTGCGCGTGATTTTATAATCGGATACGCAAAAGCACTTAACCTTGATGAAAAGAAATTTGCTAGTGACTTAAATAGTCCTGCAATTGAAGCAAAGATTTTAGCGGAGTATCAGGAGGGTAGCAGACTTGGTGTTCAAGGAACTCCGACATTTTTTGTAAACGGACAGAAAATAGATAACCCGCAATCTCCAGAGGATTTTGACGCCATAATTAAGGCCGCAGCCAAGTAATATATAGAAATATGGGAATTAGAGATTTCTTCGTTAAACAAGCCGTTAAGCATGGCACTAAAGGTCTTCCGAAAGAGCAGGCCGAAGCCCTTTCACTTGCGGTAGAAAAAAATCCAGAACTCTTCGCCAAAATCGCAAAAGAAATCGAAGCCGTCAAAAAAACAGGTAAGCCCGAAATGTACGCGGCGCTTGATGTTATGAAGAAGTACCAGAAGGAGTTGCAGGAATTGTTTAAGAATTAAATTCAAAAACATAGATTTCGTGTTAGAATAACACGATTATGTCACTATCTATCGG
>CAYGDF010000013.1:0-17340 GCA_964348675.1 uncultured Candidatus Saccharibacteria bacterium
GCCATAGTTTCTATGGCAGATGACGGTGGCTCAACGGGAAGATTAAGAGATGAACTCGGAGTGCTACCTCCTGGAGATGTACGTCAGTGTCTCGTGGCACTCTCAGAGCATACTGACACTGTGCGAAAAATGATGAACTACCGATTTGAAGACGGCAGTCTTTCTGGGCACAGTTTTGGAAATATTTTTCTGGCAACTCTTGAAAAGGTGGCAGGCTCATTTGTAAAAGGAATAGAAGTAGCTAGCGAAATACTGAAAATAAAAGGAACGGTTGTTCCAGTCACAGAAGATACCGCCACACTTGCCGTCAAACTAAAAAATAATGAAATCTTAATTGGAGAAGATAAAATAAATCACGGACAAATCCAGCAGGAAGGCGTTGCTTCAATTTACTTTGAGAAAGAAGTGAAAATAAATCCGCATGCTAGTGATGCAATTCTTCATGCGGATTTAGTCATACTTGGTCCAGGAAACTTATACTGCTCTGTTATACCTAATCTCGTAGTTACCGGATTTAAGGAAGCTTTAAAAAACTCAAGAGCAAAAATAGTGGTGCCGGTTAATTTAACAAATAAAAAAGGGCACACCGAACATTGGAAGGTGAGCGATTATATAAACGAAATACAAAAATATATAGACAAAGAAGTTGATTATATATTGATAAATAACGATACACCATCACAAGAACAAATTGGACTCTATAAATTGGAAGAAGGACATGGTGCCATCGTAGAAAATGATATGCACGGAGACCGTATAAAAGAAGCAAAACTACTGTCCCACAAAATAACTAAGTTCAGTAAAACAGATAAACTTGCCCCAGTTAGGAGTTTCATACGTCACGACAGCGATAAACTGGCAGAGGTAATTATTTCTATCTTGTGATAGTGTTTTAATATGAACGATAAAGATGCGGAAGTAATAGTTGTAGTTGGACCGACCGCAAGTGGTAAAAGCGATTTTGCTGTGGATTTGGCTTTAAAAGTTGGTGGGAAAATTATTTCTGCCGATTCTAGACAAGTATACAAGGGGTTAGATATAGGAACTGGAAAAATTACAGAAGTAGAAATGAAAGGTGTGAAGCATCACATGCTTTCAGTTTATGATTTAGGCGAGGAGGTGAGCGTCGCGCGCTTCGCGCGCGACGCCACTCCAATACTCAAAGACATAATCTCTCGCAGTAAAACTCCGATTATTTGTGGTGGAACTGGACAATACATTGACGCCTTAATCTATGACACAAAAATCCCAGAGGTCGGACCTAACAAAGAACTGCGCGACGCTCTAGAAAAACTAACAACTGAAAAATTGGTCGCACGCCTACAGGCCTCCGACCCAAACCGTGCCTCTCAAATAGACACACACAACCGCGTCCGCTTAATCCGCGCACTTGAAATCGTAGAATCTTTAGGCAGTGTCCCCCTTCAAACAAAACCTAATCTTTTATACAAAACAAAAATCTATCTCTTAAACCCAACGCGCCCCACGCTTCGTGAAAGAATAACTAAGCGCTTAGAGAAACGCTTGAGCGTTGGAATGACTGATGAAGTAAAACAAATAATAGATAAAGGATACACATCTGACTCCGTGAAAAAATTTGGTCTGGAATATGTAGCAATCGCCAAATATTTAGAAGGGGCAATTTCTGAAGAGAAAATGAAAGAAGAAATTATAACCAAAAGTATGCGGTATGCTAAACGCCAACAAACTTGGAATAAAAAATATCAAAATTTACCAAACGTCGAAATAGTTAAATAGAAAAGCGGGCCACACGTGGCCCGCTAACGTCCATCACATGGAATTTACTTCCAAGGATGACACCTTGCCCGATGTATAGCCGGGCTGTATAACTGCATGACCGGCAGAAGGCGTTCCGCCAGAACGTGCATTGCGCCACTGGGGCCGCCGTGATGGCGATCGCAGAAGCGGTACACCTCTTCCGCGAAGCCAAACACCGGGCCCTTGGTTTCCTTGGCGTTGGCAGCATCCCAAGCAACTGCTTCGGCTTTCATGAGAACAAGGCCAACTTTCAACTCGTCAAAAATGTTCATGGTTTCTCTCCTTTGTCACTACTCTACACAAAAATCCCCACTTTGTCATTCCCTTTTAATTTCTTTAAAAACCCCTTTTAAAATGCTATAATTGCCAAATGTCTGACTCTTATATAACAACTATTGGTCTCGAGGTTCACGCCGAACTACATACCAATTCCAAGATGTGGTGCGGGTGCAAAAACGACCCGACCGAAAAACGTCCTAACGTAAACGTCTGCGAAGTGTGTATGGCGCACCCTGGAACTCTCCCTGTTGCCAATAAAGAAGCTATTAAAAAAGTAATTACTGTGGGTTGTGCAGTGGGTGCAAATATCGCTGACTTTACAGAGTTTGACCGCAAAAATTATTTCTATCCAGATATTCCAAAAGGTTACCAACTTTCACAATATAAACTCCCGATTGTTTCAGGTGGAGAAATAAATGGCGTAGCACTCACTCGTATTCACCTTGAAGAAGATACTGCTAAAAGTTCTCACGAAAACAACACCACTCTTGTTGATTACAACCGTGCAGGAGTTCCGCTTATGGAATTAGTAACAGAACCAGTAGTTCACTCTGCCGAACAAGCAGTTGCTTTTGCTCGTGAACTCCAAAGAATACTTCGTTATGTCGGAGCGTCAGAAGCGAATATGGAAATGGGGCAGATGCGTATCGAAGCCAACATTTCTGTTTCAAAAGATCCAAATAAATTCGGCACAAAAGTAGAAGTGAAAAATATAAACTCTTTCGCTTCCGTGTTCGGTGCGATTAATTACGAAGTCGCACGTCACATTGCGCTCATCGAAGAAGGTGGTGCTGTTGTCCAAGAAACTCGTGGTTGGGATGACACTAAGCAGTTAACCTTTTCACAACGTAAAAAGGAAAATGCTCATGACTATCGCTACTTCCCTGACCCCGATTTACCGAAACTTTATTTGAGTAAACTTTTTAACGTTGATGAAATAAAGGCTTCACTCCCCGAACTACCGAAAGCAAAAAGAGAAAGATATATAAATAATATCAAAATCAAAGAAGATATAGCCGAAATTATAATCGACCAGCCAATCCTTGCGTACTACTTTGATGAAGTTATAAAAGATAAATCCGCATCTTTCGCGCTGCTTACTTCTAACTATTTAGCGTCAGATATTTTGGGGCTTCTTAAAAAAGAAAATAAAGAAGTAACAAATGACAATCTCCCAACCGCTCTAGCGCTCCGCACACTTATTGAAATGGTAGAAAATGGAGAACTCTCTTCTCGTGGAGCAAAGGATTTACTCCCCCTTATGATTGCAGACAAAAATATTGATGTTAAAAAGACTGCGGAAGGAAAAGGTTTGATCCAAAAGAACGACCCAGAACTACTAAAGAAAATAGTTGCCGAAGTACTGGCAGAGAGCGAGAAGCAAGTCGCGGAGTACAAATCTGGGAAAGAGAGCATGTTTATGTACTTCGTTGGACAGTGTATGAAAAAATCAAAAGGCGCAGGTAATCCTGGGCTTTTCCAAGAATTATTAAAAGAAGAACTCTCTAAATAAATAATAAAAGCGCGTCCGATGGACGCGCTTTTATTATTTACTTTTTATTTACTATCTTGTAGTTTCTTAACTAAAAAGTCTCCAAAATCTTTCACTGTTTTATCTTCGTAAAGAGAAAGTGTGAGCACATTTTTATTCTTTGATGCTTTTTCCAAATCTTTCATTTTCGATTTTAATTCTTTCGCATCAACTGTATCTATTTTTGATAACACAACCAATTCTTCACGCTTTAAAAGTTCTGGGTCGTATTTACCTAGTTCTTCACGAATAGTCGTGTAAGTCTTAGCCACGTCTTCATTTTCTGCAGATACTAAATGAACTAAGATTCTAGTTCTAGTAATGTGACGAAGGAATTTGTGTCCTAATCCTTTTCCATCACTTGCCCCCTCAATAAGCCCTGGAATATCAGCAAGTACGTATCCGAAATATGCGCCGAGGTTAGGTTCAAGTGTAGTAAATGGATAATCTCCGATTTTTGCACCAGCACGAGTTAGCGAGTTAAGTAATGATGACTTTCCAGCATTTGGAAGACCGATAATTCCCACATCAGCAATAAGTTTTAATTCAATATCAAATGTCGCGAATTCTCCACGTTCACCTTTTGTAAATTCTTCAGGTGTACGATTGGTAGAAGTTTTAAACTGCTCATTTCCTAATCCTCCTTTCCCTCCACGTAAAACCAAAAAGTCTCCTTCTTCCAAGAATTCATAAGTCTTATCATATTCACGATTATGAATCACAGCACCAAGTGGAACCGGTAAATATAAATCCTCAGCATTACCTCCATGCATACTACGCTTCTGCCCAGCTTCTCCAACCGGTGCTTCCCATTCTTTTTTATGCTTATAAACAGAGAGTGCTTGAATATCACGAATAACGCGGAAGTATACATCTCCACCTTTACCTCCATCTCCACCAGCCGGACCTCCGTAAGGAATTCCTTTTTCACGGCGCCAACGAACAACACCGGTTCCTCCAGCACCAGCAGCGACTTTTAAAGTGACATTATCGATTAACATTTCAAAATAATACCATATTTAAAGGACTTTTGCAAGGTTATATTGACATAAGTACAAATAAATGATATAATATAACTTTCAACCCAAGGAGTTCTTTTCATGCCCGACCCCTTCGTGCCTTCGACCCGTTTCCACGAGACGATGCTGGACCTGCGCCTCAAGGCGACGGACGTCACCCAACGGCCTCACCGCCAGCTGGCGGCCAAGGTGTTCCAGATGTCGCATGACATGTTCATGCAAAACTGGGACAACCCCGTGCACCTGCGCCGCGACATCTCGCCAGAGATGTTAGAGGCCGCAGTCGCGCGCATCTTCGGCAAGAAGATCCACGAAAAACTCGTAGTCGCGATGCCGCAGATGCAGAAGTTGTACGCCGACCACGATGGTGACGACATCTACCAAGAAGCCTGCCAAACACGGCCACTGCTCGGCGAGATCGCCACTCAGGCCGCCTGGGGCACTCCGGCAACGGAGGACGCCGACAAGTTGGCGCATCTGCTCATCATGCTGATGGGCCCGTGGGGTGACAACGTGAACCGCTTCGTGGTGCAAGCCCAGAAGCGTCTCGCGATGCACTGACCGCCGGCCGGCGCACCAATCCTGCCCGTTCCCTAACTACCAAGTCTGGAGCGGGCGGTTTTTCATTTTATGCTAAACTTATTTTATATATGGCACACATTCACACCCTTCCTGGACAAATAGACAACACCGCTGGAGTTTTTATTGTAGATACTAAAACACAAACAGTACTTCTACGAATGCATGAAAAATACAAAAGTTGGTTAGCCGTCGGCGGACACATTGAACTTGATGAAACACCCGAACAAGCGGCACTTCGAGAAGTAAAAGAAGAGGTCGGACTTGAAATAGAGATCTGGAGAGACTACGCGCGTGGAGAAAATTTCCCAAACAGTCATGTTAAAGAGTGCCTCCCACCGTACCACATGAATATACATCCAATAGGTGAAGACCATCGACACCTGGATTATATTTATTACGCAAAAGCGCTCTCCACAGATGTGGTAGAAGGCGACGATGAAAAAAGTGGTGGAATACAATGGTGGAATAAAAACGATTTAGAATCTAGCAACGAGTTAGACGCAGACATAAAATGGTACGCACTGGATGCACTTGCTCAACTTTGTAAATAAGCCTTAAAACCATATTTTAATAAAAATAAATCGTAAGATTTGTCAATTTGACGCGTCAAATATATAGTAATATACCTAAATTGTATGAAAAAAATAATAAAAGGAACGCTATTGGGAGCATTATTCATAAGCGGTTCATTACTCGCCTCTGCTCAGTATTATAGTAATTACGACTATAACAATTACACCCCCTACTACAATACGTATCAAAACTCGGCATATTCTAACTCGTATATCTATACCCAAGGGTGCTATAGGTACCAATATGATAGATATACTCATGTAACTTCCCTATTGGGCTCAACTTGTAATACAAGCACTTACACCTACCCAACATACCAGAATACCTACTCATACCAATACCAAACCTATCCGTATATGTATTCCTATACTTATCCAACTTCTCAGTACTACACGTACTCATACAATAATGGTTATTGGAATCCTGGAAGTTCTAACTACTACAACGGAAGTAATTACAATTACGGTTACAACTATGGTAATTACAACAATGACTATAATTATAACTACAATAATAATTATAGTTGCTACTGGTCTGGAGGATATCAGGTATGTTATTAAAAAGATTTTAGATAGTAGACATTAGATTTTAGATGAAATTCAAAGAGCGACACCTTCGGTGTCGCTCTTTGAATTTTCCACTTCTTCCCTCTCATAAAACTATGAAGGTTAAACTTCATGAAAAGCAACTTGCACAGCGCGACGGCGCGAGCACGAGGTACATTTTTAGCAAAAAATGATACCGTTTGCTTTGATGATGTTTAACTTTAATAGTTTCTTAATCTCTCGCTCTTATCGTGTGAACGAATCTTCTCGTGAACTTTCGCTTCAATTTGGCGAATGCGTTCGCGAGTAACCCCGAATTCTGCTCCCACTTCTTCGAGCGTGTGCATCACTCCATCAAACTCCCCTAATCCATTTCTCATCTCAACAATCTTTCTTTCCTTTGGAGAAAGGTCATCAAGTATTTCGTTAATTTGGTCAGACAAAATTCTGTGTGAGGCTTCAGCGTCCGGTGATAAAATTTTATCATCAGCAATGAATTCACCTAGAGTTGATTTATCGTCATCGTCTCCAATCGGCTTTTCCAATGAAACTGTATCTTGGTTAATATTTTCAATGATGTGAATTTTTTCTACATCTACTCCCATTTCCACAGCAATTTCTTCAGCTAGTGGGTCACGTCCTAGGTCTTGAGACAAACGACGGACAACTTGTTTGTATTTAGCGATTGTTTCCACCATGTGCACTGGGATACGAATTGTACGAGATTGGTCAGCAAGCGCACGAGTAATAGCCTGACGAATCCACCATGTGGCATAAGTTGAAAACTTAAATCCTTTATTCCAATCGAATTTCTCTACAGCCTTAAATAGACCTAAGTTTCCTTCTTGAATAAGGTCAAGAAGTGTGAGGTCTGATGAACGTCCCACATATTTTTTTGCAATAGAAACTACTAGACGGAGGTTAGCTTTTGCAAGTAATGATGCAGCTTCTGTGTCACCCTTTTCAATACGCTGAGCAAGTGAACGCTCTTCATCTCCAGCAATAAGCGGATATTGTCCGATTTCACGAAGATACATTTGAATGCTGTCGTGAGTACTATCGCTTCCTCCTAACTTCAAATCTTCATCCATATCCAAAAGGTTTCCACCTTCTAGAACATCGATTCCCGCTGCACTCATCTTTTCGTATAATTCTTCTAGATATAAAATATCTGTTTCAATCGTAGGGAAATAACGGATGATTTCGTCATACGTAATAAAACCGCGCTCCTTACCTTTAGTAAGCAATTCTTCTTCATTTTGGTCACGCGTTAAAACCTTTTTAGTCTTAACTTCCGCTTTTGGTTTAGACGGTCCAGTTTTAATAGTAAAAGCCTTTGGCTTGTACTTTGGTTTGGCTTCCACCTTTGGAACACTCTTTGTGGATTTTTTAGAAACGGCTTTCTTTGAAAGAGGTTTTGAAATCTTTTTAATCGACTTCTTTTGTATGACTTTTTTTGTTGTCTTCTTTACAGATGTCTTTTTGACAGGTGCCTTGGCTTTAGCCTTAACCACCTTTTTTGCTTTTGCTTTTTTTGCTGCTGGTTTTACCGCAGTTTTTTTCTGTACACTCTTTTTTTGTGAAGATACTTTTTTCGCCATAGTGACGTACCGCGGATTATAGCATGTGAACGTCGAAATGTCGATAGTTACTGTCCACGTTTTGCGTGTTCGTATATTTCCTTTAAAACTGCCTCGTGATCTGCGCCTTCTTCTTTAAGTTTGGCTTGTATGGTCTGTAATTTTTCTTTGTGTTCCACTTTTTTATAAGTTGAAATCAAATCATTAAAATACTTACCCTTATCTGCAATAACTTTTTCTTCCAATTTAAACATTTCTTCTTGAAGTATCGCTTCTGGAAATTGGTTCATATCTAAACCTAGACCTTTTAATTTTTCATCTTCCAGTTGCCCTGTTAAAGTAGCATAAGCAATTATTTCTCGAGTTAACCGCTCTTTACTTGGAAGTGCAGTTGATGTGACTTTTTCCTCCTCAACTATTGCGACGACTCCGCGATTTAGTTCTTCAGTAAGAGTACTTTCTGGGATATGTGATTTTCCAGATATTACTTTTATAAAATGCGCTCTATCAATTGGGGATTGGATTGCTCGAACAAATGGTAAAACTTCAGTAACAATTCTTTGTCCTTGTTTACGTTCATCTTTTTCATTTTGCAAAATATGCGCAAGCATTACTTCCACCACGTGACGTTTCTCTTCAACCGCCGATAACCATGATGCAGGATTTTCTTTTATTAAGTCCGCTGGGTCTTTTGTACCAATGTTACCCACCACGTAAACATCAAGTCCGCCAAGAAGACACAGCAGCGCTGTTTTCTTTAGGGCATTTTGTCCTGCGGTATCAGTATCGAAGGAAAGAATAACTGTATCACAGAAGCGTTTAATTAAATGAATATGTTCATCGGTAAAAGCGGTTCCAGAGACCGCCACAGTATTTTCCACCCCTGACTGATAACTCATGCATAAGTCCATCTGACCTTCCACCACAACTACAGATTTCACTTCTGACATTTTCTTTTTCGCGGTGTCGTATCCAAATAAGATTTTGGATTTATGATAGAGAGCGGTCTCTGGAGTGTTTACATATTTCCCTTGGGCAACAGACGGGTCAACAAATGCTGGTAGTATACGTCCAGAATAGCCAACCGTAGCACCTGATACGTTCCTAATCGGAAACATAATTCGTCCACGGAATCTGTCGTACCAGCCCTTAGTTTTTCCTTCATTATCAGTTGCCTTAATCGACATACCAGCATTTTCTATTTCTTCCGGCTGATAACCTTTCGCTACAAGCGCCACAAATAAATCTCTCCATTCATTTTTCGCAAATCCAATATGAAAAGTTTTTATGGTTTGTTCTGTTAATCCGCGATCCATTAAATAACTCATGGCCTCTGGACTCTTTTTTAAATTTTCTTCAAAGTGAAGAGTCACGTCTTTAAGTAGAGAAACCAATCGAGAATCTTCTTTATTTTTTTCAGAATTAGTTAACTCAATTCCCGCTCGGTCGGCTAAAATTTTTAGCGCTTCGAAAAATGGAATGTTTTCTATTTTTTCTACAAAAGTAAAAATATCACCGTGTGCTTGGCAACCAAAACAGTGAAATGATTTTCTCTCTGGTGAAACATAAAACGACGGCGTGCGCTCATTGTGGAACGGACAGCGGGCACGAAATTGGGCGCCGGATTTTTCCAGACGAATATAAGTAGAGACCACATCTGTGATGGACAGACTATCTTTGATTTGGTCTTTGGGATTCATTCCACTATTTTACCACGTAAGCAAAATCCCCGCCGTGGCAGGGATGGTGGACGTGGCCGCACGAAACGGCTACGCGGACGGATGCTTTTTTTCTTCTTCCGCGACAAGCCTCGCAAAGCGCTCCAAGAACTGTTTGCCTGCAGGGCTGTCGCAGTCAAGACCGCATTGCTTGAGCCTCTGACGGGCCAGTTGGATGAGGACGGACTCTTTCAGACCCGCCACTGCGCGCGTTGTGATGATCTTGCCCATGTCCGGATCAATCTTGTTTTTCTCGATCCACAAGCCAATCGCCACAACGATCTCGTCCCGCAAAGGGTTCAAGATCTCGAACAAATCTTCGACGTGGGACTGCAATATTTCCGGTTCTTCCACGCTGGGTGGATGTTTGGTGGCTGCCATTGTGAACTTCTCCTTTATCGCACGAAGGTACGATTAGACATTATTCTACACTAAATTAATAAAACAAAAAATCGCCCCTTAGGACGAAGATTAATTGGGTGTGCCACCCGCGCCGTTGCCTTGTTGGGGTTAAACGAATCGCGGGTGGTAGCCTCACAGAGCCAGAACGTTCTGCTTCTCAAGGAACGCCTCACCTCGATGACAGGAAGCGCTCTAGGAGACCTAAGACCTGCGGGAGCGTCGCAGGGCTGGTATCTCCATGCACGAACATTCGTTATGTATCCTACACAAAAACTTGAGAAATAGCAAAAGCGGCGCCTATGGCGCCGCTTTTGCTATTTAAACCTTTTAGAAACTACTTCTTGCCTTCTCCTCGAAGGCCAGTTCCCGCTGGAATAAGTCTACCGATAATAACGTTTTCCTTTAGACCACGGAGTTCATCCATCTGTCCGCGAGTAGCGGCAGTAATCAAAACTCTTGTAGTGTTTTGGAATGACGCTGATGATAGCCACGAATCAGTAGAGAGGGCCACATCTGTGATACCGAGTACCAAGTTACGTCCCTTTGCTTCTACTCCACCACGAGCCTTCACGCGAGCATTTTCAGAACGGAAGTTTGAAACTTCAACAACGTCTGATTGTGTAAATCTAGAATCTCCAGGATTTACAATCTTCACGCGTCCGAACATTTGCTTGATGATAACTTCCACGTGCTTACGTGAGATAGCCGCACCTTGCAGTTCGTACACTTTGTTTATTTCAGAAACAATATACTCTTCAGCAACTTCCTTTCCAGCGTGAGTAAACAATTCTTCAATATCTGCAGAACCATCTGTCATCATCTGTCCCTTCTTAATCTTATCTCCAACTTTAACGATAAGCTGACGACGGAATGGAACTGTATATTCGTTCTGCTTTCCTTTCTTGTTTCCCTTGGCAGTTTCTGGTTCATCAAGAATCATAACAATAATCTTTTCCTTTCCTTCTTCACGAATAGTGATGATTTCACCAGCGTCCTGTGCGATAATCGCAGGGTTCTTTGGCATTCTTCGTTCGAAGATTTCTTCAACACGAGGGAGACCTTGTGTAATGTCTGTACCTGCCACACCTCCGGCATGGAATGTACGCATAGTAAGTTGTGTTCCTGGTTCACCGATGGCTTGCGCCGCGACGATTCCAACTGCTTCACCCAAGTCCACTTGCTTGTTACGTCCCATATCTAGCCCATAACACTTCTGACACATACCGTGGAGTGACTGACATGTAAGTGGAGAGTACACTGCCACTTCTTCAACTCCAGCTTTTTCAACAGTGATTGAATCGTCTTTGTTAATCAAATGATTCTTCTTAAACAAAACCTTACCGTCAACAACAATATCCTCAGCGATAATTCTTCCACGAATATTCTTTGAAATTGGCACTTCAATTCCTAATGCATTTTCCTTACGAACAATCTTACTTTCCTTTGTACCACAATCAACTTCAGTAATGATGGCATCCTGTGCCACATCCACTAGACGACGAGTAAGGTATCCAGCCTGAGCGGTTTTAAGAGCCGTGTCAGAGTTACCCTTACGCGCTCCATAAGTTGTAATGAAGTATTCAAGCGGTGTAAGACCTTCCTTGTAAGATGAAATAACTGGGAAGTCGATGTTACGTCCTGAGTTGTTAACGATAATACCCTTCATACCAGACATCTGAATAACCTGAGCAATAGAACCTCTGGCTCCAGAGTTGATAAGGTCATAAACTGAACCGTGCTTCTCCAGAGAAGCTGGAATCATTTTTTCAATCTTAGAACGAACCCCCTGCCATACTTCGATAGTCTTTTCGTAACGCTCTTCATCTGAAAGAAGACCTTCTGCGAAACTCTCGTCCACACGTCCAGCTTGTTCCCAACCTTCTGCAACGAGTTCTTCCTTTTCCTTTGGAACCTTAACAGCATCAATGTTCCATGTAGTACCAGACACTGTCGCATACTTGTAACCGAAAGCCTTAATCTTATCGATTACTGTTGGCGCAGTTTCCTGACCGTAAGCTAGAATAACTTCATCCACAATCGTGTTCATCTTCTTAACGTTCACCTCGTCATTTATGTAAGGGAAATCTGATGGGAACACTGAGTTAAATAGAAGTCTTCCAACTGTTGTTTCAAAAGTTTTACCACCGAAAGAAGAATACTTCTCTTTCTCACCTGGCATTACGATAATCTTCGCGCGGAAAGATACGATTCCGAAGTCATAAGCAGTAATCGCTTCGTTTGGTGATGCAAAATATTTTCCTTCACCTTTTTCTCCTTCAATAACTTTTGTCATCCAGTAAGCACCGAGCACCATGTCCATACGTGGGTTTACGATTGAATCTCCAGAACCCGGCTTAAGTAGGTTTCGGTTCGCAGCCATAAGCGTACGAGCTTCTTCCTGAGCTAGAACTGAAAGTGGTAAGTGTACAGCCATTTGGTCACCGTCGAAGTCCGCGTTGAAAGCAGAACATACAAGTGGGTGAAGTGAGATAGCGTTACCTTCAATAAGTTTCGGATTGAAAGCCTGAATACCAAGTCTGTGAAGTGTAGGAGCACGGTTTAGAAGAACATATTTTCCTTCAATACATTCTTCTAGAATTGCCCATACTTCTGGAATTCCATCTTCAATCAATTTGTTAGCACCACGAATGTTAAACGCTAATTCTCTTTCGAGAAGTTTTGAAATAACGAACGGCTTGAAAAGTTCAAGAGCCATGTGCTTTGGAAGACCACATTCGTTAAGTGCAAGTGAAGGACCAACCACAATTACAGAACGAGCAGAGTAGTCCACACGCTTTCCAAGAAGGTTTCCACGTAGGAGTCCTTGCTTACCTTTTAGGTTATCAGAAAGTGACTTTAGCTGACGCTTCTGTGACTGACTCATGACTGCATCCTGTCCGTGACGTGCTGAGTTATCGATAAGAGCATCAACCGCTTCTTGCAGAATACGCTTTTCGTTTCTTAGAATCACATCTGGCGCTCCGATTTCCATCAACTTCTTCAAACGGTTGTTTCTGTTGATTACACGACGGTATAGGTCGTTAACATCAGATGCCGCATAACGTCCACCTTCAAGCGCTACCATAGGACGAATTCCTGGAGGAATTACTGGAATTACAGTTAGGAACATCCATTCAGGACGAATTCCTGCATTTCTAAATGCTCTCACAAGTGACAAACGCTTTTCAGCTTTTTCACGTTCGAGTGAACCGATTTTTTCAAGTAGAGTTACGATTCTTCCTTCAAGTTCTGTTAAATCAATTGTCTTGAAAATTTCATAAATTGCTTCTGCTCCGATTCCAGCCTCAAAACATGTTCCGTACTTCATCGCATATCGATGATATGTAAGTTCGTCGAAAATCTTCCAAGGTTTAATTTCTTCAATTTCCTTCTTTGTTGCAGTCAAAAGTTCACGAAGTTTATCTTGTGTCTTTTCATCACTCGCTGATTTTACTTTTGCTTTAAATTCAGAATCAAGATTCGCTAGAATTTCTTCCTTCGCTGCCTGATTAACTGACTTAACGATGTAACCTGCGAAGTAAACTACTTTCTCCACATCAGAAACTGGCTGAGAAAGGATAAGTGAGATACGAGATGGAACAGTACGTAGGAACCAAATGTGAGCAACAGGAGACGCAAGTTCAATGTGACCCATTCGTTCACGACGAACGATAGATTTTGTAACTTCTACTCCACACTTTTCACAAATAATATCCTTAAAACGAATACGGCGGTATTTACCACAGTAACATTCATAGTCTTTTTCTGGACCGAAGATTCTTTCGTCAAATAGTCCGTAACGTTCACTGCGTCCTGTTCGGTAGTTGATTGTCTCTGGCTTTGTTACCTCACCAAATGACCATGCGCGTACGGCTTCAGGAGAAGCGATTTTAATCGCCAATCCGTCAAAGTTTGTTGTATCGATTGTTTTCATAGTTTGTTTGATAAGAATAATTATAGAGACGAATCACCTATTAATGGAGCGTCTGTGCCCTCAATCTTTCGCGGTGTCACATCAAGTGACAGACCACGTAGAGTGTTTAACATCACAGTAAATGATGCAGGAGTATTAGGCTCCTTAACATCCTCACCCTTGATGATAGAATCAAACGCTGCAGATCTTCCTACGATATCGTCAGATTTCACTGTTAACATTTCACGCAAAATATGTGACGCACCATAACCTTCAAGAGCCCATACTTCCATTTCCCCGAATCTTTGTCCTCCTCCCTGAGCCTTTCCACCAAGTGGTTGCTGAGTGATGAGAGAGTAAGGGCCGATTGAACGCATGTGAATCTTATCTTCAACCATGTGGTGAAGTTTCATGATGTACATAACACCAACGGCAGTTTCCTGATTGAACGCCTCACCTGTACGACCATCGTAAAGTTGCATTGTTCCTGATTCCTTAAATCCAGCCTTCACAAGTTCTTCCTTGATTTCAGCGTCTGATGCTCCTTGGAACGATGGCACAACCGCTTGGTATCCAAGTGTGTCCGCTGCGAGTCCTAAGTGCATTTCAAGAATCTGTCCAAGGTTCATACGTGATGGCACACCAAGTGGAGTAAGCAAGATATCGATTGGAGTTCCGTCTGCTGCGAATGGCATTTCTTCTACTGGAAGAATTGTTGAAATTACTCCCTTGTTTCCGTGACGTCCGGCCAACTTGTCTCCAACTGAAATGTTACGAACTTGTGCAACTTCAATGTGAATACGCTTGATGATACCTGATTCCAAATTGTCCCCTCTTTCACGTGAGAAAACTTTCACACCGATAATACGTCCACGCTTTCCATGGTCAAGGCGAAGTGAAGAATCTTTCACATCACGCACCTTTTCACCGAAGATAGAACGCAGAAGTCTTTCTTCTGGAGTAAGTTCTGTTTCTCCCTTTGGAGTAATCTTACCTACCAAAATATCTCCTGGACGAACTTCAGCTCCGATTCGGATGATTCCATCCTCATCTAGATTCTTAAGTTTTCCTTCTCCAACGTTTGGAATATCGTGTGTTGTGATTTCCGCACCCAACTTTGTATCACGCACGTTACATACGAATTCTTCAATGTGAATTGAAGAGAACTTACTATCCTTAACTAGACGCTCTGAAAGGATGATGGCATCTTCGTAGTTAGCACCATTCCATGACATGAAAGCCACGCGAACGTTGTGACCGAGTGCGATTTGTCCATTATCTGATGTCGCAGCGTCTGCTAGAACATGACCCTTCTTAACTTTTTCTCCAAGTGACACGATTGGTCTCTGGTGGAAAAGGTTGAAAGCGTTTGTACGAGCGAAGTTAATCAAATCGTATGTCTGTTCCTTCTTCTCACCCTTTATAATAATTTTCTTAGCATCAACATATTTAACTTCTCCTGCTTCTTCTGCTAGAACAAGACGCCCAATGTGCTTTGCCGCTTCGCGCTCCATACCTGTTGCTACAAGCGGTGCTTCTGGACACATAAGTGGAACAGCCTGCTTCTGCATGTTTGAACCCATCAGTGAGCGAGACGCGTCGTCGTGCTCTAGGAATGGAATCATAGAAGTCGCAACAGAGAATGCTTGGTTAGTCGCTACGTCGATGTATTCAACTTCTTCACGTGGAACAAGTGCTGGCTGACCAACTCGTCTTGCTTCAGTCTGTGGATTAGTTAGATTTCCATCTTTATCATAATCGTTTCCGGCGTGAGCGATGATGTGACGTTCTTCTTCAAGAGCGTTCATGTAAACGATTTCCTTTGTGATTTTTCCTTTAACAACTTTTACATAAGGAGTTTCGATGATACCGAAGTCATTTATGCGAGCGTAGTTAGATAGACGAAGAATAAGACCGATGTTCGGACCTTCTGGAGTGTGGATTGGACACACACGACCATAGTGTGATGTGTGCACGTCACGAACTTCGAATCCCGCTCGTTCACGAGTAAGTCCTCCCGGACCAAGAGCAGATAGAGTACGTAGGTGCTCTACTTCTGCAAGAAGGTTTTCTTGGTTCATGAACTGAGAAAGCTGGTTTGTCGTAAAGAATTCCTTGATACGAGCCTGAAGTGGACGCTGGTTGATGATGGCAATCGGAAGAGTTGTATCAGTATCGATAACTGACATCTTATCCTGAATGTTTCTCTTCATCTGCATCATACCTGTACGGATTTTTCCGGCCATCATTTCTCCTACATAACGAACACGTCGTGAACCTAAGTGGTCGATATCGTCTTCTTCCGCGTTAGGGTTGTTGTTTAATTCAACCATGTGGTTGATGATTTCCACCATGTCTTCTTTAGAAAGAGTTCGGCGAGCTGCATCTTTATCAGTCTTTGCATCCGTTGGCTTTCCGAAACGCTTGTTGAAACGGAAACGTCCAACTGGAGAAAGGTCATAACGCTCCGGTGAAAGAATTGAATCTACATATTCCTTAGCGTTTTCTGGTGTAGCCAAATCACCATCACGAAGACGTTTGTAGATTTCAATGTATGCATCGTGAATTGTCTTTACTTCATCACGTTCAATTAATGTAGATAGAACCTGACCAGCAAGTTCATGTCCTTCAAATGCTTTTCTGATTTGGTCATCAGTAGCAAGTCCCATAACACGAAGAAGCGCAATTACAGAGAATTTACGCTTTTTGTCGATACGAACATATACACCGCCGTCTGATTCAGTTCCAAGTTCAATCCAAACACCACGTGATGGGATTATTTTCGCACCGAAGTACTTCTTGCCTTTTGATTCTTCAGAATCAAAGAAAACTCCGAATGAACGAGCAAGTTGTGGAACAACTACACGTTCTACACCGTTAATGATGAATGTTCCGTGAATAGTCATCAAAGGAAAATCTGCCATGAAGATTTCCTGTTCCTTAACTGTGTTTAGGATTTTGTTTGAAAGTTTTACACGAGCGCGAAGGGGTGCTTCGTAGGTCAATTTATTTTCCTTTGCGTAAACTTCATCGTACTTTGCTGGAGAAAGTTCAAATGAAATGAATTCAAGGTCGAACTTTTTCTCAGAATAGTCATGAAGTGGGGAGAACTCACGGAAAATTTCCGCGATTCCGCGTTCAGTGAGGTCTTTGTATGAAAGAAGCTGATTTTCGACTAGGTTAGGGAGTTTTGTAAGAGGTTCTCGATATTTCGAGAATGTTTTCACGGGAAGTTCTTTTTTATGTGTTTTTGGCATAACAACAAGTGGTGCCAAAGCAGACCTTTGCTTTGGCTTTAGTATATAAATGGTTAATAATCCACCCTCACTCTTAATTTGGCACAGAAAACGCGATTGAAAACTGTATCTTTCCTACTTTCTTTATTGCCATCGGACAAAACTCAATCGGGTCAATAGTGG
>CAYGDF010000014.1:0-15421 GCA_964348675.1 uncultured Candidatus Saccharibacteria bacterium
ATTCAAAAACATAGATTTCGTGTTAGAATAACACGATTATGTCACTATCTATCGGAATTGTCGGTCTCCCAAACGTTGGTAAGTCAACGCTTTTTAATGCGCTTACTAAAAAATCAGTTCCTGCGGATAATTACCCATTTTGTACAATTGATCCTGCGGTAGGTATTGTTCCAGTGCCAGATGAAAGATTGGAAGTGCTTTCAAAAATATCTGGCTCTAAAAAACTTATTCCTGCAATTGTGGAATTCGTAGACATTGCAGGTCTTGTAAAAGGAGCAAGCGAGGGACAGGGGCTTGGGAATCAATTCCTGTCACACATTCGTGAGACAGATGCAATTGCGGAAGTTGTGCGCATTTATGAAAATGGAGACTTAATTCACGTCGAAGGAACCATTGATCCGCTTCGTGATATTGATATCATAAATATGGAATTGATTCTCGCCGATATGCAGACAGTGGAAAAAAGAAGTCAGACGATTGGGCGCGACGTAAAACGTGGAGATAAAGAAGCCATCAAACTACAAGGACTTCTTGAAGTTTTAAAGAAAGCATTTGATGAAGGAAAACTTGCTAACAGACTTTCATTCGATGAAGAAGAGTCAAAACTCATTCGGGATTTACATTTAATAACAATGAAACCGTTTCTTTATGTCTTGAATAAGCAATCTGGCGGAAAAAACCTGGACGAAATGAACGATGACAGATTTAAGAATTTAATTAAATATTTTAACGATAATAAGTTTCACTATGTAGTGGTGGATGCGAAGATTGAAGATGAATTAAAAGAATTTGAAGGTGCGGAGCGTGACGAGATGCGAAATGAATTAGGTGCTCACGATAGCGGAGTGGATGGTCTTATTAAAGCTGGATACGATTTACTCGGTCTTGAAACATATTTAACAACAGGGGAAATGGAAACAAGAGCATGGACTGTGAAGAAAGGTTCTACAGCACCTCGCGCTGCTGCTGCTATCCATACTGACTTTGAAACGAAATTTATTCGTGCAGAAGTTGTGGCTTATGAAGATTTGGTAAGCGCTAGAAGTTTCGCCGAAGCAAAACTAAAAGGGTTATTACGAACAGAAGGGAAAGAGTATATCGTAAAAGACGGAGATGTAATGGAGTTTAAAATATAAAATTATGGTAAAGGCTATAATTTTTGATTTAAATGGACTTTTTATTAAAAGTGAAAAGTTAAGTGAGCGTTTCGAAAAGGAATTCAATATCAAAGAGGAAATATTTCTACCAAAACTTTCTGGAATAATGGACTTAGTTAGAAAACCCGGAGCGCAAGAATCTTTTTGTTATTGGAAACCAGCACTAGAGGAATGGGGTATCGATTTATCTGAGGAAGAGTTTTTTAATTTTTGGTTTAGTGGGGAACACCCTTCAGAAAAAATGATTTCCTTTGCTAAATATCTAAGACAAAAAGGCATTAAAGTTTTCGTACTTTCCAATAACTTTAAAGAAAGATCGGAATATTATGCTGGATTTCCTTGGATGCAAGAAGTGTTTGATAAGGTCTACTACTCTTGGCAAACAGGTTTTGTTAAACCAGACTCTAAGGCGTGGTTAAATGTAATCAATGAAAATAACTTAAATATGGAAGATTGTATTTATTTTGATGACCAAGAAAAAAATATAAAATCAGCTGAAAGTGTTGGTATAAAATCATTCCTATTTTCTTCTGAGGAAGAACTTGAAAAAATTGTAAACGAGAGTCTTTCTTCCAATTAAAATAGAGACCGGCGGGCCGGTCTCCTGGTTTACTTGTGGGGGTGGGTGGTGTCGTATTCGAAACGAAAGCATAAATCGCCTTCGGCACTGACCATGAGTTCCCTTAATGTCGCATATTGCTCTTGCGTGGGCGGGTACTTGCGGTCAAAAAAATGGACTTGGTTTTTAAGGGAACTAGAGTGCACTGTGATCATGCGGTAGGCTTCCTCTTCGCCACACTCCGCGATGACCTTTCGTCGGTACTCGTCGTGGTTCGTTTGGAATAAATCCACATACTCTCCCTTAACCGTGATGAACCCCCTGTATAGGCTGTAACCAGCGAACATTTTTCTTGGGAATTCAAAGGTCGTCTTATCTCCGTCATGGAGAGAGTCTATGACAAGGAGCAGGTCTGACTTGGTGTTGCCGAGCACACCTTTGTGTCTGGAGATAACTTCGCAGTACCTACACCCATTACATGCACCAAGCAGCGCGATTCTTTCTGCTGTCTGCGCGGCCGCCATGGCGACTCGTGCAGAACGAACCACGTCCGTGCGATACCAATCTATGTGGGTCTGTTTAAGCATCTTTACCTCCTTTGTTGATGTTTAATGACTCCCATAACGATTAAGACGTGGAACGACATTCTTCATTACACCTGTATGTTACAATTAAATTATGTATATAATTTACGCTTTGTTGGGTGCGGTTATGGCGTCACTTGGAACTATTTTCGCTAAAGTTGGACTTAAAGGAGTAGATGCGAACTTATTAACGGCTATCCGTGGTATAACTATGGCGATAATTGTAAGTCTCGCTGCACTTTCTTTTGGAAAATTATCTGTACCAGCACTTTCTGCACTAACTGGAAAACAATGGTTATTCGTAATTCTTTCAGGCGCGGGTGGAGCGCTGTCATGGATATTTTTCTACCAAGCGCTTGCAGGTGGTACTGTCGTATCGGTTACAGTTATTGATAAATTATCCGTAGTTTTTACCGCAATTCTCGCTTTTCTATTTTTAACAGAGAAAATTACGCTTCAAGCGCTTTCTGGTCTTATTTTAGTGGGGTTAGGAACTATTTTAGTCGCGGTTCCGTGGGAAAAACTCACCTCCTTTTTTAAATAATATTTGCATTTAAGGTTGAATCGTGTTAATATATAGACCTCCTCGGGTCCTAGTCTGACGAAAGTCCACAGGATCCTTAACAGCCTCGGCGCCATGCGCCGGGGCTCTTTTTTGCCTATTATTTCTTTGGTATTTCTTAATAAAATGAAATAAAATCCCACGATAAGAGTATTAGATATATACTCTCCCTATGGAACTTAAAACTGACGAACAACTAGTTACTCTCATACGTCAGGGGGACAAGGAACTTTTTGGTGTGCTTATCGATAGATATGAAGCCAAGATTACAAGATACGTTAAACGGTTCATTCAAAACGAAGAAGATGTTGCGGACATTATTCAAAATGTCTTTATAAAGGTTTTTATTAATTTACAAAGTTTTGATGTAGATAGGTTATTTAACTCATGGATTTATCGTATCGCTCATAACGAAACCGTTACTTATTTAAAAAAGAAAGGTAGTGAAAAAGTTTCATTTTTGGACTTTGATACTGTGTTTCCGCACCCTTTTGCAAAAGAAACTGCCGATAAACCAACTTTGGATAAAGAACTACAAAATATTTTATCCTCATCTCTTTCTTTAATACCATTAAAGTACAAAGAAGTTCTGGTTCTGTACTTTTATGAAGAACTTTCTTATCAAGAGATAGCAGATATTTTACACATACCTATAGCCACCGTCGGAGTAAGACTGCGGCGCGGAAAAGAGCAATTAGAGAAACATATAAACAAAGAACAAATACTAACATCATGAAAAGCGTAAAAACAAACATTCTACAGTTCGTAGAGAAAAATAAGATCAGCATGATTCCAAGATGGAAGTTTTTCTTGTATTCTTTGTTGCTGTTTATCGGAGCATGTTTCTCTTTCGTCTCGCTGGTATTTGTGGGAAGTTTAATAATATTTGTTCTATCCACTCATGGACTTATCTATTTGCCGATTTTTGGATTTGGAGAGTTGGTTGAGAGTTTGAGGGCTATTCCTTTACTTTTATTTTCCTTAGCGGTGATTTTGGTTGTGATTGTGGAAATTTTATTTAGAAATTACGCTTTCTCATTTAGAAAACCCGTTTTGACCACATTGTTTACGCTTACTTTTCTAGCAATTGTTCTTTCTTATCTACTTACACTCACTCCTGTGCATAAAGGGATAAGGGCGTACGCTAGGGATAACCATATGGATTTCGTTTATCACGGATATGACAGACCGCTTCCACTTAAACCTCGGAAAGGAATGACGGCTATTCGTGGAATAGTGACTTCCACAACGAGCGATTATGTAACGCTTAAAATTTCTGATGAATCTTCCATAATTGTTTATGCAAGTACCACGCTTAAAAATGTCGGATTACCTGATAAAAATGAAGAAGTTGTGGTCTTCGGACGTGTTGTGGGAGATAGATTCGAGGCAGTAGACATTAGAAATATAGAGGATTTGCCATTTTAGGAATTTGGTGGAAAATAGTGAGAAAGTCTGTGAAATAAATTAAAATTTAGGATTGTAGTAATAAGTGGGAGAGAAGAGAGCGCGTCTTCTTCCCCAATAACCACAAACTATCTCTAACTATGAACAAGAAAAGACTTCTTAAAACCGCGCTCATCCCAAGTATCGGATTAGCATTACTAGGTATAACTTCAGCATCCGCTATGTCATTTGGACCGATGAACATTACCCCAGAGGACATGGCTAATCGACAAACAACAATGTTCCAAGAACAAGCAAATCTTCTTGGATTAAGTGTTGATGACATAAAATTTGCATGGGCATCCGGAAAAGATCTAAAAACTCTGGCAACAGAAAAAGGAATCTCAATGGATACCATTAAGCAGAAGATGCAAGCGAAACGCCTAGACGCTCAGAAAACAATGCTCTCAACTCTAGTGACTAAGGGTGTAATAACCCAAGCACAGGCCGATCAACGACTTGCAACCCTAAGCACTCAAAGTGCAAAGGGCAAAATCGGTGACGGTCGACATGGAATGAGAGGGTTCGGAATGATGGGGTGGTAACTGAAATAGGGTAAACATATATTTTTTCTAAATCTCCACAAAAGGCAAAAACAGACGGACAGACGAGAACCGTCTGTTTTTGTTTTATCGCTTTATTTTGTATAATCAGACAATGTCTACACTTACCGTTAATCAAATCCGTGCCAAGTTTTTAGATTACATGAAAGAGAAAGGGCACGCGGTTGTTCCGAGTGCCTCCCTCGTACCAGAAAATGACCCCACTACGCTTTTTACTGGTTCTGGCATGCAACCCATGCTTCCTTATCTTTTAGGACAACCTCATCCATTAGGAAAGAGAATAGCAGATTCTCAGAAGTCTTTCCGCTCTCAGGATATTGAAGAAGTAGGGGATAATCGTCACACGACATTTTTTGAAATGTTGGGTAATTGGTCTTTTGGAGATTACTTTAAAGAAGATGAAATAACATGGATGTGGGTATTTTTAATTGAAGAATTAAAATTAGACCCAAACAATTTTTATGTAACTTGTTTTTCTGGAAACGAGTCACTAGGTGTTCCACGGGATACATATTCTGCAGAATTATGGCAGAAACTTTTTAAAGAAAAGGGGATTGATGCAAACATAAGCGACACACCAGAAGAAGGTATCGGTGAAGGCGAAAGAATTTTCTATTACTCTGAAAAGAAAAACTGGTGGTCGCGAAGTGGAGTGCCACAAAATATGCCAGAGGGGGAGCCAGGTGGCCCGGACTCTGAAATGTTTTATGATTTCGACCCAACACTTGAAAAGAAGATACACGAAATTTCACAATGGAGCAAAGTGCCGTGCCACGTGAACTGCGATTGCGGACGATTCTTAGAAATTGGAAATAACGTTTTCATGCAGTATAAAAAGACTGCAAATGGTTTCGAAGAACTCCCACAGATGAACGTAGACCACGGAAGCGGACTTGAAAGATATGCTACGGCGCTTAGAAATGATGCGGATATGTTTAATATAGATGTGTTTGATGAGCCGAAGAAAACAATCGAAAGACTCTCAGGAAAGAAATATGGAGGTAATCAAGAAGAGACTTACGCTTATAGAGTTGTGCTTGACCATATTCGTTCCGCTACATTTTTAATAAGTGACGATGTTTTACCCGGAAATAAAGACCAGATGTATTTCGTACGTCGCCTCATACGTCGTGCGGTTAGGTTTGCGCGAAACTTAGGCGTTAATGAAAATTTTACTAAGGAAGTAGCTTCATCTTTTATTGATACATACAAAGAAGAATACAAGAATCTGGAAGAGAAAAGAGAAATTATTTTATCTGAACTAGATAAAGAGGAAAGTAAATTTAGGAAGACTTTAGAAAATGGAATTAAGGAGTTTGAGAAAATTGCACAACATGTGATTGTTACTCCGAATGTTGTGTCAGCAAAATTCTCAATTCCAAAACCAACGGTTATTACTGGAACAGACTCCTTCAATCTACTTCAGTCATTTGGATTTCCAATTGAACTCACTGAGGAACTGGCAAAAGAAAAAGGTCTAAGCGTTGACCTTGAAGAATTTAAAATCTTAAAAGATAAGCACTCAGAAGAATCTCGCACCGCGTCTGCTGGAAAGTTTAAAGGAGGTCTTGGAGGAGATGGAGAAATGGAAGTGAAGTATCACACCGCGACACACTTACTTCATGAAGCGCTCCGTCAGGTTCTTGGCGAACATGTTCTTCAGAAAGGTTCAAACATAACTTCCGAGCGTTTACGTTTCGACTTTTCTCACGGAGAAAAGATGACAGATGAACAAAAGGTGGAAGTTGAGAAAATAATTAATGATGTCATCACGCAAGATTTACCAGTTCACCGCGAAGAAGTTAGTTACGAAGAAGCGCGTGCTCGTGGAGCAATCGGTGTATTTGATGCAAAGTACGACGATACTGTTTCTGTATATACAATTGGTAGTCAAACGGGAAAGCGAGGGGAAGCAAATCTTTTTTCTATGGAATTCTGCGGTGGACCTCACGTAGAACGCACTGGAGTTTTAGGACACTTTAAAATTCAAAAAGAAGAAGCTGTATCCGCCGGCGTTAGAAGAATCAAGGCAGTTCTAGAATAGTCAACGTAAGGTTATTTTTTAACTAACGTCTTCGTATTTGTGCATTTCCACTGTTAACCATCGACTGTTGGCTGTACACTAACGTTATGCCTTCAACTTATTTAAGTATTTCTATATCTGACATGGCTACTTTCATAACTTATGTAGTTGATGGAAAGGCTGTTGTCTCTCACACGCATGATGTTGGATTCAAACAGTTGGAAGCAGACGGCTTAGGTATCATCGCTGGTTCTCGATTGTTAGATGGCGTGATGTACGCGCTTGAATTTATTTCTCTTCAAGACCGTATACCAACCGAGTTTCATTTAGATACAAATAGACATGCGACGTGGTTAACAAATGTTTTACAAGATGCATCTTATACACAGTTCTACACAGAAGATAAACCCGTACGTGTTACAATAGATAATACAAAAGGTCCTTCAATTAACTATGCAAGACATACGAAAACCGTATTCTCATTCAAGGTCTAATCGCGACATAGGTCGACGAGTAGAAGCGTTTGAACGTCACGAAGAAATTGATGACGTAGAAGAGCGTCTCGAAGAAGAGGCTGTTTATATTCCCACACGCTCGTTTAAAAACAGAAGAAATATAGAAAGTATGGAAATGTTTCCTCGTCGTCATAAAGTAGACGAGGGTGTTTATGATAGAGGAGATACGGAAGTGAGAGGTTACGATCCAAATATAGACACGGACCCACATACGCCGTACAAAGGTCCGCGCCGTCGTGCGAATAATTCCACTGGGACTTGGATTTTTGTGGTAACAACGGGTGTAATTGTCGCCGGAGTAGCGCTTCTTACTTTTGTATTTAATTCTGCCACGATTACTTTTGTTCCAAAATTTAAAGATGTGGAAGTAAGTAAGAGTTTTGTGTTCAGTACAACAACTTCTGCATCAACTATTTCTTATACTTTTGCAACATCGTCCATCACTAAATCTAAAACGCTTCCATTGTCTGAAACTAAAAAAGTAGAAGCTAAGGCCTACGGAAATATTATTGTTTATAATAATTTTGATTCCAATCCTCAAAAACTTATTAAAAATACTCGATTTGAATCTTCTGGTGGTAAAATTTATAGAATAAATCAATCAATCACAGTTCCAGGAAAGAAAGGGGATACGCCGGGTAGTGTTGAGGTAACAGTGTATGCGGATAGTTATGGGGCGGATTATAATATCGCACCGAGTGATTTCACTATTCCAGGATTTAAAGGATCTCCGCGCTACACCGGATTTTATGCGCGTTCAACCGGTACTATGAAAGGTGGATCTTCTGGGGATATGCAACTTGTCTCTCAGTCAGATTTGGATGCGGCGAAAGATGAATTGGCTATAGAAATGATGCAGACCTTAAAGGAAAACCTTAAGAAAGTTACCAGAGAGGGAACGGTGCCAATGTACGACGCTGTAACAGTTTCTTTTGAATCAAATGAAGATAAAGTTATGACAGGAGTTACTTCTACTTATGAAGTTACGGCGACAGGATATTTGATGCTTGCAAATGAAGGAGAGTTAGCAAGTAAAATCGCCACAGAAACTATGCGTGAATACACAGGCCAGCCAGTTAAATTAAACTACACAAATGAACTCTCGTTTACCCTAAAAAAGGAAGCTAAGCCGTATGCTGATTCTAGTTTAGATGTGTTAGTTGATGGTAAGCCTAGAGTTATTTTGGTGACAGACACCGAAGAGTTAAAAACAAGTTTCTTGGGTAAAAGTAGAAGTGACGCACCCCAGATAGTTCAAAATATTCCTTCAGTGAGTCAAATAGAAATGTCGTTTTTCCCACTTTGGCTTTCGACTATTCCAACCGACAGAAACAACATTTCAGTAATAGAATCTTTGCCTAAACGCTAGCCAAATCAAGCGCTTACTGATACAATCAGTTCCTACATATGGATGAACCAGAAGAAATAGACCTAGTCGAAGGACGTGTTACAGAAACTCTGCCGAGTACTCTTTTCCGTGTAAAACTTTCTACTGGCAAAGAACTAATATCCTACCTTGGTGGAAAGATGCGCGTGCACAAGATTAAAGTGCTTGTTGGTGATAAAGTCATGGTGCAAGTGGACCCGTACGGGGGCAAGGGAAGAATCATAAAGAGACTATAAAAGTCTAAGGTCTAATTTCTAATTAACCTAATTCGAAATCTACATTAATTAGATCTTAGGTGAATTAGACCTTTGGATTTGCATTCTTTATCCAAATATAGTATAATTTCCCCACATTTAAGGACAAATAATCAATGAAAGTAAGATCATCAGTTAAAAAGATGTGTTCGAAATGCCAAATGGTAAAACGTGGTGGCGTACTTCGTGTTATTTGTGAGACACCTAAGCACAAGCAGGCTCAAGGCTAATTTAAAAAATATATATTACTATGCGTATCTCAGGTATTACACTTCCAGAAAATAAACGTCTCGAAATCGCTTTAACGGCTGTATATGGTGTTGGACGTTCACGCGCTAAGATGATTATCGAAAAACTCGGTCTTGAAATGGGTATGAAGACCACAGACCTAACAGCTGACCAGGAAAACCTAATCCGTCGCGAAATTGAAATTTTCAAAACAGAAGGAGACCTTAAGCGTGAAGTTCAGCAGAACATCAAGCGTTTGAAGGATATCAAGTCATACCGCGGAACACGACACGTAAAGCACCTACCGGCTCGTGGACAGCGTACAAAGACTAACAGTCGTACTGTACGTGGAAACGTACGTCGTACTATGGGTAGTGGACGCCGTAAGACCGAGAAGACATAAAAGCAGACATAAATTTAATTTTAAAAAACCTATGGGAAAGAAACGAATAGTAAAAAAGAATAGCTCCGGAGTTGATAGTGCCCTAAAGGCGCGTTCACTTGCGAAAGTAATGAAGAAGAAGATTGTTGAAGGGACACTCTTTGTTGAGTCTAGTTACAACAACACTCGCTTGTCACTTTCAGATAAAACAGGAAACATTCTTGCCTGGTCTTCATCTGGTGCTCTTGGTTTCAAGGGTGCTAAGAAGGGTACTCCTTTCGCAGCTGGAAAGATTGGGGAATTGATTGGAGAAAAAGCACAACAGGCAGGACTTAAGGAAGTTGCTGTAGTTGTTAAGGGTGTAGGAAGCGGACGTGAGTCAGCGATTCGTGCATTCTCAGCTTTCGGAGTTGAAATAACTTCTATTATTGATAAGACACCGGTACCACACAATGGTCCGAAGCCTCGTAAGCCACGTCACGTATAAAAACATATGAGTAGAATAACCTGTAAAACTTGCCGTCGTCTTGGAGAATCACTTTGTGGTCGTGAGAAGTGTGCTTATAAGAAGCGCCCTTACGCTCCAGGAAAACTAGACAGCGAAAGAAAGCACCGCTCAAACGTATCTGAATACGGTGAGCAACTTCGTGCAAAGCAAAAGATGCGTATTTCATACGGTCTAATGGAAAAGCAGTTCGCAACATATGCGAAGGCTGCCATGGCAAAGCATGAAACAGGTGACGGTGCTGTTGCTCCATCACTTAAACTTTTCCGAGCACTTGAGTCACGACTAGATAACGTTGTATACAGAATCGGTTTTGCTAACACTCGCGCGCTTGCTCGTCAGTTAGTTTCTCATGGACATATCCATGTAAACGGCCGTCGTATTAACATCGCTTCTCACAAAGTAAAAATTGGAGACGTAATTTCTATCCGTGAGGGTAGTAAGTCTACAAAGGTGTTCACAGGACTTGAGGAGAAGTTAACTGGAGCCACTCCTTCACACGAATTTGTGGTTGATCCAAAGAAGTTATCCGCAACTGTAAAAGGGGAAATTAGAGAGGTGGAACCTATGTTTGATACTCAAAAGGTGTTCGAATATTACTCTAGATAATCAAAGGAAGTTTTTCCACTAACACAAACTTGCGCTTTTTGCAATTTTTTGGTAGAATAGGGAAACTTTATTTATAAGAGTGCAGCAACTGTTTTCCATATTACTAAGTTAGTGCTAACTAAATAACCAAATAGACCTCAATTGCCTATGTCTTCACATTCTATCATTTTGCCATCAAAGCCAAGAATTGTTAAAGAAGATGCCGTTTCCGGCGTCTACGAAATCGACGGACTATTCCCAGGATACGGTCACACTCTAGGTAACTCACTTAGACGTATTATTCTCTCTTCAATTCCTGGAGCCGCAGTAACTTCACTATCTATCGATGGTGTTAAGCACGAGTTCTCTGCAATCGACGGTATAAAAGAAGATGTTATCGCAATAATTCTTAACCTTAAGAAGACACGATTCAAACTTCATGGTGATGAGGCTCAGAAAGCTACTCTTCGCATTAAGGGATCAAAGACTGTGACTGCCGCTGATATTAATGTTCCTTCACAGCTTGAAATCATGAACAAGGATCAATACATCTGTGAATCTACTGCAAAGGATGTTGATGTAGCAATTGAAATCACAGTTGAGAAAGGTCTTGGTTATGTTCCTCGTGAAGTTCTTCAGAAGGAAAAGGCTGATATCGGAACAATTGCACTCGATGCATCATTTACTCCTATTCGTCGCGCTTCATACGAGGTAGAAAACATGCGCGTCGGTGATCGTACTGACCACAACCGTCTTCGTGTTTCTATCGAAACTGATGGAACTATCAGTCCACACCAGGCACTTGAGACTTCAATCAACACTATGATTACTCAACTCCAGTCAATCGTTGGATTCCGCGAAACTGTTATCGAAACTCAGGCGTCTGTTAAGGAAGCAACCGCAGAAATGCCAAAGGAAGATATCGCTGATGTTACGGATGTAGCAAAGACAAAGATCGAAGATCTAAATCTTTCTACTCGTACAGAGAATGCTCTTATTTCAGCATCTATTCGTACAGCAGGTGGGCTTTCTCGAAAGAGTGAAGAAGATTTGTTAGCAACTGACGGTCTAGGAGAGAAGGGGATTGAAGAAATTAAGAAGGCACTAGATAACCTTGGATTATCGTTAAAAGCGTAATTGAATTTAGTAAGTTAACGTGTTATAATACAGCCCCATGAAGCATCATAAGTCATTCAGAAAATTCGGAAGAGAAAAAAACGAGCGCAAGGCCTTCGTTAGAGCTCTTATGATTAACCTTATTCGTCACGGAAGAATCGAGACTACTTTGGCTCGCGCTAAGGAAATCCGACCATTCGTTGAGAAACTAGTAACTCTTGCTAAAGAGGATACTGTATCACGTCGTCGTCTAGTTGCTTCCCGTCTAATCAATCAGGGTGACGAAACTACAAAACTTTTCGCAGAATACGCTCCAAAGTACAAAGCGGTAACTGGTGGGTACACTCGTATTATTAAACTATCAAATAGAATTTCAGATGGTGCTGAAAAAGCAATCATAGAATTCATCTAAAGATAATATAGAAATTTATGGAAACAACTACTTACACAATTGACGCGAAAGATAGAGCACTAGGACGTGTAGCATCTGAGGCTGCGGCACTTCTTAATGCAAAATCAAGTATTCACTTCGTGAAGAATCGTGTGGCTGATGTTTCTGTAAAAATCATCAACGCTTCACAGGTTAAAATAACTGGTAACAAAATGAAAGAAAGTGTTCACAAGTCATACTCTGGATTCCCAGGTGGACTTAAGGAAATCGCTCTTGAACACGTTGCTGAAAAGAAAGGATATGCTCAGATCATGAAGCATGCCGTACTTGGAATGCTTCCAAAGAATCGCCTACAGGACATTCGTATAAAGAATCTCACAATAGAGGAATAATAATTTAAATATAAATATGTCAGTAGAAACAAAAAATCGTTATATAGAAGCCGTAGGACGCAGAAAGACAGCAACTGCTCGTGTTCGTATTACTCCTGCTACTAAAACTACATTTACTATTAACGACAAAGACGTTAAGGAATATTTCGTAACTGAAGAACTTCAGACAATTGCTGAAGAAGCGATTTCAAAAGGAGAAGTAAAGGATAAGTTCACAGTAACTGTTCATGTAGTAGGTGGAGGTATCCACGCTCAGGCTGAAGCGGTTCGTCATGGACTATCTCGCACACTCGTTGAACGTGATGAACAAGTTAAGAACACTCTAAAGAAACTTGGTTTCCTAAAGCGTGATTCACGTCAGGTGGAAAGAAAGAAGTTCGGACTTAAAAAAGCTCGTAAGGCACCAACTTGGTCTAAACGTTAAAATATTAAGCGATTGCTTCGTTACGGGTCCCAAGTTTCTCAGTCAACGTAGTTCTGTCTACGTCTCCATCGAAACTTCTCCCGTGCCTCGCACTCATCTTAGTATTTATATCGTTTAACAAGCGTTAATTTTTACAAAGCAAAACTGCTCGAAAGAGCGGTTTTGTTATTTCCTACTTTTCCTGTAGTATTGTCTACAACTTGCAATTGCAAGTCGGAGTACAAATTTCATCAATTTAACCATGGAGTCAGTCATGACCTTCCTTGAAATGTTGAAAGTCGCAGAACAACGCAACCGGTCTAGTCTCTGCGTGGGCTTGGATCCCGACCCTGCGCAGTTTCCCATGGAATGGAAGGGTGACCCGAGCAGAATCTACGCGTTCTGTGCGAATATCGTTGCCGCGACGTATGACCTCGTCATCGCGTACAAGCCTCAAATCGCTTACTTCGCCGCCTACGGCGCCGAGAAATATTTGGAAAGGCTGATTGAGTACATCCATGTGTCCGCGCCGGGTGTACCCGTCATTCTGGACGCCAAGCGTGGCGACATCGGCGACACGGCAGTCCAGTATGCGAAAGAAGCATTCGGTCGCTACGGCGCGGACGCGGTCACGCTCTCACCTTTTCTCGGGCTCGACACCATCGAGCCCTACATGGCGGAGAAGTACGCAGACAAGGGCCTGTTCCTACTGTGCAAGACCTCTAACAAGGGTAGCGACTACCTGCAGAACCAGCGCCTTCATGTTCAAGAGATGGGGAGTGCGGGTCCGACCGTATACGAGTACGTCGCAATGACGACAAGTAACCCAACGTGGGACAAGAACGGGCAGGTCGGTCTGGTGGTCGGCGCCACGTTCCCCGAGGAACTCGAACAGATTCGCAAACTGGCGCCTCGTTCGCCGCTTCTCATTCCGGGGGTCGGCAAACAGGGCGGTGACGCGGCCACGGTCGTGCGCAACGCATGGCGGCCCGACGCGCCGATTGTCGTGAACTCGTCGCGGGCAATCCTCTACGCCCACAAGGAAGAGAGGTTCGCTGACATGGAGATGTCTTTCGGTGACAGCGCACGAATGGTCGCCAAGGAAACACGCGACGAGCTGGAAGCCGCCAAGCGTGAGGTCGTGGAACGCGTTTGATTCACGCGTCGCGAGCCAAAGCCCGCCCCCAAAGAGGGCGGGCTTGTTAATTTCTTGACATAGTTTCAAAAATAATTTATATAGAATAGGGGCGATAAAAATGTTATAATTACAGTTCCGAATATGAAAAATGATAATGAAAACGATAAAAATATTGAAATGGAAAACACTGAAAATGACGATGTTTCCTTTGAAGATGTAAATGATGAGGGCGAAGTTGACGCGAAAAATACCATCAAAAAACTTCGTGAAAAGATTAAGAAATTAGAAGCCGAAAAACAAGAATATTTAGACCTAAGTCAACGAACTAGAGCAGATTATGCGAACTTCAAAAAAGAAGTGGACACTAATCGAGTAAATGACAGAAAGTACGCGACGAAGAAATTCATCGAAGAACTTCTTCCTGTTCTTGATGCTTATGATATGGCAAAAGGTAATATTGAGGCATGGGAAAAAGTGGACCAGAATTGGCGTGTGGGAATAGAATATATTTTCGGACAACTGAGCAAGGTTTTAGAAAATGAAGGCGTAGTACAGTTCGGAAAGGTGGGGGATGATTTTGACCCGTCGCTTCACGAAAGTATGGAAATGGTAAAGGTTGCAAGTGAAGAAGAGAATGATAAAATTGTAAGTGTTCTCCAGTCAGGATACAGAATGGCAGATAGCATACTACGCCCAGCACGAGTGAAAGTCGGACACACAGAATAAGAAATTGAAATATTGATTAAAATTAGAAATTTAAAATAAAAATTTACAAAACTATGGCAAAAATAATTGGAATCGACCTTGGAACAACAAACTCAGCTGTCGCCATCATAGAGGGTGGACAGCCAAAAATAATTGAAAACCTAGAAGGTAATCGCACGACACCTTCTGTTGTCTCGGTTAATAAAAACAACGAACGCGCAGTCGGACAGATTGCTAAGCGTCAGGCTGTTACGAACCCAGAGAACACTATTTATGGAGTTAAGCGCTTTATGGGTCACTCTTTTTCTGATAAGGAGGTACAGGATGATATTCCTCGTGTCGCATATAAAATAAAAGGGAGCGACAACGGCGGAGTTTTGATTTCACTTGGAGGTAAAGATGTTCGTCCAGAAGAAGTTTCTGCCATGATTTTGCAAAAGATAAAAGCAGATGTTGAAGCAAAGACGGGAGAAACTATAACTCAAGCAGTTATCACAGTTCCTGCGTATTTTAATGACACACA
>CAYGDF010000014.1:15521-17169 GCA_964348675.1 uncultured Candidatus Saccharibacteria bacterium
TACAGAGACTTGATGAAGCTGCTGAAAAGGCTAAGCACGAGCTTTCCTCTCAAATGGAAACTGAAATCAACATTCCATTCATCACTTCAGGGGCTGATGGACCTAAGCACTTACTGATGAAAGTTAGTCGTGCGAAACTTGAAGAACTTTCAAAGGAGTTCGTAGACCGTTCTATAGAAATCACAAAACGCGCACTAGAAAATTCTCCATTTAAGAAAGAAGAAATTCACGAAATCATCATGGTTGGAGGTCAGACTCGTATGCCTGCAATCGTTGAGGCGGTTAAGGCGCTCTTTGGTAAGGAACCGAACCGTTCAATCAACCCAGACGAAGTGGTGGCTCTTGGGGCTGCTGTACAGGCCGGAGTGCTACAAGGAGATGTGAAAGATGTTCTATTATTGGATGTGATTCCACTTTCACTTGGAATTGAAACTATGGGAGGAGTTGCGACAAAACTTGTAGAAAAAAATACAACTATTCCTACCTCTAAATCACAAACATTCTCCACCGCAGCCGATAACCAAACTTCGGTAGAAATTCACATTACTCAAGGCGAACGACCACTAGCTGCCGATAATAAATCGCTCGGTAGATTTATTCTAGATGGTATTCCACCAGCACCACGCGGTATGCCACAAGTGGAAGTAACGTTTGATGTGGACGCAAACGGAGTTCTAAATGTGAAAGCGATGGATAAAACTTCTGGCAAGGTGCAATCGATTCGAATAGAAGCGTCATCAGGATTAACAGATGAAGACATCAAGCGCATGCAAGGAGATGCTGAAGCACATGCTGAAGAAGATAAAAAGAAAATGGAACTTGTAGAAGCGAAGAATATAGCAGACGCCATGGTACACACGGCGGAAAAAGCATTAAAAGACGCTGAAGGAAAAATTAGCGATGATATAAAGAAAGAAATCACAGAGGCAATCGAAGAAGTGAAGAAGGTTCGTACAGGTGAGGATATGGATGCAATTAAAAAATCTACAGAATCACTTTCTGAAAAGATGATGAAAATAGGGGAGGCTATGAAGACTGCAAATGACGCAGGTGCACAAACAGAAGCAAAACCTGAGGAAAATCCTACTCCTGAACAGGGCACAGAAACACCAAAAGACGAGACATCTGGAAATTAATAGTTTGTGTTAGAATACGCTTAAGATATGGCAACAAAAGATTATTACAATGTATTAGGCGTCGATAAAGGGGCATCAAAGGACGATATTAAAAAGGCGTTCTATAAACTTGCGGCCAAATATCATCCAGATAAAAAAGGGGGAGATGAAGCAAAGTTCAAAGAAATAAACGAAGCCTATCAAACTCTTTCTGATGAAAAGAAGCGTAAAGAGTACGACACCTATGGTCAGACATTTAATGGTGCTGGGCCTTCTGGATTCGGAGGTTTCCAAGGCGGATTCAATGCGTCTGATTTCCAAGACATGCAGTTTGATTTCGGTGACTTGGGTGATATTTTCGGTGACATGTTCGGCGGAGGATTTGGTGGTGGTGCGCGACAGAAACGAGGGCGAGATATTTCTCTTGAAATTGACGTGCCTTTCACGGAGGCAATTTTTGGTACTGAAAGAAATGTACTGATTTCAAAAATAAGTACATGTAAAACTTGTACTGGAACAGGAGCCAAGGTTGG
>CAYGDF010000015.1:0-15131 GCA_964348675.1 uncultured Candidatus Saccharibacteria bacterium
TAGAAGATGGACAAATGCTTAATCGGAAAATGATAGCGGAAGGATATGCTCACGAATACACCTACATGACACCTTATAAATACCAGCAAGATTTTCGTGACGTACAAAATATCGCTCGCATCAGCGCACGTGGTTTATGGTCACCGGAAACCTGTAACGGAGAAAAATAACTATGGAAACTATTCAACGCTTTCTTTCTGGCATATTAAAATTAATCATCGTAATTGCTGTTGGTCTTTTTATATTTATCGTAATGCAGAAATTTTTCCCAAACTTGATGAGTAAAATATCTTTCTATAAACCAGGGTCATCTTTTTTCACAGATAATTGGCTTCCAGACCCAGTAAACTTGCAAGAAGTGGCCCAACCGAAAACCTCTGATCTTTCAGGAAATATTTACGAAGGCGGACTCACCCCAGGGACAAGTTATGTTATCTACTCAGACTCAGGAATGAAAGTTGTAAAAGTTCCACCAACCAAATCACAAGTTTTTAATGCTCAAACCGCTGGCTTTTCCGATAACTCGCTATACGCGAGAAATCTTTCTGTCTACGACGGAGAAAGTATAAACACCTATAAAACTATTTATGGAGAAGCGAGGAGTACATTTTTTGCAAATGGAACTTTCCCAATTTATATAATCGATACTCAGGGTAGAATCTTTGCTACTGAAACTGCAATTGCAACCGGTCAGTGGTCAGTTCCGGGATGGTCTAGATTTTCAGTACAAGTGCGTTCACTTCTACCATCTCATCAACCTTGCCAGTTATTATTCGTTCCGAATCCTCAATCTCCTGACGCAAATACTGGTGCCCGCGCATTAGTTCCAGTATTTTGTAATTAAAAAACAAAAACGCCCACGGGCGTTTTTCTAAAGTTAGCGATGCCTGCTAACCTTCCATTTCGAGGTACCACCAGGAGTGACGCAAAGCCTTCCTGCGAAACCAAGGTGTCTGCGTGAGCGGGAAAGGAACGCTCTTTGGCTTTGACGAGGGGGGTGCTTCATCGAAGTCCACCGCTGGGCCGACGGTGTCGATTTCCCGTTGCATTTGAGCGCGACCGCGACCACCTGGCTCTCCGATGAGTTTTCGCACGCCGACGGACAGTGCGAAATAGGAGATAAAGCCGTAGTCACAGGATGCCTTGCCGAAGGTGCGCAGAAAGATTTCCGTTTCCTCTTCATCCGAAAGGCGAGGATTGTTGAGTTGTGCTGAGCCATAAACGTGAGCACGAATTGTTATTGCGCGCGCGAGTTCTTCGTTACTCCAGGCACTCACATCTACAGGTGTTTTTAAAAACATGACATCTCCCTAATTTGCAACAGTCCTTAAAATACCACTATTTCTATTTTTCGTCAACTTTAGGAGGATACTTTTCAAATAATTCTTTTCTCTTTTGTTCTCTTTCAATATCTACCTGTGGACGCATCTCTCCCCAAGTCATTCCTTTTTCTTTTAAATATTTTTCAAAAACCTCTTGCGATATTCCACCTTCTTTTACAAATTTCTCTTGAAGAGTTGTGTAATTAAAATCCGTCAAATGAAATGTCTTCATTTTCTTGTAAATGTCCATGTACTTTGCGAATCGTCTATCCAACTCTTCTACGTGCACCGCGCGAAAATCTTCTGCTTTTTCTGGAAAAGGAAATTGAACAACCTTTTGTTCGGGTTGGGGAGCATCTGGTCTAGGAAACATATTATTAAGCAGTTAATCTGTCGATAACAGACTTAACCAAAGCACCGTCAGCATTTGCACCGAGTTCTTTCATCATTGTTCCAACGAATTGTCCTTTCTTTGTAGGATCAAGTGGCTCTGCGACAAGTTTTGCTTTAACAGCAGTTTCGATATCTGCCTCTGACATCTGTGCTGGAAGAAGTTCTTCTAGAATTGCGAGTTCGTTTTTCTCATCTTCTGCAAGTTCTGGGCGACCTCCGGCTAAAAATTGTTCCATTGAATCTTTACGTTGTTTAGCGAGACGCTTGATTACCTTCATGCAGTCATCATTAGATAGTGGATCTGTTGGTGGACGACCCTGAGTAACTAGTTCATTTGTAAATGCCGCAGAAACCATGCGGAGTGTTCCTAGTCTCACTGCGTCGCGAGCGAGCATCGCTTTTTTAATTTCAGCTTTTATATTTTCTTGCATAGTGTTTATAAGTATAGCATTTGTGTCTCTATAATAAAAAAAGGGGGCAACCGGAGTCATCCACCCCCAAATCCTGGCGTACCTTAGTCAGGATTTGTTGCGACCCATCACGAGTAGCAGAATATTTATATCATAAAAATTAGAAAAATAAAAAAGGCCCGCTGTGGACCCTTTGCGAACGGCGAGACGTGTTCACAGGCGAACAGTGCGGCCTTTCGGAGCAAGCGCCCGAATCTTTTCGAGGGCTTTGCGTGCGTACCTGGAATCACGATAACGCATATCCGTGTCTGATCTGTTTCCATGAACACACTGGCCGCGCAAGATTTGGCGCTCGAGCGCTATCATCTCTTGGCGGGAAAGAAGCAGACTTTGGGGCATCGCATAATCTCCTTGTGTAGTTGCCGTATAATTTATAACATAAATTAAGAAAAAATAAAAAAAGGCCGCGCGAGGGCGGCCTTTTCTGGGAGGGGAATTGTTTAGATTTTACTCTGGTTGTTTTCTCCTAGTTAAAAAGAACTGTTTGTCCGACGGTCAGGCCTGCTGGGTGGCGGTGCCGCCCAGGTCGCCCGCGTCTTCCTTGCCGGCGAACTTGCCCTGGCTGGACTGCTGCTGGCCGGCGCCGGTCGTGAAGCGCCGGTTGGTGCCGGCCTTGGTTGCGAACATCCCCTTGACGCGCGTACCGGTGCTGTTGTTGGCGCCGGCGCCGTTCAGACGGACCGCACTCTTGGCACGCGCCGAGGCAATGGGATCGACTTCGTGGGAATTGCTGCCCGTTTCGGACTGGTTCATGATCTTCACTCCTGTGTACTGGTTTTGAAATTGCCACAACGACTGTCGTGACAAATACGACTCTATCACACGTTTTTATATATTGTCAAGTGTGATAAATATTAAAATGAAAAAGCGGGCCAAAACCAATGAAGGAAGTGGACACCGCTAGTTCTTGGTCAGTCAGACCAAATGTGTTTTCCGGCCGATTAAACCGAACAGGTTTTTTGTTTTTGGGGTCACACGAAGATTTTTGGAAAGCACGCTTTCCTTATTACGCGTGTGACGACGGGCTCATACGCAAGTATGTCTGCAAAGCCCTGGACAGAAACTAAAACTTAAAGAGCAACCGAGTGCTGTGAAAAATGACTCGGAAAAGATGACGATGCATCCCTTAATCATGCATACTAGCACATGTTATACTTTTGTCATGGAAGCATCTGTCCTCGCTATTATTATCTTCGGAGTTATCATATCCGCATTACTTCTGGTTATTTTAATGCGTCAAAAGGATTTGAAGGATAGCCAAGGGGATGACCAAACATTTCTTATACTTCAGGAGCAGTTGGAGCGTCTACGCGGAACTGTGGAGAATAAATTGGAACGCTCATCATCCGACCTTCATCAAGTTCTTCACAGACAAAATATAGAGGCCACAAAACTAATCACAGAAATCACGCGTGAATTAACCGAAGTAAAGGAGGGGAACAAACAAGTGTTTTCGATGACCGAGCAACTACAAAACTTGGAAAAAGTTTTAACTCACCAAAAACAACGAGGAAACTTAGGCGAAGCGTCTCTTGAACTTATTCTTTCTGGCATGCTCGCACCAGGTCAATACGAAATGCAGTACTATTTCAAAAACGGAGAAGTGGTAGACGCAATTATTCACACCAAGGAAGGAATCATTCCAATTGATGCTAAATATTCACTAGATAATTACCAGCGTTTAATGAACGCAACGGATGAAGAAGAAACGGCATACTATCAAAACGAGTTCAAAAAAGATATTCAAAAAAGAATTGACGAAACTTCTAAGTATATTCGTCCAGAGGAAGGAACTTTACCGTTTGCCTTCATGTTCATCCCGGCGGAAGGAATTTATTACGATTTACTGATAAATCAGGTCTCGCGAGGTGCAGTTAATACTCAAAACTTAATCGAATACGCTTATAACAAACGCAAGGTTATCATCGTATCTCCTACAACTTTCTATGCTTACTTGCAGTCCGTTTTATACGGATTCAAGGCTTTTAAAATAGAAGAGAGTGCTAAGCATATACAACAAAGAGTGGAAGAACTCGGAAAACACCTAGAAGCCTACGAGGAATACATGAAGAAACTCGGCGTTACTTTAGGGACCTCGATAAATCATTACAATACAGCCTACAAAGAGTTAAAGAAGGTGGACAAGGATGTTTTGAGGATAACTGGGGAAGCCATAGGCATAGAGCCAAATTTGCTCGATAAACCAACGTTTGATGAGGAATAGGGAAGTCTCCGATACTTGCTTATAAATCGAAAATACTGTATAATTCTCGAACTATGTCATTTGCCGTTATTCAAACAGGGGGGAAACAATACAAGGTTGCCGTTGGCGACGAAATCGCAGTTGAGAAAATCAAGGGCGAATATAAAGTGGGAGACAAAGTTACTATCGAATCTGTCGTTCTAAAAGACGATGGCGCAAGCACAACTCTTGGTGCTCCATACATCGCTGGTTCTACAGTAGAAGCGACTATTACAGAAAACGGACGTTTAGATAAAGTTCTCGTGGTTCGTTACAGAGCTAAATCTCGTTACCACAAGAAAAATGGTCACCGTCAGCCATTTATGAGTTTAAAGATTGACTCAATCAAGTAAATATAAAAAGCAAAATAAAACCGCCAGACTGGCGGTTTTATTTTTATACTTTATTGACAATACAAAAAGAAAAGAATAGTCTATATGAGTCACGAGGACTGTGCTTGCAGTTGGGTTGAGGGGGTGTCAATCCTTTGGTGTCCCACCCCAAGCGTGGTCGTAGCATGGTGGGCCGATACTCTCGCCCTACCACATATACACGCCGACGCCTACACAACGATCAGTCTTTCCTCGTGACAACTTACTGCCACATTCGTGGTAGTTTTTTATTGTCTTCTATCAAGCGCGCTCTTAAACGTATCGCGGTCCACGTATTCGAGTTCAAGTCCTGAAGAAAGACCTCTTGCTAAATGTGTGAGTTTTATTTTATCTATTCCCACAATCTGCTTAATTGTCTTCTCTACATATTCAGTCGTCGTGTCTCCGTAATCAGTCACAGGAAGGGCGAAAATGACTTCAGACAGATTCTTTTCTTCAATTGCACGATGGATGCGATTAGTCAGTTCTCGTATACGTATGAGTTCTGAAGGCTTATCGGTAAGGGGTGGGACGAGACCTCCTAAAATAAAATAAAGTCCGTTATAAGAACCTGTTTTTTCGATAGCGTCTAAATCAAGTTCTTTTTCTACAATCATGAGTTCACTGTGATCACGAGATTCGTTATCACAAATATTACAAAATACTTTTGCGGTCTGCGCGTTTCTATCACCAAAAAAACGAAAACATTTCTCACACTGCTTGCCTGTGAATTTTAACTCCTCCAATGCTTTTATCAGTTGCTCCTTATACTGCGAATGTTCTCGCAAAAGAAAATACACAAACCTCTTGGCTTGTTTAGGTCCAATACCCGGGAAGCGCATAAATAACTCTGTCAGTCTGTCGGTAGCGTTCATATAATCTTCTGAGTATACCAAAATTAAAGTATCTTCATAAAAGGAAGAAATTTGACACTGACTTCCATTTAAGTGTATATAGGATATGGGAGCATAGAAAAATAAGGCATTTTAAAATTTAATACTAGGAGAAGGACATGTGTGAAAAACTCGGGACCGATGCGGACCTGCGCCTTGTCAGCGTTTACGTTCGCTTCAGCAAAGAGATGGGAGAGAACCAAGAACAAAAAAAGGTTCGGTTCGCAGACCGCAATCTCGCGGCGAACTACTCAGGAAACGGAGTCGAGCCTCTGGACTCCGAGACCGACCCATTCGTCGAGAGTGCGTGGCAAGACCAAGAGAACGGCGAGTACTTGGACTACGGGCGCACCCATGTGATCGAAGTGCTTTCGGAACCAATCTGAAAGCCAAAGGACGCGCGTAGCGCGTCCTTGTTTTTTATTTAAAACTCAGGACTTGAAACTGTAGGTAAACTAAAATCCCCAAATTCACTTTTCTCAACAGGAAGGAATGATGTTTTCTTGCTATCAAAGAATAACTCAACCACACCCGTTGGCCCATTACGATGCTTTTCAATTAGAATTTCTACAATATCTTTCCTTTCTGTATTCTCACCATATTTATCTTCACGGTGAATGAACATAACCACGTCCGCATCTTGTTCGATAGAACCAGAATCTCGAAGGTCAGAAAGTCTGGGTCGTCCTCCACGAGACTCAACCGCACGAGAAAGCTGTGATAGGGCAATCACTGGAGCATTAAACTCCTTGGCGAGCGCCTTTAGAGAACGAGAAATTTCTGTTACTTGGTTTACCATATTGTCGTAACTTTTGGCCGTACTCATAAGTTGAAGGTAGTCCACGATAATTAGCCCAATTGGTTTATCGGTATTTAATCTTCGAAGCGTACTCCTCATATTTAAAATAGAGTTCGCGGCTTTATCGTCCACATAAATCGGTGCCTTCATCAGTTCATGCATTCCGTTTTGGAGTCTTTGAAATTCTTCGTCCAGTGAGAGTCTGGCCGTACGAAGTTTCCATCCGTCCACCTGAGATTGGGCAGAAAGCATTCTATCTACCAGTTGTTCCTTACTCATTTCCAGCGAAAAGATAGCAGTCGGCACCCCATACTTAACCGCAGCGTTACGAGCGAAATCCAGTGCAAGAGAAGTCTTTCCAACAGACGGACGAGCGGCGAGAATAATCAAGTCTGACGGTTGGAATCCAGATAGTTTATTATCCAAATCTTTAAATCCAGACGGAACTCCTCGAAGTTCTCCTGTATTTTCTGAAAGTTTTTCAATACGAGACCAAGTTTCTTCAATCATTTCTTGGAAAGCAATCAGTCTGTCGGAAGTACTTCCTTTGGTTGTAATTTCATAAATTCTTTTCTCAGATTCTTCTAGAATAGACTCGAGTGGCTCTGATTCATCATATGAAATTTCAGCGATATGAGTGCTGGCTTCGATTAGTCGACGAAGAAGTTCTTTCTTTCGTACGATTTGCGCATAGTATTTAATATTTGCTGCCGAACCAACAAGCCCGAGAAGTTCTGAAAGATATGGTGCGCCACCGATTTGGTCGAATTCTTTTCGGTTACGAAGTGCGGCAGAAACGGTGAGAATATCTACCGGTTCTTTTTTATTTACCAACTCGTCGATTACTTCATACACAATTTGATGCTTCGCTGCATAAAAACTTTGTGCGGAAATTATATCTGCAATTTCAAAAAGAGAATCAGAAGAAAGTAAAAGAGAACCTAGAAGCGCTTTTTCAGATTCTAAATCTTGTGGAGGAATACGCGGACCACGAAGAGGGTCACTTTCTGTTTTACGGTCGTAACCATCATAGTTACCACCATACTTTCCTTTACCACGTCCTTTTGGTTTGGACGAAGACGAGAGTTGGTCTAAGGGAATCATAAAGAGGAGTGTACATGAACGTTCGCCACTTGCACAAACCATATTTTATGTTTATTTGAAGAAAAATAGGGGATTATGGGGATAGTTGCAATTGCCCTAGGAAAATTCTAATATGAACATGCCCCAATCCAGGCGGGGTACGGCTTGCAAGGCCGTTCCAAGGATTCGTCCGCCCCCATACTTCGGTCAAGGGCGGACTTTTTTATCTAAAAAACTTGCTTTTTTAAAATAAAAGTCATAGTATAACCCCACCCAAGGAAAGAAAAGGAACCTTGGGCTTAGCACACATCTGCGCGTCGATTCGAGCTGAATTACGAGAAGCACTGGGAAGACTTTTCGTGAGACAGACGACGCGTGGGTGTGTTTTTTTATTTAGAAATCTCTTGTCCGCTTCCTCCTGTATCTTTCACACTGTAACCAAGTTTTTTTAATTCATCGCGAAGTCTATCTGCTTCAGCAAAGTCTTTCGCTAGTCTCGCCTTTGTACGAGCATCTAATAATTTTTCTACATCTTCTGGAACAACCACCATTTCTTTAAAGGCTTTATCCAAAAATAGCCCTAAAATATTACTCATCTCTAAAATAGTTTTGTATTTCACGTCATCTGTTAAATCTGAATCTTTAATCAAATCCCACATTAAAGCAATCGCCGATGGAGTAGATAAATCATCATGTAAATATAAAGAAAACTTATTCATATACTCCTCGTCAGGACTACCAATCTGCGTAACGTGCTCTTTACACCAATCCCAAAGTTTTTTGTACGCCGTAACTGAAGCGTCAAGCGCTTCAAAAGAAAAATTAATCTCCTTACGATAATGAGTAGTTAAAAGATAATAACGAAAGGCGATTGAATCATATCCTTTATCAACCAAAGTTTGTAATCTCAAAAATTCTCCGCCTGATTTTGCCATTTTCCCAGAAGCATCATTTAAAAAATTATTGTGCATCCAGTAATTCACGTAAGTTTCACCGTTGACGCACTCACTTTGGGCGATTTCATTTGTGTGGTGCACAGGGATATGATCTATTCCACCTGTGTGAATATCAAAATGCGGACCGAGAAGTTTTTTAGACATAGCCGAACACTCTATATGCCATCCAGGAAAACCTTTTCCCCAAGGCACACCAGATTCTTCACCCCATTCCATCTGACGCTTTTCATTTTCTGGTGAGAACTTCCATAACGCGAAATCAGTAATGTTTTTCTTTTCTTTATTTTCTTCTACACGCGCACCGCTTTTAAGTCCTTCTACATCTAAATGCGCAAATTCCGCATACTTCGGAAACTTAGAAGTGTCGAAGTATATTCCGTCACTTATTTTGTATGTAAAACCTTTTTCCTCAAGAATTTTTATCAGTTCTACCTGTTCTTTAATTGTGTCTGTCGCTTTTGGGAAAAGATATTCCTCACGATTTATGTTAAGTAAATCTAAACAATGGAAATATTCTTTAGTATAAAAGTCAGCAATCTCCCAAACACTTTTCCCTTCACGTTTTGCGCCTTTTTCCATTTTATCTTCACCGTTATCTCCATCATCCACCAAGTGTCCAACGTCAGTAATGTTTATTACATGCTTAACGTCATAACCTGAAGATAGAAACATACGGTGAAGAGTATCCGCAAAAACTACCGCGCGCATATTTCCAAGGTGCTGATAATGATAAACAGTTGGACCACATGAATAAATCCCAACTTTTCCGTCTTTGATTGGGGAAAAAGTTTCAATGTTTCTAGATTTTGTGTTGTATAGTTTAATTTCTGCGGACATAAAAGATATTCCTTTCATTCTATCATATTTATAAGATATACTGACGACACATGAACACACGATTTACACACAAACACATAGGAAAAATAGTCAGTATAATAATTTTTGCTGCTATTTTATTTGGCACCGGAGTATTAGTTGGCGCATCGGTTAGTGCTACCACATACGGAGCAGACGGAAAGGTTGAAAGTTCGTTACTTAAGCAAGTAAAGGAGGCACTGGATCAAAAATTTGTATTTTGGAAAGCGTCGAGCACATTACCGACAAGCCAAGAATTGGAATATGGAATCATAAAAGGTTACGTTGAAGCCTACAAAGACCCTTACACGGTATTTTTCCCGCCAGCAGAAGCAAAGAGTTTTACTGAAAATGTTACAGGGTCATTTGGTGGTGTAGGGATGAACGTCGGAATGAAAGATGGAAATATCGTTGTCATTTCTCCATTAAAAGATTCTCCTGCTATGAAGGCTGGAATAAAAACAGGAGACATTATTACTGCAGTAAACGGAAGCAGTACTCTACAAATGTCATCTGACGAGGCAGTAAATCTAATTCGCGGACCGATTGGAACGGTTGTAAAAATTTCAGTTCTACACTCAGGAGCAACAACAGTCTCTGAAATAAGAATTGTTCGCGCAGAAATAAAAATCCCTACGTTGGATATCGAAAAGAAAAGCAATACATTTGTAATCCATCTATACAACTTCTCTGCTGAATCTCCTGAATTATTTAAAAATGCCATGAATGATTTTGTAAGTTCCGGTCTTAAACACCTCGTAATTGATCTTCGTGGAAACCCAGGAGGATACCTTGAAGCGGCGGTTAACATGGCGAGTTATTTCCTAAAAGAGGGAGCGGTGGTGGTAAGTGAGAAGCAGGGAACTAATGAAGTTACTGTTAATCATAGAAGTAGTGGAATAGCCGGTGTGCCGACAAATACTAAAGTTGTAGTCATGGTAGATGCCGGTTCTGCGAGCGCTTCTGAAATTTTAGCTGGAGCACTGAAGGATCAAGGTGTAGCAAAAATTGTTGGAGAAAAATCTTTTGGGAAAGGATCAGTACAGGAATTAGTAAACTTTAAGGATGGTTCCTCTCTAAAAGTAACTATCGCTAAGTGGTACACGCCAAACGGAATAAATATTTCTGAAAGCGGAATTAAACCTGACATAGAAATAGCCGCTACAACAACAGTAAAAGGAAAAGATGGAAAACCATTGGATATTCAACTCCAAAAAGCAATCGAGACAGTTGAAGCAATGAAATAAGCGCAACTCTATAGACATTTAAAAAAAATTGTGAGATTGTAAAGATGGTAGAAGGAGAAAGCCATGACACCGCAAAACCAAGAGGTGTTGAATCGGCTGTACGAGAAGGCGTTTGGCAAGAAACTGGGAGCGAATGAAAATGTAACCTTAGAGGAGGTTCATCGATTTCTGTCTCTCTATTTACAGTTTGAACAAATCGCCCTTCCGCAAGAAGAATGGTTCGACGCACTGAAAGGCTTCTCAGAGCATCAGTACGACAGTGAACTTTAGGGACACCCCAGGTCGATTTTCGGCCCGGGGTTTCTTTAATTTTATCCACAATTTGACTTTGATATTTTTAAGGAGCACACTTTATTATGTTGTACAAAAGAGTAAGGCACCCTAACCAGAAGGAGACAACATGGCGGACAATCAAATGTCGAACCTCTTGCTTGGCTTCGTCGGTCCTCAGTTGCCCGACAAAACCAAGGAAGATGTTCAGTACCGCATCGACCTCGATGCGAACCACACGTGGACAAAAACCGGCAAGATTGATGTCTACAGGCGAAGGCGTCTCGGTCCCGGCTCTGGATTCGAACACGGAGAGTGTGGGGCTATGGTCGGGGACAAATTCGTGCTCCTGACCGAACTCTTCCCGAACGAGTTCAAGAAAAAATGACCGCTTCGCAACTGCGCCAGAAGGACGCCTGCGAGCGGCCTTTTGTTTTTGTCTCTGGTGTTAATTTTTGGTATAATCACTCTCATGAAAGTAATTCTCCAGCGCGACGTGACCAAACTCGGACAGAGAGGTTCCATTGCAGAAGTGGCTGACGGATACGCAATAAACGTTTTAATAAAAAAAGGAGACGCAATCCAAGCCACTCCAGCAGAACTTCAAAAATGGAAGCAAAAGGAAGAGTCAAATAAACACAAGCAAGAACTTGCTACGAACACCTTTGCTCAACTTATCGATAAACTTCGTCGCGAAAAAATTATTATCACTGGCAAAAAAGCCGACGCTAAAGGCCAACTTTTTGCGCAAATAAAAGAAGTGGATATTGTGGATGCAATTTTTAAGGCGACAAGTTTTTCAATTGACCCAAAACAGATCATAATTTCCTCGCACATTAAATCTCTCGGAAACTACGAAATAGAAATCAAACAAAGTTCTCAGAAAGAAAAAATCTCTATAGAAGTGAAATAAGACTCGTCTAAATAAAGTAATATATACTATACATATTACGTCTAAGTAATATTACTAATTTAGTTAAATATTTATGAACAGAAATTCAATTATCACTCTTATTATTGTCGCGATTCTCGTTGTGGGCGGCATATTTTATATTTCCCCAAACAAAGAAGTAACAACGACAGAGACAGCAATAGAAGAGGCTACGAGCACGACACCAGTCACATCTACAGAAACCGACTCTGGTTTGGAAATCTCTGTGGGTGATGTGCAGACTGGAAATGTTACTGTAACTTACACAGACTCAGGTTTTTCTCCTTCAACTGTCACAATAAAACAGGGAACAAAAGTTACCTTCGTTAAATCTGGCAGTAAAAATATGTGGGTGGCAGTAGACGAACACCCGTCACACATGGAATACTCTGGCACTTCTAGACAAGAACACTGTCCGGACACAGTTGGAACTTCATTTGATCAATGTGCCACTGGTAGTAGTTATACTTTTACCTTCAATAAAACCGGCGTTTGGGATTATCACAACCACGTAATGGCTAGCGATGAAGGTAAGGTTATTGTTGTTAAATAATCATGAGTCGCGAAAAGTTAGCAGATTTAATTTTGCGTCTGGGTTCTGCTTTTGCTTTCATCTTTCCACCACTTAATGCAATAGTAAATCCTTACTCTTGGATAGGGTATTTCCCGAACTTTGTAAAAGGCTTCGTGCCTGATGAAGTTTTACTCCATAGTTTTGGAGCGGTTGAAATAGTAATCGCTCTTTGGATTATATTCGGAAAGAGAATTTTCTGGCCATCGGCGTTCGCGAGCGTCATGCTTCTGGGAATTATCGTGTTTAACTTTAACAACTTCGAAACTCTGTTCAGAGATGTTTCAATTCTGGCTATGACATTAAGTCTCTCCGTGATGTACTATCCAAGAAAAGGGGTGTGAGGAAAAATTAAAACCGACTCAATTGAGTCGGTTTTAATTTTTATATTTATTGAGCGTCTACGTTTGCCACCTTCTTTCTTTTAACAGTTCCATCTAGATGCTTCATACGTCTTTCACTGTATGAAACCTTTCCAGTTTTAAGTGCGAACAATGTGTGGTCTTTTCCTAGTCCAACATTTTTTCCTGCCATGATTTTTGTACCACGCTGACGAACGAGGATAGCCCCCGCAGTTGCAGTTTCTCCAGCGTAAAGTTTAGTACCTAGGTACTTTGGCTTACTGTCTGTTAGGTTTTTTGCCGAACCCGCGGCCTTTCTTGTTGCCATAGCTTATACTTTGAATATTATGTTCCACAGTATACAAGATTTCTTGAAAATAATCAATAGCAGGCTCACCGGCTTAGATATCGTAAGCATCCTTGTAACCGTTGTGTTTTTAAGTTGTTTTGCCATTTATTTGCATGAGAAGAGGGAAGGCTTAAATATTCCAGTTTCTTATATTTCTAAAACATCTGGGGAAGTAATGGGATACTCTACGGATTCTCGTCCATTTGCAAGCGTAAATGGTAAAACCTATACATTTTCATGGTGCGGGGGTAGTTCTAACATTTCTGCTAAAAACAAAGTTTATTTTGAAAGCGAAGTGGCGGCTCAAAACTCAGGTAGAACTTTATCCAAACTCTGCCAAAAATAAAACAAAAAAGAGCCCCGGTCTTACGACCGAGGCTTGAAGTCTCTGGGCTCGGCATCGGGCGTGTAAGCCGGCCAAACCCTTCTTGAGACGCTGAGGGGGAGGAACCTCAGGAATCACATAGTAACAGAATTAATAACTATTGTCAACCACAAAGATGCATTATTCTTGTCCACTTTCAACTTAGCGTTATTAACCTTAAACTGTAGACATATGGCAAAAAAAGAACAGCACGGAACCCGTGAAAAAAAGAAACCGAAAAAGGTAGTGGTTAAATAACAACTAGTGGAAGCGATGTCGTAAGACGTCGCTTTTTACTGATATACTTAGGGATATGGAACCAACTTTTGAAGAGCGCTATAAACATTTAAATAAAGAACAAAAACGCGCAGTGGACGCGACAGATGGACCAGTTATGGTAATTGCGGGTCCCGGAAGTGGAAAAACAGAACTACTATCTCTTCGAGTTGGAAATATTTTAAAAAGAGGAACTGCGCGAGCCTCTAATATTTTACTTTTAACTTTTACAGAAACTGCAGCGCAGAACATGCGCGACAGGTTGGAGGATTTAATTGGACCGGACGCATATCGTGTCGCCATTTATACATTTCACGGATTTTGTACGGACATAATCGGCAGATACCCTGAATATTTTTTTGAAAGTTCACATTTTCGTCCTGGAAGTGAACTTGTGCAAAGCGAAATACTTCAAAATATTTTCGAAAAACTTCCGCACAAACATATTTTAGGAAGTTTCCATCCAGAAATGGGATATTCGTATTTGAAAGAATCCCAGATGCGCATAAAAGATATTAAAAAAGGAGGACTCACGCCTTCACGTTTTAGAGAACTTTTAAAAGAAAATGAAGGCGCATTTGGAGAACTAAATAAAATACTTGAGAAAAACCTACCAGAAAGAATTGGTAAAGATTCTCCAGCAGTATTTGAGCAAATGGCTGAGGCATTTCTAAAAACTAAAACAAACTTAGGTCAGATGTATGCGAACTCGATCAAGAGAACTCTCGAAGAAGTAGACGTCTCTGAAAAAACAACACCACTTTCAACTTGGAAAAGTAGTTATACGGGAAAAGATGAGAACGGGAAAAGAGTTCTAAAAGATTTTCTTTCACTTCCGAAACTTTTCGCACTCGCAGATATCTATGAAATGTATCAGGAAGCACTTCACAAAGAGGGCTATTTTGATTATGAAGATATGATTCTTCAAGTGGTGGAGGCTCTAACTTCAAATGTGACTCTTCGTACGGAACTTGAAGAAATGTACCAGTACATAATGGTGGATGAATTCCAAGACACCAACAACGCTCAACTCTCACTCGTTAAAGCCATATCAAGCAACCCAGTTCACGAAGGAAAACCAAACGTCTGTGTGGTGGGAGATGACGATCAGGCGATTTATAAATTCCAAGGAGCGGAAATTTCTAACATTCATTCATTTAAAGAATTGTACAAAGACGTAGAAACAATAGTTCTCACAGAAAATTATCGCTCGACCCAAAAGGTACTTGATTTCGCCCGTGCAATCGTGGTGCAAGGTGTGAACCGTCTAGAAAATCGCTACAAAGAAATTCGTAAAGACTTGGTGGCTAAGAATCCGAAACTGGAAGCAGGCGCAGTGCACACCATTTCATTTCCAACTGGAGAAGAAGAGTACTCCTATATTGCCCAAGAGGTTGC
>CAYGDF010000016.1:0-3487 GCA_964348675.1 uncultured Candidatus Saccharibacteria bacterium
TTTTGTGCATCCGCCTGGACTCGAACCAGGGACCAGTCGTGTATAAGACGACGGCTCTACCAACTGAGCTACGGATGCTAATTGTTCTAAACTATACCAAAAAATAACCTTTTATTCCATATGCACGGTACTTCTCTTTTTTATTATATTTGCAAGGTCAGGGTAACTATCTAAAGTAGGGTCATTATCTAAAAGTTCTTTTGCTTCATCGCGGGCGATTTCCACAAGTTTCGGATTCTTTATTGCTTCCATGGCTAAGTCGCTCATACCCCACTGTTTACCATCCATAAGAGCACCAATTCCGCGTGCCAGCATATCTTGTTCGGCAAGTTCGAACCCATTTTTAGCGTTAACTAGTGCCTTCAGTCGAGTCTGTGTAATTTCACCCTCACTTTCAGTAAATAGATAACAGTATGATTGATACTCACGTCTTCCAACACGTCCACGTAGTTGGTGAAGTTGTGCAAGTCCAAATCTATCAGCGTGTTCGATTATAATCACAGTTGCGTTTGGAACATTTACTCCAACTTCCACCACAGAAGTTGCAACCAAGATGTCAGATTTTTTATCCAAGAAATCTTGCATGACTTCTTCTTTTTCCTCCTTCTTCATTTTACTGTGCAAAATATCCACGATAAATTCTGGGAAAATAGTGTCAGATAATCGTTGCGCTTCTTCTTTAACACTTTTTAACATCCTTTTTTGGCGCTCCTCCTCGTCCTGTTCATCAATACGCGGACAAATCACATAGACCTGTCTCCCATTTTGTAATTCTTTTCTAATATGTTCGTAAGTCTGAGTTCTTTTTGAAGACGGAACAATTTCTGTGATAATTTTCTTTCTTTCAAGTGGCATAGAATCAATAACAGTTAAATCAAGGTCACCGAAAATAGTAAGCGCGAGAGTTCTCGGAATAGGGGTGGCTGTCATAGATAAAAGATGGGGGAGTATTTTATTTTTCTCGTCTTTGCTCTGAGCAAGTGCCTTTCTCTGCTTAACCCCGAAGCGATGTTGTTCATCTATAATCACAAGCGCTAGAGACGCGAACTTAACCGACTTTTGTATAAGTGCATGGGTTCCAATCACAACGGATATACGACCGTTCGCTAACCACGATAAAATTTGGGTGCGAGAAATATCCGTGTATGAAGAGGGGTTTGATTTGCTTGGAAACTTGGCACAACCACTCCCAGTTAATAATCCGATTTCTATTCCTGTCCCTTCAAAATATTTAATGAAACTTTCAAAGTGTTGCTTGGCTAAAATTTCAGTCGGCGCCATATAAGCGATTTGAAGTGGTGGACCAGTTTTTCCGACACGGTTCTGTAGAATTGCATAAGTAACTACCGCCGCCACAAAAGTCTTGCCACTCCCAACGTCACCTTCTAGAAGTCTTCCCATCGGTTCTTTACGAGATAAATCTTTTAAGATGGAATCAATTGCGTCCATCTGCGCTAGGGTAGGCTTAAAAGGAAATGAAGAGATAAAATCTTTGATTAATTTCTTATCTACAGTTATTGGATAGGCGAGAGAATGCTTGGCTTCGACTTTTTCTTGGTATTGTTTTAGTTGTAAGAAAAATATTTCTTCAAAAGCGAAACGTTTACGTGCTGCGATAGTCAGAGATTCATTTTTAGGAAAGTGAATATACAGGAGCGCATCACGAAGTTCTGGCAAATGGAGTTTTTTTAAAATGTGTGGTGGAACTGGGTCGTAAATCTCATCAAGCACACCACTTTGCACAGCCTTTTTAATCAGAGTGTAAAGGTAAAGTGAAGTCACACCCTTTGTTTCTCTATAAATAGGTGTTAAAAAATTAGTGTCGGTATTTGGCGCGAATAAACTTTCTTGCGATTCTACGGTTTCGGTTACACGTTCGATACTTGGATTTGAAAGTAGAAAGCCATTCTTATCTTCTTGAACTTTTCCAGAGATTTTTACTTTTGTGCCGTCAGGATACATTTTTCCGATGTAGGCTTGGTTAAACCAGACACATCTAATCGTGCCAGTATTATCTGCAACTCTGGCTTCGGTCATTGGCATGTGACCCTTGAAACTTCTTCTAACTGAAACTTTTTCCATCACACCGAAAATAGTTATGGATTGTCCTGCTGAAATCATTCCAGTTCCTGCTATTTCTCGCATGTCCGCGTAACGAACAGGGAAGTGGTAGAGCAGACTTCTAATGTCTGAAATGTTCAATCGCTTTAGGCCGGCTTCATGGTCGGGGGATATTCTGGAAAGCGACGAGAGCGGTGCATCTAAGGAAGTCTTCATTAAAATTAGTATAACAAAAGGAAACTTCCAGTGCTCCGAAGTCAGATTGACGCGCGTGTTATAATTAGGTTTCTATGAACTCTCCTTCTGTTACAAATAAAAATACTAAAGTACCAACCTTTGACAGGTTTATGTTTTGGATACTTCGGATGGAGCCTCTTCCTGTGCGCGTGAAAGAGGGGGCCCAGGTGGGGGTGATGACCGTTCTTAGACTTTACGGTCAGTCCAATCGTAAATACCCATGGGTTACTTTTTTCGCAGTGACATTTGCGGTTCTCGCCAGTCTTTCAACGGTAGTTGCCCCGTATGTGTTTAAGAAATTCTTAGACCTTTTGGGTCAAGGCGTAGGCGCTGGACAGACTGTCGCACTTTATCAGAACATAGTTTTATTTTTTACAGTTTCGTTTTTGACGTGGATGTTTTGGAGAATTTGTTATTTTACTAACTCCTACCTCGCTTCGCACATGCTGGCTTCTTTAAGACAGAGAGCATTTGCTTATCTTTTGGACCATTCTCATAGTTTTTTCGTTAACACTTTCGCTGGGTCGCTGGTGCAAAGGGTAAACCGTTTCGCCCAAGGTTATGACCGTTTGGCGGACAGGGTTTTGTACGACATTATCCCGATTATTGTTCAGGTGACATTTATTTTGGTTGTGATGTTTAATGAACAGCCTCTACTTGCCGTCGTTATACTTATCTGGGCAACTTTTTTCATAATGTGGAATTATGTTTTCGCGAAATGGAAATTGAAATACGACACTTCTCGCGCGGCACAGGATTCGCTTTCTTCTGCAACACTCGCTGACTCAGTTGGGAATCATCAGACAATTGAACTTTATAAATCTCAAAAAGTAGAAGAGGGTCTGTATGAAGATGTAACTAATTTACAATCAAGGTACGCTCTGTTTTCTTGGTGGTCATCAAGTATTATAGACGGCGTTCAGGCGCTACTTATTGTGTTTGTCGAAGCGGCAGTACTTTATATAGGAGTGGGTTTATGGTCAAAAGGCCTTATGAGCATCGGACTATTTGTTCTCGTGCAGACTTACGTGATTCAACTTGCTGAAAGACTTTGGTCGTTATCTCGTGTGGTGCGTGACGTATATGAATCGTTCGCGGATTCAAAAGAAATGGCAGACATAATGACTAAGCCCCACAGCATACAGGAAGTAAAAGGTGCAAAGAAATTAAAAAATGCAGAAGGCGAAGT
>CAYGDF010000016.1:3587-14798 GCA_964348675.1 uncultured Candidatus Saccharibacteria bacterium
CGCGTAGCAATTGCTCGTGCCTTTCTAAGAAATAGCCCAGTGCTAGTTCTTGACGAGGCCACATCATCTCTTGATTCCCACTCAGAAGAACGCATTCAAGACTCGCTCATGAAGTTGATGGAAAATAGAACCACAATAATAATTGCGCACAGACTGTCTACCATTAGGAGAGTGGATAGAATATTAGTAATGAAGGACGGAACAATTGCAGAAGACGGCACACATGATGAACTCATCAGAAAAGAGAATGGCGTTTATGCGAAACTTTGGAACATACAGCAGGGAGGGTTCTTGAAGGACGAAGTAGATGAAGTTGAAGAGGTTGGGGTGCAGGTGGAAGGGTAATTTTAGGAATTAAAGGGCGACGTCGTAGACGTCGCCCTTTAATTTATCTGAACTGCGGTCGCGAGTGGTAAATAATTAGCGCAAGAGTTACTAATACAAGGATAAACAAAAGCATGTTGGTTCCAGTATAACTATGCATTGAGAAGTTTATGTATAACTGGCTAGAAACTATTAGTAGCACTACGACAAGAGGGAGTATTGGGCGTGGCCAAATCAAAATCAATATTCCAAGTATGACAAAGAATGCGTGCCAGAGAGTAAACGCTACGGTTTGTGGTATGTATTCGTTTATACAACCGAACACCGACATATTTATTTTACCCACACCTAAAGCCAAGGCTTGGGCATGTGGGTAGATGAAATAAAGCGAAACAGCGAGTCGTAGTAGGTATGGCCAGAGATTAAACATCATAGTTAAAGTTAAGTATTAAGAGTAACTACCTTAATGTCGTTATTATATCAGATGATGATTAATTATCCTTCGTTTTCGTTTGTTACCTGAACACGAACTTTTCTAGTACTACTTCCGCAGTTAAGCAGGAAGTCCGTAGTGTATTGAAGTAGTACAGATTTTTTACCAACTGCTTTTCCGGTAACACCAGGAGCGGCGTTTCTAAGTGCTGTATTCATTGGTCTTTCTCCGTAAGGATCGTTTTTGTCAGTCTTATTTGGGTTTGCGAGAAGTGAGGTCAGACTAGCCGCATCTGCATTTCTGGTTGCGTCAGGTCCAGCCCCAGTTGTATACACTGCGGACGCTGTTATGGCGCAAGAGTTAGTCGGACTACCGATGATCCAGCTTAGCGTACTCATTGTTCCAGCTTTTGCAGTTGACGGAGTGGCGACAAGGGAGATGTTGCTTACTACTGGCGCGGAATTGTAAGCAATAGTAACGGTGTCGGATTGTGAGCCGTTAGAACAAATAAGATTGTAGTTTCCAGATACGCTCACAGCCGAACTGATTGGTCCTGTGTAGGCTGCATTTGTTATTGGGTAAATACCACTTGCACCCTCTGTTCGTGTGATTGAGTACAAAGTTGAATTTAGACAAGAGAAAGAGAGGGTGCCTGGGGTGCTATTGTTGCCTATTAAGAGTGGGTTGATAACTTGAGGGGCAGCGGCTTGACATTGGGCAGCGGTTCCTACGCAAACGGGGGTCCATGCTCCACAGTTATTATTTTCATTAGATTCATTAATATTACCTGTGTCATTTGGCTTATCTTTATCAGCGCAGGCTCGCATGTAATATGTTCCAGCACTTGTATAACGGCGAGAACTGGTAGTCGTTGCACTTGCTCCAGCAACGAGAGTGCTCATGTTCGTACTGTTTAAATCTCTAATGTCAGCGTTGATATCTGTGTCTGGGTTCGTCACTGAGTACTGCATAAAGTTTTTAAAAGTCCCGTCCGTAGACCCTCCACCTATGTTGCTAATTCTCGAATAGAACGTAGTTGTGACGCCAACTGAAGCTGTCGCGGGAGTGACTGGACCTGCTGTTAGGTCAGATGGTGGCACACAAGCATTAGAAATAGTGCTCCAAATTAATCCGCTAGGACAAACTTTCACTATAACGTTGTCTTGGTCTACAATTGTCGAACTAGTTCCTTTTCTACACTGAACATAATAAGTGTATTGTCCGTTTGTCGACGGCGCTGTCCAAGCAATCGAGTTAGGGCTAGTCATAGCCGTATAAGAGGTGAGAGCAGATGAACCACTATCTAAAAGACGACATCTACCACTCGTTGAACCGTCACTTATTGTGTACGTGAATGGAAATGTAAAAGATGAAGATGGTTCTACTGCAATTGGGCTTGTGGCACGCACGTTAATTGTAACGGCAGTGACCGCATCTGCGGTACAACTTGTGCTCGATGGTCCAGACCATGTTCCGTTGTTACAAGTCCATGTTGCAGAACCAGTGTATCCGCTTGCGGTATTTGAAACCGTTGATTGACCTCCATCTGTTGCGCCAGGGACTGAAGCTGAGCAATTAGTAAGCCACGTTTGTGTGCCCATGGCAGAACAAGATGCTCCGGCTGCTGCGATACAAGCACTTCCATTCCATGAGGTTCCGCTCACGCAACTTGCGGTTCCAGTTTTTGTATCAAGAGTTGTTCCGTTGTGGACTGCTGTAAAAGTGTTCGTTGCGCCTGAGCCGTATTGAAGCGTTCTGCTTGTGCCAGCGCTTGAAGAAAGGGTTGAGAATTGTACGCTATTTTGTTGTACAGAAAGAGCGGATGTTAAATTTTGCGAATTCCAAGAAACAGAAGATGAACAGGATGATGCGCTTAGTGGGATGGTACATGACGGAACTGTGATTTGTGCAGAAGGTCCAGCGACACAAGCCGAACCGTTCCAAGAAGTTCCCGCTGGACAACTTATAACAATCGAAGACCATCCACTGCAGTTATTTCCTTCGTTAGTATTTTCATTGATAACTCCAGTTGCATCGCCACCGGAACTTTTGTCAGCACAGGCTCGTAAGTAATATGTTCCCGCTCCACCTGGAGTGTAGGTGTACGAAACGGGGCGAGATGCTCCGTTTAAAAGTGTAGTAGTGTTTGTGGTTCCTAAGTCCGTCGCTCCGCTTCCACTTGAGTTAAGGGCGTACTGAAATAAAACAGTGAAGCCTGTGCCCGAAGTTACGGAGCCGATGTTAGAAATAGTTGAACTAAGTGTTACTGGAGAATTTGTTGTCGCAGTCCATGGGCTCACACCGCCTGCTGTAAGGTCAGGGTAAGAGGCAGCAGCGACGCAAGAAGTTCCGTTCCAGGTTGGGTAACTTGCTAAATCCCAGTTACCACAACAGCGAGACTGATTTGGGTTTATTGAAAGAGAATCAGTATCTGTTACACCGTCGCAGGTAAGAGCTACGTTGCATGATTGTGATGTATTTATGATAGAAGATTGTGCGGTGTTTGGATTAACAGAAAAATAACATGATGGAATTGAGGCGGATGACTGGCAAGAGCCAGTAACATTACTTGAAGACCAATTAAGAGTTTTAGGTTCTCCTGGGCAAATATTTGTGAGAGCCGCGCTTACACCATCTATTTTAATTAGTAATGATGCACAAACTATAAACAAGACTATTGCATTTTTGAAAAATTTCATACTTACGTTTAGTTTACCACTCAATATGAAATTAATTTCTTTAACTATACACATTTCAACTAAATAGAAAATAAAAACGCCCCACTCGTAAAAGAGGGGGGCGTTCGACCGTGACAGCCGCGGGTTACGGGCAGGTCACGGAGCGGTTGGACCAGGTCGAGCCGGCATTGTAGTTCTCGAAGCACTGGCCGCTGGATTGGATGACAGCGCCGACGGAATTGCCGACGATGTAGTCCACTGCGGTGGCGGTACCACCGTTGATGTCCTGCGAGGCAGGGGCGCCGGTGTCTGCGTAGAACGGCAGGTAGTTCCAGAGGCCGTTCACGCCGAACAGCGACGTCGTGTTCCTGAAGTATGCGAACACGATATCACGGCCAGTGGAGTCCTTGCCACCGGAAGTCACGAACTTCACCGCGCCATTGGCGACGCTGTCCTTCCAGCATTGCTGGGTCCAGGACGTGCAGCCGGCCGGCAACTGGTTGGCGCCGAGGACCTTGGTACCCATGGGGGCGAACGTCGGTTTCGGCGACCAGTAGGTGGCCGGCGTCGTGCTGTGCGTCGTGAAGACCGTGGTCACGGACAGGTTGGTCGGGAGACCGCCCGCGCTCGTGAATACGCCGTTGAACATGACGGTGCACGTCTTGCCTTCGGGCAACCCCAGGATGGGGTCGAACGTCCACGGTGCCGAACTGGTGCTGAAGTTGCCCGAAACGGCCGTGCCGGCGCAGGAAGCGTCGACGCTGGCCGTGCCGGATTTCAGCGTGCCATTCGTGGTGAATGTCACCTGGACATTGCTACCCAGAGCGACATCTGTCGCGCCGGTTGCCGGCGTGGTGGCGATGCCCGTGATGGTCGGTGCCGGCGTGCACGTCGGGTAATCCGACGCGCCGTTCGAACACGTGTTCACGACAGGCGGGGGAGTGACGGTCGAACCGCCGCCACCACCGCCACCGCACGCGACGAGCGCGAGCGTTGCCGTGATGGCCAGTGCGCCCAAGGCGCGGGTCATGAATTTCTTCATGGTGTATCTCCTTGCCCAATGGGCGTGGTGTTCGGTTTTATCCGAACGGGGTTTAACGAGTTTCGGTTTAAAGCCGGCACACCGCTTGAGAACAGTCTTCGCTTTCGCAAAAACTCTACCAAATGTAAATGTACCTTCGACTTTCATTATACCCCTTTTAATTCTATTTGTCAAGCCTTTATTTAGCCTTAATTTCATTGGTTTTTCTGGGTTTTATAACAAAAATTGCTCTTTTTGAGCAATTTTGTTTGTGATTTTAGTTGTATTACTTTTGCTGTGCAAAGACGCTGCTTATAATTGAAGAGAACCACAATCTCACACCCGGGCTAGTGATTGTAACTGTTCCCGAGCCACTTGCTTCGTCGTATGGATTTACACAAGTGAAACTATACGTCGCAGTTCCCGCAGGCCATCCAGTTGGACTCGCACTATATGATGTACCAGTTGGGACAGGTTGGTCTGTCCAATTATCTGGGTATGTTCCAGAGCGTGACCATGTGCATGAATATGCATTTTGTGATGTCATGCTTATATTAAATGTTCCGTACGCAGGAATTGTAGAAGGGGAAACCGAAACAGAAACAGTAGGTGGTTTTTGATAGCAAGGACATGACGGGTCATCAAGCGCGCACTCCTGGTGCATTGCTGTCCCATTTGGATAAGTTACACAAAGCATTGTCGGTCCCCATGCAAAAGTTTTTTGTGAAGTGCTTACAACTATCACGAAAGCGGTAACTAATAATGATAAAGAAATAACTGCACGTGTAATATTTTTCATATATTAAGTATACCTTTATATGCATGTTGGTTTCGCAGGCAATCCACAGATAAATTCTGTGTATAATTTTCAATTTAACCGCTACTTTGACGCTATACTTAATGGATAAGATTATTAGAACTTAAATATTAAAAAACAAAACATGATTTCCCTTAAAAAAGTTTGTCTAATTGGTACGCTCATGCTTTCCATGCTTCCATTTGTGGCGAGTGCTCAGTCTGCACAAGGCACACAAGCGACAACAACCTCGTCTAAAGCTGTGTTGATTGCAGATGTGAACATAACCGTAAATAACTTAAGAGTAACTGACGGGGTAGTCTCTGGTTCTTTCTCTGCAATGAGTAGTTACGGTAATCAAGACAACGTGGCCTACGGATTTATTCTTCGTTCCACAAAAACAGGGGAACTCGTGTTTGTCTCTCCGATTTTAGGGACACTTAGTCTGCCTGAAAAAGTCGCAAAGAATCAATCGGTTGATTATCAGTTGCCAGGATATCTAGCCGAAGACTCTGAAGTTTTCCTTAATCTGTCGAATTCAAGCGGAATAGTTTTGGCAACTGTAAAAGTCGGAGAAGTAAAAGGAACGCTTATGGATGCTGTGTGCGATATCACAGACACTTCAGTTAAATGTACCCCGCGTACGGATTCAGTTTTATCTTTTTCAGTTTATGAAGGTGGGGCACAAGGAATGTTAATTGGGACGACTAGTTTGGATTTAAAACAAAAAGTTTCGGTAAGCACACTGTTTGTCGATATTATAAAAAATTTAGGCGGTGGCAGGTATTTGATAACTGGCGTAGTAAGTAGCCAAGGGAAAGAATACCAACAGTTTGCTAAGGAATATGAAAAGCCTGGAACTGTTACTAAAATATTAAGCGTTAGTATTCCTCCGGTGACTGAGCAAAAGGGAGGATTTGAAGGAGTTGTTTACACGAGAATTTTAGGAGCATCTACTTCGACTTCGTATACTCTAGCGATTAATGCCGGTTCTTGTGGAAGAGTGGACAATGTTCCTGTATCTAAAGATAATGTGACAAAGTTGACGCTTCAAACAACTTGTGAAAACGGAAATGCAGTTGTAACTCTTTTTGAGGGCGACAAAGCGGTGGATCAGGTAACTTCTACCTTCTCTCTTCCTCCAAGCGTAGTTCCAGAAACTTCTCCAAATAAAAATCTAGGGTTAATTGCAACTATTGTCGCAATCGCGCTGCTTGCAATCGCGCTAATCGTTTTATTTACTAGAAATAAAGGAGCAGGGTCAGTACCAACTTCACAGTCTGGGAACCCAACACCAACACCAACATCAATGACAAACATAAATCCTAATCCAGTAACGGCACCAAGTTCTGCCCCAGCAAGTGGAGTTACTGCTGCGCTCGTACTTTTAGCATTGTTCATAACGTTTAGTCCCACTCAGGCAAGCGCAGCAACAGTCTCTCTTTCTCAAGTTGTCGAAGTTTCTTTCTGGCCAGGTGGCATAGGTGGCCAGTCGGAGGAAGGGGGAGCATTCTCTGGTGATGCAACGATTACATATCCATCGTCTGTCTCAGCCAACTCAATATACACTGTGTCAGTTTCACAATTAAATGGCCCAGGAGGAGCGGCTACAGCAGGATGCCAAGATACTTCTGTGGACGGTTGGGGTTGTGATGTCGCCGATGTTCAGACTACTTTTTATATAGATGGAGCGACCTGGACTTCGGCTTCACACGTTACAAGTGGGTCATATACAAGGACGGCCCCGGCGTCTGGTAGCATAACTTTCTTTGGTCGATTAAATATTTGGGCGCCATATTATTTTGGATGTGATCCATATTGGTCAAATAAATGTACTCTGAACTATGATAACGCTAACAATTCTACCGGCAACATTATTATTCCAGTTGTGGGGGCTACCCCAACAGTGGATGTACGCTTCTCTCTATTAGAGAAAATGTTCGCGGTTTTCGCGGCTAATTAATTAGATAGTTAAAGTAGTAGATGAGGAAAAGGGCGCGGGCCGAAGGCCCGCGCCCTTTTCCTGCTATGTCACGAATTCCTTTTTATGTTAGAATTGGCTCACTATGAAGCAAAAAATAAAGGCGTTATGGGTGATACTGGCAGCGGTGGCAATCGCGGTCTTTTTAATAAAAGGGGGGAAAGATTTCGTTTTGGGGTTGGATTTAGCGGGTGGTTCAGCGCTTACTTATAAAATAGAAACAAGTTCACTTCCCGAAGGATCTGATGTGGCAGACGCCGTGGGCTCTCTTCGAGATGTAATTGAGCGTCGTGTGAATCTGTTCGGAGTACGTGAACCAACTGTTACAACTTCTTATTCAAGACTTTCAAAAGAGTGGAGACTGGTAATCGAACTTCCTGGTGTAACTGATGTAGTCGCAGCAGGAAAAATGATTGGAGAAACCCCAGTTCTTGATTTCCGTACATTAAAGTCAGGCGCAATTGTCGGCTCATCTACATTAGATGCCATTTCTAATTTCCAAGTTTCGGCTCTCACGGGTCGCTACTTAGACAAGGCTACACTTATTTTTGATCAGACAACCAATCGTCCGAGTGTACAACTTCAGTTTAACGATGAAGGAAGCAGACTTTTCGCAGAAATAACTAAAGCAAACGTTGGAAAAGAGGTGGCGATTTTCCTAGACGGAGTGCCGATTTCAGTTCCGATGGTTAATGAGGAAATTCTTGGAGGAAAGGCGGTTATTTCTGGGACATTCTCTATAGAAGAAGCGAGAACTCTTGTTGGGAGACTAAACGCAGGAGCACTTCCTCTTCCGATCACACTTTCTGGAACAAACATAGTCGGCCCAACTTTAGGTGGCACAGCAGTAGATGCTGGTGTGAAGGCTTCAGTGATTGGATTTATTCTTGTAGTTATATTTATGCTGGTTTGGTACAGGTTGCCAGGCTTCATGGCATCTTTAGGTCTTGTTGCTTACTCACTCATCATGCTTGCGTTGTTTAAATTAATTCCAGTTACGCTAACTTCGGCGGGAATCGCAGGATTTATTATTTCTGTAGGACTCGCAGTGGATGCGAACGTGCTTACGTTTGAACGTATGAAAGAAGAAATAAGAAACGGAAAAGGATTGCTCGATGCAGTGGAAGTTGGGTTTGCTCGCGCCTGGACTTCTATCCGTGATTCACACATTGCTGCCATAATCGTTTCTATTATCCTTTTCTGGATGGGAACATCTGTTGTGAAAGGATTTGCCTTCACATTTTTCCTAGGTGCAGTAGTGTCACTTGTTTCTGCTCAACTTATCACTCGCGTGTTTATGCGGGCGATTGCTAACAAATCAGGAAGTCGGTTAATGAAGTTCTTGTTCTCTTCTGGACTTAACACTAAATAATCTTACTACTATGTTCATCGTAAAATATAAAACATTGTTTATTGGGCTATCGATTGCGCTTGTGATTGGTGCGGGAGTGCTCATGAGTGTATACGGTATTAAAAGGGGAATTGATTTTACCGGAGGTTCGGTAATCGATATTACTTATGAAAAAGAAACTCCAGCGCTTGATGCGAAGACCTTTGAAACAGCAGGACTAACTCTGTACAAGACAGGGGATAATACTTATCGATTCGTATCTCAAAAGACCTACGAAGAAATTTCTCCAGTTATTAGCGCTCTTGGAAATGTAGAGAACAAAACTCCATTCCAATTTACTCAAGCAAGTACAGTTGGACCGACACTTGGTGCCGAAATGACAAAAAAGGCGATTATTGCGATTATCGTGGTGGTGTTCGCGATTCTCGCGTTTATCGCTTTCGCTTTCAGAGCAGTCTCATATCCAGTTCCGTCATGGAAATATGGAGTGATTGCTATGGTTACGCTTCTTCACGACATTATCGTGCCGACGGGAGTTTATGTGATTCTTTCACACAAATTCGGTGCAGAAGTCGATACTTTATTTATAATCGCACTTCTTACAATTATTGGTATTTCAATTTCAGATAAGATCGTAGTGTTCGACAGAATTCGTGAAAACCTCAAGAACTCTTCTAAAAAAGCATCTTTTGAAGAAGTTGTTGGAATGAGTTTAAAGCAGACATTTACTCGTTCGATCAATACTTCAGTGACGGTAATCCTTGCACTTCTAGCACTTTACTTCTTCGGTCCTCAAATGACGAAGTGGTTCACTTTAACGCTAATCGTTGGAATGGTGGTGGGAACTTATTCTTCGATATTTGTGGCTTCACCCTTGCTCACGGTCTGGAATAAGAATAAATAAAAATCCAGAAATTGTTTTATCTAAATTTAAAGGGCGAAGCCGTAGGCTTCGCCCTTTAAATTTGCAGGTGTATACTTGTGTCTATATGCCACTATCACCAGACAAATTAGCGATTTTTAATAGCCTTAATGTGTATCTCTCGTTTCTAACACTAGTCGGATTTATTTTTATTGTAATTTGGGCAGTGAAATTAATTCTCTTGAAAGGCGGGATACTTGAAAGATATAGAAGCTGGTTTGAAAAGTTCTCTAACCACGTTTTGCCAATGGGATTTTTTCTCATGCTGTTTTCTACACTGATGTCACTTTACTATTCTGATTATTTGGGAGTATTTCCTTGCGGATTGTGTTGGCTTGCTCGAGTGTTTATATATTCTCAAGTATTTTTGTTCGGACTGGCTTGGTATAAGAATGACAAAAAGGTTCTCGATTATACGCTTCTTCTTTCTGGATTTGGAATTATCATTGCATCGTATCATCAGTACCTTCAGATGGGGTATTCTGAGTTAATTCCTTGTCCAGCAATTGCTTCTACGATTGATTGTGCAAAGCCGACATTTTTGGAGTATGGGTTCGTCACTTTTCCACTAATGGCCTTTGTAACTTTTGGAGTAAGTATTCTATTGGCCTTAACATATAAGTTGTCTAGAAGATAAAGAAATAGAAAAAGTGGCGCCACAGGCGCCACTTTTTCTATTAAAACTTCACGATTTTAGAATGTTTCTCCACTCCGTGTTGTTTGCACCACTCTATGCAGGCCGTAAACACTTCATCTCGATTTAGGTGTGTCGAGTCTAGAATAAGAGCGCCTTCTGCTGGATATAATCTGCCGACTGGCTTGTTTTTATCGCGCTCATCTCGCATGATTACCTCATCTAATATTTGTTCAAAAGTTTTCCCACTTTTTATTTCTTGTTCATCTTTGAAACGTCTTTCAGCACGCACTTTGGCATCTGCATCAAAATATATTTTTACCTGAGCATCTGGAAAAACGTGAGTACACATATCTCTCCCTTCAGCGACTAACCCTGGAGTGTGTATCATCTCGCGCTGTTTGTCGAAAATTGCTTCGCGCACTTCAGGGATTCGACTCACGACACTCGCTGGATTTCCGTAGGTTTGAGTTCCAATGATTGGCCACACGTCATCATCATTTATTATCACTTTTCTTTCTTCGAAAGTGGGGTGAATATTTTTTGCAATTTTTATTAAACCTTCTTTGTCATCAAGTGATACACCTTGGGTAAGGGCTTCGTAAGCAACTAGTCTGTATAGAGCGCCTGAGTTTAAATAATTAAAGCCGAAATACTGTGATAATTTGTAGGCAATAGTCCCTTTGCCTGAAGCGGTAGTGCCGTCTATAGCAATAATAGGTATGGGGTGGGGGCTCATTTCGCTTCATTATAGCAGGTATTTATGGGTGTTAGTAGAGGAAATGTTGGGGTATTAAGGTGGGGGCATGGTCACATACTACACTTCGGGATAATTTCCTTGACTTTGCCTTGTCTTTCCTATAGAATAGGGGTCTTCTCATAGCTTACAGAAATGTGGGTGACGAGAAGATTTTTTAAGAAGTAACTTGTCAATACAATAGGAGATATTCAAACGAATTGAAACTCGTGAGAATTGACTCTCCAGAAACATTACACATAGTGCATTAGTGCATTTATTTTTCTTTTGTCACACTCTATTAAATAGAGTTTGATCCTAGCTCAGGATGAACG
>CAYGDF010000017.1:0-14557 GCA_964348675.1 uncultured Candidatus Saccharibacteria bacterium
TTTATGACACCAGAAGCAGCAATTTATATCGCAAAAGGCATGACAATTCTAGCCATGCTAGGAACAGCTATCGGACAAGGATACCTCGTAGGTAAGACAATGGAGGCCATTGGACGCAATCCAGACGTTGAAGGGTCACTTTTTTCTAAGATGATCATCGGTGTGGCTATGACTGAAACTACAGCCATCTTCGCCCTTGTAGCATTCTTCCTTCTCGGATAACAAGAAACGTTACTCGTTTGTTGTTTTTGTCTGGACGCCGTTTGCACTGACGAATAACGACCGAATGATTAACCATTAACGAATCATGGAACAAATTCTTAACATTTTAGGTTCAGTTGGGTTCAACTGGCACGTTGCACTCGCTAACTTCATCAACTTCTTAATAATCTTGTTTATTTTAAACAAGTTCTTTTTCGGTAAAATTGGAAAAACGATTAATACTCGTCACGAAATTATAGAAAAAGGTCTTTCAAACGCATCTGATGCGGAAAAAGCATTAGCCAATGCAGAGGAAGAGAAAAAGAAGATTGTGAAAGAAGCCAAAATCGAAGGACATGGCATAGTGGAAGAGGCTAAAGGAAACGCCCAGGCGCTTGCTGAAACTATTAAAAAAGAAGCAGAAGACGAAGCGCGAACAAAATTGGATGAGATTGCAAAGAAAGAAGCCAATCTAAAAGAAAACGTTGAAAAAGAATTTGCACTCCGCGCACCTTCTGTTGTGGCAAAATTGTACGCTTCAACTCTTTCTAAGGAATTAACTGAATCAGAAAATGATGCCCTAATTTCTAGAATTAAGGCTTAAAAATCATCAAAAAATGAATCTATCACACAAAATCGCCAAACTAATAGTAGAAAAAAATCTGAAAATAGATGATGTTGTAGAAGCGCTTCAGACTTACAAATTAGTTTCACTATTGCCTTCGATTTTGGAACAAGCAAAGAGAATGAACAAAGACGTTTCTCTTCGCGATACGATTCAAATAGAGTCTCCTTTCCCTATAGGAGAGAAAGCGCTGGCTCACATAAAACGCATGGTGGGAAATGATATCGCCCCGCATGAAGTAACTATAAATAAAAATATACTCGCAGGATTTAAGGCTCGCTTCAAAGAAAAATTATATGACGGAAGCGCCGAGAGAATTATTAAACAACTTACCAACTAAATTATTAAAACCATGTCAGTAGAAAAAATCATCAAAGACCTAGAAAAAAAGATAGAAATGCTTTCTTCAGCAGTAGAAGTAAATGAAATTGGAAACGTTATCTCAGTAAGTGACGGTATCGCCAGAGTATCAGGACTCACATCGGTTGCTTCTATGGAAGAAGTTACATTTGCTTCGGGTGGAAAAGGTCTCGCCCTTAACTTGGAATCTGACATGGTTGGGGTGGTGATTGTTTCTGGCGCTGACAAGGTCTCAGAAGGAGAAGAAGTAACTCGTACTGGACGAGTTCTTTCTATTCCAGTTGGAGAAGCGCTTCTCGGGCGTGTGGTTGACCCGCTAATGAATCCAGTCGATGGCGCGAAAATCACAGGTCTTAAAGATATAGAACTTGTAGAAAAAATCGCACCAGGCGTTATGGAGCGCGAGCCTGTGAACGTGCCTATGCAGACAGGAATCAAAGCAATTGATGCCATGATTCCGGTTGGACGTGGACAGCGTGAACTTATTATTGGCGATCGTCAAACAGGGAAGACAACGATTGCGGTGGATACAATCATTAACCAAAAAGGAACAGGCGTGATTTGTGTTTACGTGGCGATTGGTCAGAAGGAATCAAAGATTGCTCAAATCGTTGAGAAACTTCGAGATGCTGGAGCAATGGATTATACAGTGGTGGTGCTTGCAGGCGCTTCACACTCGGCTGCACTTTCATACCTTGCGCCTTATTCAGGAACCGCTATTGCTGAATATTTTATGAACCAAAAGAAAGATGTTCTCGTTGTTTATGATGATCTTTCAAAGCACGCGGTTGCTTACCGTGAAATGTCACTCCTTCTAAAGCGCCCACCAGGACGTGAAGCCTACCCAGGAGATGTGTTCTACCTCCACTCACGTCTTCTTGAACGTGCTTGTCGCAGAAATGAGGCTGCAGGAGGGGGTTCAATAACTGCGCTTCCAATTATCGAAACTCAAGCCGGTGACGTGTCAGCGTACATTCCGACGAACGTGATTTCTATTACAGATGGACAGATTTTCTTGGATGCTAACCTTTTCTATAAGGGTATGCGACCAGCAATTGACGTTGGACTTTCTGTGTCACGCGTGGGTTCATCTGCTCAAACAAAAGCGATGAAGAAAAATGCTGGAAAGATGAAACTCGCCATGGCTCAGTACCGTGAACTTGAAAGTTTCTCTCAGTTTGATTCAGATTTGGACGCTGATACAAAAAGAACAATTGAAAGAGGAAAGAGAACTGCTGAAATGCTAAAACAAGGAAATGGAAACCCACTTCGAACAGGTCTGCAGGTTTCTACTGTGTACGCCGTGAACAACGGATTCGTAGATAATGTACAGGTTGCCGATATTGTTGAATGGGAAAAAGCCATGCATGAATATATGCGCACAAGTGGAAAGGATGTTTTGACTGCAACTGAAAAAGGATGGGATGATGAGACAGAAGGTATGCTCAAAAAAGCACTTGAATCATTTGCTCACGTTTACACAAAGGCATAATAAATAAAAAGGTTTTTCTAAAAGAGATATGCAAACAAAAGTTATCAAGCAAAAAATCAAAAGTGTCGGGAACATCAAAAAAATCACTAAAACGATGGAGATGGTTTCGGCTGCCAAGATGAAAAAAGCGATTGATAATGCACACACACTTCGTCCATTCCACGAAGAAGCACAGGCAGTCCTTGCAGATATCTCACTTGATACCTTTACACGTCATGAACTACTTGTTCACAATGGCGTACCCGGCGAAGTGATTATCATTGTCGCCTCAAACAAAGGTCTTTGCGGAAGTTACAACGTAAACGTGTACAGAAAATTACTAGAAGCTTACACGGAAGAAGAGAGAAAGAATTTGAAAGTAATCGCTTTTGGAAAATACAGCGAAAAGGTAGCCAAGAAACTTAAACTTGAAACACTAGCATCTTTTATTCATCCAGTTCTAACATCACAGGACGCTCATGCGACAGCAACGATGATAATTGATTGGTATAAAGAAAAGAAAATAGGCACAGTTCGTGTACTTTATACGCACTTCACTTCAGGAAGTACTTTTACTCCCACAATGATTCAACTCCTTCCATTTTCTTCAGAAGGAAAGCCAGATACTCATGGCGAACCACGTTACGCGTACGAGCCAGATCAAGATATCGTACTTACAAGTATTATTCCAATGATGCTTCATAACATTATTTATGGCGCGGTTCTAGAAAGTTACGCGTCTGAACATTCAGCGCGTATGTTTGCGATGAAATCTGCGACTGACAATGCCAGTGAGCTTCAGGATGAACTTAAATTGTACTATAACCGTGCCCGCCAAGAACGTGTGACGCAAGAGATTGCCGAAATCACTTCAGGCGCCATGGCACTTTCCGTATAAAATTATGAAAAAAATTCCTGACAATGCAACAAAGGTTTTTGAAGGAATAATTTTTGATGTATTCCATTGGGAGCAGGAAATGTTCGATGGTTCAAAAGAAACTTTCGAAGCCATAAAAAGAATTGATAGTGTGACAGTTCTTGCGATTATTGATGACAAAATTTTAATTAACTCAGAAATCCAGCCTGGCCGCGAGCAGTTCTTTGCATTACCTGGTGGAAGAATTAATCGTGATGAAAATCCAATTGATGCAATAAAGAGGGAACTCTTGGAAGAAACTGGCTATTCTTCAGAAGATTTAACAGAGTGGTTTAAATTAGATGCTTCAGATTTTGCAAAAATAGAATGGCCACTACATTATTTTATCGCTAAAAATTGTATTAAAAATAAAGAGGTGGAATTAGATCCAGGAGAAAAGATAGAAACGAAATTAATAACCTTAGATGAATTAATAGAGTTGAGAAATAAATTCGGAAACAGAAACATTGGACTTAAAGAAAAATTAGAAAAAGCCTCGCAAGATGAATCGGAAAAGCAGAAATTAAAAGAAATATTATTCGCAAAAAATTAATAATAACAACATGACAACAACAAATTCAAAAAAGAATATCGGCAGCATCACACAGATTGTAGGTCCAGTGGTGGATATTACTTTCACAGGTGGAGTTCCTGCTCTAAAGAATGCACTACACATCACACGTGCTGATGGAACTTTACTTACCCTTGAAGTAGCGCAACATTTGGGTTTCAACGATGTACGTGCGGTGGCCATGTCATCCACTGACGGTTTAACTCGTGGTATGGATGTAATTGACACGGGGGCTTTCATCCAAGTGCCGGTAGGTCCTGAGATTTTAGGTCGTATGTTTGATGTTGTGGGTATGCCAATTGACCAAAAGGAGGCGCCTAAAACTTCAAAGACATATCCGATTCACCGCGCTGCGCCAACGTTTGATGAACAATCAACTAGAGCCGAAGTTCTTGAAACTGGAATTAAAGTTATCGACCTTATTTGTCCGTTCCTAAAGGGAGGGAAAGTGGGACTTTTCGGTGGGGCCGGAGTGGGAAAGACTGTGGTGATTCAGGAACTTATCAATAACATCGCTTCTGTTCACGGAGGATATTCAATCTTTGCCGGCGTGGGTGAACGTTCTCGTGAAGGAAACGACCTTTACCGCGAAATGGAAGAATCGGGCGTGCTTGATAAGACAGTTCTAGTGTTCGGTCAGATGAATGAACCACCAGGAGCCCGTGCTCGTGTGGCGCTATCCGCGCTTTCTATGGCGGAATATTTCCGTGATGAAGAAAAGAAAGACCTTCTACTTTTCGTGGATAACATTTTCCGATTTACTCAGGCCGGTTCTGAACTTTCAGCGCTACTTGGTCGTATGCCGTCAGCCGTGGGATACCAACCAACTCTTGCTACAGAGATGGGAAGTTTACAAGAGCGTGTGACTTCAACAAAGAACGGTTCTATCACTTCTATTCAAGCGGTGTACGTACCGGCGGATGACCTTACTGACCCGGCACCTGCGACAACTTTCTCTCACCTTGACTCAACAGTGTCACTTTCACGTCCACTTTCTGAACTTGGTATTTATCCAGCCGTTGATCCACTCGACTCATCATCTACAATCCTTCAGCCAGACATCGTGGGACAGGAGCACTATGATGTAGCGCGTGGAGTACAAAAAGTTCTTCAGCGTTACAAGGATTTGCAAGATATCATCGCTATTCTAGGAATGGATGAACTTTCAGATGATGATAAGAAAACCGTACAGCGAGCACGCCGTATTCAGAAATTCCTTTCACAACCATTTTACGTTGCTGAACAATTCACTGGCGCGAAAGGTATTTATGTAAAGCGTGAGGATACAGTGCGTTCGTTTAAAGAAATCCTTGAAGGTAAGCATGACCATATTCCAGAGTCTGCTTTCTATATGGCTGGAAGTATTGACGAAGTAATCGCAAAACATAACCCAAATGCTTAAACTAAAAGTAGTCACACCAGATAGAGTAATTGTTGATGAAGTAATCGACAATGTTTCAATTCCGACAACAAGCGGTGTGATTACTGTGCTTAACAAACATATTCCACTTGTTTCTACAATTAAGTCAGGGGAGATGATTGTTCGTAAAGCAGGTACTGGTATAAGTTATGCGGTTTTCAAAGGACTTGTGAATGTTCGTCCACATATAAAGGGATTAACAGAAGTTGTGGTTTTGCTTGAGCACGGTGAACCAGTGGATGAAATTGATCATGCTAAAGCAGAGGAAGCGTTAGCAAGAGCGCGCGCTATGAAAGATGAAAAAGAAGATGATGTTGATTTCGGAATGTTCGAAGGAATGATTGAGAAGGAATTGAACCGCGTGAAGATTTCAATCAAGCACAAGAGGCATCTATAGAAGTGCTATAATTTATAGATGGACCAAATCATTTATCTTTGTGGAACGTATCTAATTTATGTTTCAGCAATGTATGCTGTTTTGTTTATATTTTTTAAACGTGATAGGAAACACTTTTTCAGAGAAATTATTTTAACAATCGGTACGGGAGTGCTCGCTTGGGTTATGGGACACTATTTAAAAGATTTTTTTGCCCACGCACGACCTGATGTTTTAAATGCACTAATTGTGCCGGACGATACATACAGTTTTCCGTCAGGACACGCTTCGTTTATGTTCGCCTTGGGTTCAGTAATGTTTTATTTAAACAAACGTGCTGGTGAAATTATTCTCCTTTTAGCTCTAATTACGGGAATTGCTCGCGTTATGGCAGGGGTGCATTTCTGGTATGACATTTTAGGAGGAGCTTTGCTTGGGTATTTCTTCGCTTGCGCAATGTTTTATTTATACAAGAGATTCTTTAAGTAATCTTTGGTTTTGTGCACATCCTGGAACTTTACGCATGATACACTTTAAACATCATGCGTTTGTCTCACATCACTATTCAAGGGTTCAAATCCTTTGCTAAAAAAACCACAATTGATGTTACTCATCAAGTAACGGGTGTTGTCGGTCCGAACGGTTCAGGTAAATCAAATATAGCAGAATCTATTCGTTTCGTTTTAGGTGAGCAGTCCTTAAAGAGTATGCGAGGAAAGATTGGTTCGGATGTTATTTTTAAAGGCTCTGAACATTTGGCACCACTCTCACGCGCTTCTGTCACAATGGTGATTGATAACAAAAATAAGGGGGACACAGCACACGCCAGCGAGACTCTCGCGCCTTTTTTGGTTTATGATGAATTGGTTTTGTCTCGCGTTATTTATGCCGACGGAACAAGCGATTACATGTTAAATGATGCCAAACTTCGTCTGAAAGATGTTCAGGAACTTTTGTCTTTTGCTGGTATCGGAGGGAGTGCTCATACGATTATAAATCAAGGAGAGGCAGATAGAATATTACTCGCGTCTCCGCGTGATAGAAAAGAAGCACTTGAGGACGCTCTGGGTCTTCGTGTGTATCATATGCGCCTAAATGAAAGTAAGAGAAAACTTGAGCGTGTAAAAACACACGTGCACGAAGTAGAACTTTTACGTCTGGAAATAAAACCCCATTTAACATTACTTGAGCGCCAAGTAAAAAAGATAGAATCTCAAGAAGAAGAAAGGAAAAACTTACACCGACTTCTAATTGCATATTTAAATCGTGAGGAGGCGGAGTTAGATATTTTACAGGAACGTATTCGTGAACAGGGAACATCTTCTGCGCTTCTACACATCACTGATTCGATTCACAAAGAACTTAATTTATTAAGAGATAAATCTTATAACACACAGGAGAGTTCTGTTTTGGAAAAACAAACACTTCAAGCTGAACTTCGCTCACTCTCCGACAGGCGTGACCAAGTCACGAAAACTTTAGGAAGACTAGAGGCGGAGAAACTGTATCTTGAAAAAGATTTGAATCGTGAAGAAGAAGCCAAGGCGATAAATATTCCCAATGATGTGTTTACAAGTGCGCACAAGGATATTAAAACAGGAATAATTTCGGTAGAAGAAAATCTATCTAAATCCGACGTAGACTCTACCAAAAGTGCGGTTAAAAATGTTTCTGAGAAGGTAGAAACTTTTTTTGAAAGTCATAATAAAAAAGACGCTTCCCGAAAGGAGTCTATATTAAAAGATATAAAAGCGATGACTGAAGAAGCGAAAGATCAGACTGCAAAAGAAAAGAGTTTGAGTGAAGATATGGTGGCACTTCAAGAAAAGATAGATAACATAGATGTTCACGCGCAACGAGAAATGTCTTCTCGTCATGAAGAAGAAAAGAAAGTCATGACACTTGAAAGTAAGTTGCGAGAATTAGATAGTACGATTGCACTCAGAAAACAAGAAGAAGGTGAACTTTCACTAAGGAAACAATATTTTGATGCGCTTTTACAGGAAGGGGTGGCTATTGTCGGCCAAGTTGTTTTGAGATACAAAGATGGCTATGAAGAAAATTTGCCAGATGATAAGTATAGAGAAACACCAAAGCATGATTTAATGCGTGCAATTGAGCGTTCGAAACTTCGTATTGAAGAAGCGGGAGTTCAAAATCGTGAAGAAGTTTTAGCTGAATACAAGACCACGAAGGAACGCGATGAATATTTAACTAAAGAATTGGCAGATATAAAAGATAGCGAAGAAAAACTTCTGCTACTTATTGATGAACTTACTAAATCGTTAACTGAGAAATTTAACGTCGGGGTTTCGGAGGTATCAAAAGTATTTAGTGAATTCTTTGGTGAGGTTTTTGCTGGTGGAAAAGGAAAATTATCTTTAGTGCAGTTGGTGAAAATTGACGAAGATGGAAATGAAACCACAGAACAGGGAATAGATATTGACGTAACTCTTCCAAATAAGAAAGTAAAAGAGATAAATATGTTTTCAGGAGGAGAACGCGCCCTTGTGTCTATCGCGCTTTTATTTGCCATGTCTTCAATCACGCCACCACCATTTATGGTACTTGATGAAACTGATGCTCCGCTTGATGAGACTAATGCTCGTAAATATGGAGTTATGCTTCAGAGACTGGCTGAGAAAAGTAAACTGCTTGTGATTACACACAACCGCGAAACTATGAATCATTGTGATATGTTATACGGCGTGACAATCGGAGTAGATGGATCGTCGAAACTTTTATCGATTGACTTTAAGCAAGCAGAAACTTTAGTTAAATAAAATCAAAACCCGCTATGAGGCGGGCCTTGCAATGCGCTTATTGCGTTTTTTCGTTTCAACTCGGGTAGTACTCGCTCGGTATCACCCAGACGCCGAGGTTACCGTCACCGAGGGCGGGGATTTTTTCGACGACGCGAGCAGTGAACTTCGCCACTCGTTTCTCGTTGTCGAGCGCCACCCACCGCGGGTCGGAGGTGAAGATCTGTACGGTGGCGTGGTGATGCATCTTGTCCTCGCGCAACGACGAAGATGTTTTGGTGTCGATATTCTCCGGGCGGAGTTTGTCGGCACCCATGGTGTGAATCAACGCTTCGAGCATGACCGCTCGGACGCGATTGGCGTTGTTATTGAGGTCAAGGGTTTTCCCACCTATGGCCCCTGGTTTGACTCGTATTCTCAGATAAAACATGTCGTATTTCCTCGTGATTTAATGATGGTACTTCGAATTTCAGAAAAAGGAACAGAATGAACTGCTCCAAAGTAACACTATCATGAAAAAAGTTAAATGAAAAAGGCACCCGTGGGTGCCTTTTATTTCGCGCTGGCGTCCTTGTTCAGAACGCTACGCCGTACTGCTCGCCGTAAGCGAGCAGTGGGTCCAGGATGCCGTGGTAGAGGTTCCCACCCTCGTTCGGATAGGTCTCGAAGACCTTGATCAGGTCGGCGAAGGTTGCGATGGCGTGCATCGGCACACCGAACTCCTGCTCGAACTGCTGGGCGCCGGAGAGGTCGGTGTCCTTTCCACGTTCCTGGCGGTCGAAGGCGATGATGCCACCGATGACGTTACCTCCGGCCGCACGAACCAGTTCCACCGCCCCGCGCTTGGAAGCGCCGTCGGTAATCACGTCATCGATGATGATGACGTCGCGACCGGACATGTCGGTGACGCCCATGAGGAGGCCGCCTTCGCCGTGACCCTTGGCTTCCTTGCGGTTACTCGCCCCGAGGACTTCTGTGCCCTGGAAGCCCCAGAGTTGGATGGCGGTCAGGTTGGCGAGGGCGATGCCTTTGTAGGGCGGTCCGAAGAGGACGCAGTCCTCCAGTTTCTCGCCGAAGGAGTCATGCAGCTTCTCGGCATACTGCTCCGAGAGGCGGGCCAACTCGCTGCCAGCCACGTAGAGGCCCGAGTTGAAGAAGTAGGGCGAGATCCGTCCGCTCTTCAACGGAAAACCTTCGGTGGCGGCGATCTTGAGTTGTCCACCCTCGACAGCGTCGATGATGAATTTGTGATTGGGCGGGCAGCCAGTCGGTGCGAATTTCAGGTCAGCGTAAGTTTGCATAACACTTCTCCAGTTGGGTGGATGGTGGACAACGAACAGGTATTGTTCATTCATAACACTACCACTTTTCGATATGCTGTCAAAATATGATATAGTATTCACTAATATGCAGAGACTTTATATGGGGCAGATTAGTATTACTTCTAAAAAAGACGGATATGTGCGAGTGGCGGAACTTGAGGCGGATGGCTCTATTTTTGTCGACCACAGCCACCTAAATACTGCATTTCATCACGACACAGTGGAAGTGGAACTTTTAGGAAAGAAGAAAAACGCCAAAGGCGAGGATGAACTTTATGGAGTAGTTACGAAAATTATTGAAAGAAGTAAAAAAGGTTACGCTGGAATATTGGAAGAAGAAAATGGACTGTATTTCCTAGTTCCTGACGACAAGAAAATGTATACGGACATTATTGTTCCCAAAGAGGCAATTGATGGCGCTGTACACGGAATGAAAGTAATTGTGGCGATTACGAACTGGACTGATGCGAAAAAATCTCCAATCGGCGAAGTGACAAAAGTTCTCGGTTATCCTGGAGAAAACGATGCGGAAATGATGGCGTATGCTCTTGAACGTGGATTTTCTGATGAGCATAAAAAAGAAGTAAACGAAGAAGCGGAAGAAATAAACAGAAAAGGAATTACAGAGGCTGATAAAAAAGATAGACGCGATTTTCGCCAGATTCCTACTTTTACAATTGACCCAATTGACGCAAAAGATTTTGACGATGCGATTTCATTTCAAAAGTTAGAGAACGGCCATTATGAACTCGGGGTTCATATCGCGGACGTGTCTCACTATGTAAAACCTGGCATGCATTTAGATGAAGAAGCAGTTGCTCGTGAGACTTCTGTTTATTTGGTGGACCGCGTTATTCCTATGCTTCCAGAAGTGCTTTCAAATGACCTCTGTTCTCTAGTTCAAGGAGAAGACAGGTTAGTTATGTCTGCGGTTTTAGAAATAGACGATGAAGGACAAGTTCATGGCGAATGGTTTGGGCGCTCAGTGATTAATTCTCATCGTAGATATTCATATGAAGATGCTCAAGTTACTCTTGATACAAAACAAGGGGATTTTTACGAAGAATTAAACACGCTAAATATAATTGCAAAGAAGTTAAACAAAGCCCGCTTCGCAAATGGAGCACTTTCGCTTGAAACTGACGAAGTTAAATTTAAATTAGATGAAAAAGGAGTGCCAATTGATGTGTACGTTAAGGCGCGTGGGGATACTCATAAATTAATAGAAGAGTACATGCTCCTTGCGAACAAATACGTGAGTAAGTTCATCACAAAGAAACAAGAAGAAGTAAACGGAGAGGGGAAAGCGATTTGTGTGTATCGCGTGCATGATAAACCAGACGCGGACAGAATGCATGATTTGGATTTGTACATTCGCGGACTTGGATACACAGTGAGATTTATGGACGGACTTATTCCTTCAAAAGATTTAAACGAACTATTAATCAAGATGGCGGACAGACCAGAGAAGGCTTTACTTCAGGTCCACATCACTCGTTCAATGGCAAAGGCTATTTATAGTACGAAAAATATTGGACACTACGGTTTGGCTTTTGATTATTATTCACACTTTACTTCTCCTATTCGTCGCTATCCCGATGTTTTAACACATAGACTACTTATGCGAGTTCTAGAAGGGGATTATCCAAAGGAAGCAGAGCGCGGATTATACGAGGCACTTTGTATAAAAGCATCACGTCGTGAAAAAGAAGCGTCAGATGCCGAACGTGGAAGTATTAAGTACAAACAGGTGGAGTATATGTCGTACCGCATTGGCCAAGAATTCGACGGTATGGTTACTGGAGTCTCTGAGTGGGGGATTTATGTGGAAGAAAAGAAAAGTCGATGTGAAGGCATGATACGACTTCGTGATTTGGGGGATGATTTTTATAATTTTGACCAAAAAGGAGGAAGAGTATTTGGCGAAAGGACTGGTATTGAGTGGAAAATAGGAACACCTGTAAAAATCAAAGTAAAAAACGCTAATTTAGACTTGAGATTGATTGATTATCAGTTGATTGCTTAGACTCTTTCATTTTAAATAATTTTTTTTGCTTTCTCAACAAACCAGACGCTGTCTTTTCTTGCTAGAAAAGCAACTCGTGCTCGGCTCGTCAGTTTCCGCAGGCTGGTTTTTATGAGAAAGCGGGTTAGTTTTGATACACGGAAATACTATTGACAAAATGCACCATTTCGTGTTATAATAAAGGTCGCTGTTATTTGTGGCAATTCCGCCACTTTTGTCAATTCAACCGGAGATTTCCATGACTGTTTACACCCTGCTTCCATCGACGTCGACCACCGGCCTGATGGGCTTCAACATCGTGACCGACGAAATCTCGTTCGTCACGACGCTGTTCCTGGTTTTCGTGGCTACGGTGGTCACCGTCAGCGTGGCCCTCCCCATTTTCGGATACCATTTCTACATGGTGTTGTGGGTCTACGACAACGAGAAGTTCAAGAATTACGAAAAAATCAAAAAACTCTTCAAAAAGAAGATGTACCGGGCGATGTTCATGGGGTTGTTCTTCTACGTGCTCGTGGCCATCATGTACTTCATCGACCAGACCATCATCAATCCGGCCTTTCTCGAGACCATCACCAACTTCATGAGCTGAAAGGAAAAATCATGAAAAAGTTTTTGGATGAACTGCATCCGGCCGTGGCGTTTCTGCTCGCGGTCATGATGGAAGGATTCCTGCTACTCATTGACTCACGTCATGAGTACGTCCGCGTCGTTGAGTCGGTTTTGTGGGGGTGGCTTGCCGTCAACACAATTTTCCTCTTCATGACCACGGGCATCTTCACGCCCAAGGACGAGGAGTTGTTCGCGACGTTGGATGGTTACATCTACATGTCCAGATGGGTATCTATCTGGCTCATCGTCGCCAGTACCGTCACGTTTGTGGTGGCACTCTACCTGCGCTGACCAAGGAATCGAAATGAAACCTTGGACTGAAAAAGAAAAGCGGTGGGCGCTGTTGCTCTCATCGCTTGCGATTTTCATCGCAGTGACCGCTGCGTTCACGGGGTTTACCGGCTTCAAGTCGGTGAACGTGATAGCCTGCATGCTTGGCGTGGCCTTCATCGGTCTTTGCGTCACTGCGGTGGGCTGGCTGGCAAAAATCGTCAGCAAGAATCCACGTTGGGTGAAGGTTTACAAGACGGGTTGGTTGCTCACCGCAGCCCCGCTCGTTTACGTCGCTTTCGAACTTACCAATCCGATTTTGTGATTGGACGTCCCGATGGACAAAAAGAGGCGCTCGCGTTATCCACACCGAGCGCCTTTTCTCATTTTATGTTATTATTAGGCCTTGAAAGGAGGCGCATAATTATGCCCACTACCGCTCTTGCAGTCGATCCTCTGACAGTGGAAGAAGAGGAGTTGATCGACCTCTTCTACGACGACGCGAACAAATTCGCTATCAGCGACGCTGGGTTCCCCCCGTGTCCTCAAGGTGGAAAATGTGAGTGTCCGAGACCGAAGGCCGACCCACGGTTGAACCTTCGCGACCACAAATGCAACCCCGACCCCAAGTCGGACTGCATCGTCCGCGTCACAGTCTTCAAGAAAGGGCTGCGTGCGTGAACGTCCTGTGCCCCACGGTTTCCCGTGGCGCGCAGGGCTTTCCTTTTTTCCCATATTATGTTAGAATTAGCCACATGTTAAAAATCAGATTACAACGTACTGGACGCAAGAACGACCCACATTTCCGTCTTATTGTTACCGAAAGCACACTCAAACCAAAGACATCTCAGTTCACTGAGATTGTTGGAACGTATAATGTTAAGGCTGGAATTTTCGAAGCAAAAGGTGAACGTGTGAATCACTGGATTAAAATGGGAGCACAAGTTTCTCCGACAGTGCACAACCTTTTAGTTTCAAAAGGAGTACTTACTGGTAAGAAGATAAACGTACTTCCTAAGAAAAGTGTTCAGGTGAAGAAAGAAGCAAAGGCCGCCTAAATAACAAAATAGTCTCATCTACTTTGTCGCTACGGAATTTTTATCAGTCAATGTAGTTCTATCTACATCTCCTTCTAAAAATTTCTAGGCTCCGCGTATCTAAGGCTATTTTCTTACTTAGGTTAAATGATGTGCATAACTTGCATAGTTGATTGCAAAATTACTGTTACGATAGATATATAAAACAAAAAAATATGAAAGACCAAGAATTTGTTGAGTATGTAGTGAAAGCATTGGTAGATAATCCTGATAAGGTGAAAGTAGAAAGACGCGTTGATGAAATGGGTGTTTTGATTACGCTTGATGTTGCGGGTGAGGACATGGGAAAGATAATTGGTCGCGACGGAGCAACAGCGAAGGCGCTCCGTACACTTTTACGTGTAGTTGGTATGAAAAATAACGCACGTGTTAATTTGAAAATAAATGAACCGGAAGGACGCGAGGGTGTAGCACCAAAAGAAGACAGAGAAGAAATAGGCGGACAGTCATATATGCCGAAGTATAGTACTGATGATGTGGATGCAGTCATGAACGACCTGAAAAACATTTAAATCTTTAATTTAAAAT
>CAYGDF010000018.1:0-14363 GCA_964348675.1 uncultured Candidatus Saccharibacteria bacterium
GTCCACGTGTCTCCAGTTATGATTTGCGTGCGTAGTTTTTTTATATTGTTCTTAATAACAGAAATTTCTATCTGCTCTTTTAATTTTGGATCAAGTTCAATCATATCCACTATACTTTCTGGAATATTTTTAAGAACCGCAATACCAACATTTCCTGAACCAGAAAATAAATCCAAAACGCGAAGCGTGAATCCGCGTTTAGTATTTAAAATATTTTCTATTGCTTGTTTCACCCAAAATTCAGTCTCAGGTCGAGGAATCATTGGGCGTAGGGATAGGTCAATTTTCGCATCACAAAATTTCACTTCACCGAGCAAGTATTCAAAAGCCTCACCTTCCGTAAGAGATTTAACATCTTTCAAAAACTCTTTCGTTTCTTTTCCTCCGTGTTTCTTTATTCTTAGTATTTCAACTTTGTCTTCGAATCTCATAAATAGTTATACGAAAACAAGATTGGTTGCGAAAGACACAATAAACATTATAAAAAATACAACAAGAATAGGAATTGCAATCGGCAAAGGTATCAACATGAAAATGAAAGCGGTCCACCAAGGAAACGGACTAAACAAGAGGCTTCCGACAAAAAGAGATAGTTGTCCAATGAATGGGTTCGCTTTTAAACTGGAGTGAATAACATGATGTGACCATTCTCCGACTGCGTTAAGTGCCAACCACACAAAGAGTATACCCTGCCAAAGTAAATCAAAGACCGCGACGAAAAAATTCCAAATAGTTTTTAACATATTAATAATATATTACAAGACAAAGCAGTGTTTGTAAATAAATGACCCCTCACTAACATACGGTTTAGATTCATATGCTAAACTGCTACCCACTATTAGTTTTTTATCCTCAATTTTCGTATGGCTCAATCGTTTTCAACTAAAAAATACTTTTCAAAAATTTTCGCCCCATCACTTATATCGGAACTAGCCCAAAAACACGGCGCTCAACTATTTTTTGAAATAAACGACCAGACTCCACGAAAACTTGCTGTACAGTTAATGGAGGATTCAATCAAATCTTTAGGCACAGAAAAAAGATTAGAGGTGCTAAAAGATTTATCTTATGTGTCTTCAATTACGAACCAACATACTGCTACTCTGGGCAAGAAACTTTTTAAAGAAGAGACTGGTAAAGAATTTGAACCTGAGGTGGAGTGCGTTTCTCCTCACGATATCGTTTTGTATATTTATCTTCGTTATGAAGAAATTGCGAATAAACTTGCCTTTTTATTCGCATTCTATTCATCGAAAAGTTACATCTCTTATGAAGCCAAAAAAATAGAAAAGGTGGAAATAGAAAGTAAATTAACAGAACTCTCTCGTGAGTTTACGCGAATCGCGAATAAAGATGACAACGCCACAGAACAAGAAATGGAAAATTTATATTTGGATGACATTCTTTATGTAGAATCAAAATTCCAAGGTTCTTATGACGTTCAAAATAAAATAGATAGTAAAACTGGTGAAATCGATAAAAAGCACGTGGTTAGAAAAATAGAAACCGTTCGCATCGCATATATTCCAAACGAAGAAGTTGTTCTTGTGGCTGGAAATGTCTCAAAGGAACAGAAACAGATTTTCATGGATACATTTTTAAGAATCATATGTAATGGCGGATACGAAGGAAAAGTTGAGAGTTTTGATATGAACCCACTTAAAAATCTCTCGCTTGATTTCGTTCAGTACAATAAAGGTACGCCTTTTATAAAAGCATCAATTAAATCTATTACATTGTCATATAACGATGGTAAGAAAAAAATGCGTCTCGCACTTCCATCTTCTAGAGAACACAGTGGCATGCAAATACTTTCAGAGACTTTAAATGAACTCGGACTTGAAGAAAGATTCAAATCTTTTGAAATAGTAAATATGACATTTCAATTTATGTTTCAAAACAAAGAGCAACCTGAAAAGGCCGTAAATGTCTCTGTTTCTATTTCTCCAACACGTGCCACACTTTGTCCGCTTTTTGAATACGAACGCTACAGTAAGCAAATTTTAAAGAATGCGGGGATTTATGAAGGGTGGGGCATGAAAGAAGAAAAATAAGGCTTGTATTAAGGCACTAAATGTGGTATTATTCACTGACTCTAAAAAAGATTGTTTGTGGTTAGAAAATGATATAAGTAAAAACATAGCGGAGTAGAGTAGAGGTAACTCCATGCGAAGCAAATAGTGCGAATAACCTCGAGGTTATGGAGTTCAGTAAAAGTTTATGTGTGGTAAGTATAATATAGCGGAGTAGAGTAGAGGTAACTCACGAGGCTCATAACCTCGGGACACCAGTTCGATTCTGGTCTCCGCAACAAGTAAACTACGTGACAGTAAGGTTTAAGCGCCGTCCACGTAGTGGACGGCGCTTAAACAATTAAATAAAGAAAAGAGATTTGAATATATGTCGGCGTAGCTCAGTTGGTTAGAGCGTGGGACTCATAAGCCCAAGGTCGGTGGATCGTTCCCACCCGCCGACACCCGTATTAGACGGATTCTAGTTTTCTGCTAGAATGAGAAAGTTAGTAAAATAAAATCATGCAGTCGTAGCTCAGCTCTTATGGGTTTACCCCGAAATAAAGTAGTGAGTACCGACCAGGGCGGTGCTATAACGTTCTAAGCATAGATAAGGTTGATATAGTAAGATAAAAATATGCAGTCGTAGCTCAGCTGGTTAGAGCACCGCCCTGTCACGGCGGGGGTCGTGGGTTCAAATCCCATCGACTGCGCAAAAAGTAAAAACATCCATTTATCAAAATGGATGTTTTTACTTTTCGTGCTGAAATAGAAGTAAGCCAACTACTTGGCTTACGATGGGATTTGAATACGGGGTCGCGAAACTGCTTCGAGCAAAGCGAGGTAGTTTTGTGACCAAATCCAATCTAAATATTTTTTCTAAATAGCCCTCAATTCCTTAAACACTGCTTCATACAATGCATAAGCCCTCTTCGCTTCCCTCTCCGTTAAGGTAAAGTTAGAACCATCGTGAGCGATTCTATTTCTAATTTTGTGTGCATCCCACGCTAACTGCACAGTTTTGAAACTTGCCGAACTCAACATCTCTCCGACATCTGCCCCTTTATAACCCTTACTTGCTAAAACTTCTGCAAGCATTGTGTCTGCTTCTAGAATTCCGATTCTCCATAACGAATCCGTGTTACTTGCCATATACCCCTCTATGATTGCCCAACGAGGATGTGCTTCGAATTCTTCGTGGCTTGGAGCATGAGGAGAAACATATTCTCCAACAGCAAGTCCAGGAATACCGGCTGGTGCATGTTCGTTTTTATGTCCGTTTCCATGATTTTTATCATGACTATCATTAAAATGATGCTCATAATGAAGTTGAGCAGACCAATATTCATAGATAAACCAAAGTAAAAACATTATAAAAAGAACAAGCCCTACGATTGCCAGAATTGAAAATAATTGGGCAACGAATGCTAAAAGAGGACTCTGTATATGAAGTTGTACAGCCTCTGTCTGTTTAGAAAAATCTAATACGGGAATTTGTCCTAAGTTATTTGCGTCGAGCGGATATGTATCCATGCCGTCTGGTATTCCGTCGCGATCTGTATCTTTCAGGTGAATATCAGTTCCTAATTTAAGTTCCATTACGTCGCTCACTCCATCACCATCGGAATCCGTACCGTGAGACGAAATCATGGGGTCAAGATTTGCCTCGTCCCTTCCGTCCACTATACCGTCATGATCAGTGTCATTGTTAAGCGGATCAGTTCCCATTACCAATTCCTGTCCATCCAATAAGCCATCATGATCTGAGTCAGGATTTTTTGGATCTAGGTTATGGGTTAGTTCGTAACTATTTGGAACCCCGTCACCATCGTTATCTTTCGGAGAAAGACCAAATATATCTCTAATATGATCAGAGAAAGTAAAATCTGCTTGGTATCTTTCTTTAAGTTCTGCCGAAGTTAAGTTACTTGGGTCATTCGGTGCAGGATCAGACACATCAGGTATTCCGTCATTGTCACTATCTTTTAACTTGTACCCCAACTTTTCAGCGATGCGTTGCCATAGTGACTCATGGATTTCTACAGGAGGAACGGGATTATTCTGCGCCTCAAAATATTCATTAAACCATCCTCTGTCTCGTAATCCATCCCATTTGTTATCTTTCTGTAACGCTAAATAATCTTCCGGTTTTGTTTTTACAATGGTAAAAAGCCATGTATATTTTATCCATAGCAAAAAATCGTAAACTCTGTTGAAAAGATAGTCGATTGAGTATGAAGCCATTTAAATGGTAAACAAGTTTAGGCTTTAAGGCTTACAGTCCTATACTGTGAGCTTTTTTTAGTATAACTTTTCGAAATCGTGTCCGATAGTGAATAACACTTCCTCTTTCATGTGAGGTGCGATGAACTGCATACTAAGCGGTAAACCGCTTTCTGTTTTACCTGAAGGAATAGAAATCGCCGGTACTCCAACAATATTTACCGGAACGGTAAAAATATCAGCCAAGTACATAGCGAGTGGGTCATGGGATTTTTCCCCAATTTTGAATGCTGGGATTGGAGAAGTTGGTGTTGCAATTATATCTATGTCTCTAAAGACGCGAGCGAATTCTTTTTTAAGCATGTCACGAACTAAGTTTGCTTTATTATAATAAGCATCATAATAACCAGATGAAAGCACATACGTTCCTAACAAAATTCTACGACGGACTTCGTCCCCAAATCCAGCAGTGCGGGATTCAAAATAACTCTTAATACTTGTTTCTCCTGGGTGAGAAAGTCCATAGCGGATTCCATCATATCGCGCCAAGTTACTAGAAACTTCCGCAAACATCAAAATGTAATACACCGAAAGCGCTTTTTCCAAGTGCTCAATTGATATATCTTTTATTTCATAACCAGAAGTTTTTAGTTTCTCAATAGACTCATTGAAATTTTTTAAAACCTCTTTATCAATACCGTCTCTTTCGATAAATGACTTTGGTACACCAATCACTTTCTTTAAAGTTTCAGGATTTTTATTACGTGCTTCTTCAGGAAGTGAAGTACTATCCATCAGGTCATGCCCAGAAATAACTTTGTACACTTCTTCTACGTCTTCAACACAGTTTCCGAAAGGACCGATTTGATCAAGAGAACTTCCCATGGCCATTAGTCCAAAACGAGAAACATTTCCATAAGTAGTCTTTAACCCAACTATTCCACAAAATGATGCTGGCTGACGAATTGAACCTCCAGTGTCTGAACCCAAGGAAACAGGCACTCCACCATAAGCCACAACCGCTGCGGACCCGCCGGATGAACCTCCAGCCACTCTACTTGTATCTGATGGATTTTTTGTAACGCCATAGGCAGAGTTTTCTGTAGAACCACCCATAGCGAATTCATCCATGTTGGCTCGTCCGATTAAAATAGCACCGGCTTCTTTTAGTTTCTTAACAACTGTTGAGTCATAAGTTGCCACGTAGTTTTCTAAAATCTTAGATGCTCCAGTTGCATGCTCACCTTTCACTAAAATATTATCTTTTAGTACAATCGGAATACCTGTAAGCATTGTGTCAGTTCCATTTGAAAACATTTCTTTGGCTTTTGTAATTTGATTTGAAACAAGAGTGTCAGAATACATTCCCAAAAGAGCGTGGATATCGCCATCTTTTTCAGAAATAATTTTTTTGGATGATTCAACGAGAGCTTCCACTGTAATCGCTCCACTTTTCAAATCATCATGCAGTTGTTTAAGAGTTTTAGACATTTTATTTGAGTACTTGTTCCACTTCCACGTAACCGTTATTTACCTTTGGTGCGTTAGCGAGAATCGCATCTGTATTTGAACCAGTCTCGTTAGTGATGACATCTTCGCGCACCACGTTATACACCTCTTCTTCTCCGCGCTTAAGTTCCCCTTCTACTTCGTTTATTTCCGAAACATACCCTAAAATCGCCTGCATATCGTGAAGCATTTTTTCTTCCTCTTCAGGAGCAATCGTGATTCTGGCCAGAGACGCAATATTCGCAAGATCTTCTTTCGTAAATGACATAGGAGGATTATAACATATTCAATAATTCCTTCTCGCTGATAATTTTTGTGTCAAATTTCACAGCGTCATCACGTTTACTTCCTCCACCTTCGCCCGCTAGTAGATAATCAGTACTTTTGGAAACACTCGAGGAAACCTTACCGCCGTTGTTTTCAATTAATTCTTTGGCGTCATCACGAGAAAGAGATGTTAAGGTGCCTGTAATTACAAAAGTGAGTCCTTTTAATTTTGTGCCAATTTTCTTTTTTTCTTCTTCAACATTTACCTCTCTCAAAAGTGCTTTAACTAAGTCCAAGTTTCTTTTAGATGAGAAAAATTCAACTAATGACTCTCCAACTTTTTCTCCAACCCCATCAACTTCAGACATTTCTAAAATGGTGGCATTTCTTATATTTTCAAAATTAACGAAATGTTTAGCTATGTCTTTTGCTGTCTGTTCACCAACATGACGAATTCCGAGGGAATATAAAAATCTATGAAGTGGAACATCTTTAGAAGAATTTATTGAAGAAATTATATTTTCGGCGGACTTTTTACCAAAACCTTCTAGACCCTCTATATCTACTTCTTTTAATTTATAAATGGACGGTGCATCCGTTATGAGTCCGATGTCGTGAAATGTTTCCAGTATTTTTTCTCCTAGACCTTCGATATTCATACCTTTTTTACTGACGAAATGAATCAGGCCTTCTAGGTGCTGAGCTGGACACTCTTTGTTTAAACAATAAACCGCAGCGGAAAGTTCTTTTCCAATCTGGACCCGTGATAATTTACTTCCGCACGATGGACAACTAGTCGGCATTACAAACTTCTTCGCATTTTTCGGACGAAGTTCATTTAGCACACCAAAAATTTCTGGGATGACGTCCCCTGCTTTACGCAAACTAACTGTGTCTCCGATACGAACATCAAGTCTTTCTATTTCGTCTTCATTATGAAGCGTAGCGCGCGCCACCGTAGAGCCAGCAATTAATACTGGCGAAAGAATGGCTACTGGTGTAACTGCTCCAGTTCTTCCAACTTGAACTTTTATATCGAGTAATTTTGTAGCAACTTCATCCGCAGGAAACTTATAAGCAATTCCTGCGCGAGGTGATTTTGCCGTGTAACCAAGTTCATCCCACAACCTTCTTTCATTTACCTTAATAACGACTCCGTCGATACCATAATCTTCGGTGTGTCTTTTTTCAATCCATTTGTCATAGAAATTTTGTATATCTTTTAAAGACTTACAAATTTTTCTATCTTTGTTAACCAAAAAACCGAAACTTTCTAAATTAGAAAGTTCTTCTTCTTGAGTTTTATAATTTCCACCTTCTATATCGTACGCGTAAATTTGAATATTTCTTTTTGCTACAATCTTCGGGTCCAGTTGTCTTAAAGTCCCAGCTGCTAAGTTACGAGTATTAGCATATAGAGCTAAACCTTCTTTTTCTCTTTCTTTATTTATTCTATCCAAATCTTTTTTCTTCATCCACGCTTCTCCAACAACTGTTACAGAAACTTTTTCAGGAAGAGTTAGTGGAATTGATTTAACTGTTTTTATATTTTCCGTTATATCTTCTCCGACTTCTCCGTTACCGCGTGTCGCGGCACGCAATAAATTTCCTTCCTTGTAAGTTAAAACTACTTTTAGTCCATCAATTTTCATTTCTGCCACGTAAGTGGGCTTATCATTTATTTCTTCTTTCTTAAGAAGTGTTAAATTTCTTTCCTCCCAATCTGAAAGATCCTCAAAATTAAAAACATTGTCAAAACTCCACTGTTTAACTTCGTGCTTAACTTTCACGAAGTGATCGATTGGTTCTCCGCCTATGCGTACTGTCGGTGAAAATTCTGAATAGAATTTTGGATATTCTTTTTCCAACTTTTCTAGTTCCCTCATTAAAGAGTCGTAAACTTCATCAGATATTTCTGGTTTATCGTGGACATGATAAAGCACACGGTGGCGTTCGAGAAGTCCGCGAAGTTCATATATTCTCTTCTTTACTTCCACTTCTTTCATAATCCAATTATACCATAAAAAGTACCTTAAAATCCTTATAAATTAGCGTTTTATAATTCTTCCAGAATTGAATGCAACACGCGAAGCCGAAATATTTTACGAGAGAGACGTACACATAGTACGATGACCGAGGAAAATCTTTCGGCGACAAAGTAGTGCGTCAATTCTGGAAGAATTACTTAATTTCGGTTTCGTTGACAATAGCGCGCTCAATAGGTGGATATGCCCCACCAGGACATGTTGTATATCCTTGAGAAATAATTTGCCTGTATGTGGAAGTTTTATTAACTGTGACTTTTGCACATCTTTCTGTCCCGTCGCCCAAATTCATATGTAGAGTAAATATTGATGTTCTGCCATTTTCAACATTACCAAGGGAGTTTGTGCGCGAATAATCCTGTGTAATAAATCCATTAGTTGAAACGTTAAAAATTTCTGAAGTGGCACACTTAATGCTATTTCCTCCTGAAAGAGTTATGGCAGTGAGTCCTCGTGTTTGTCTTTCTTCGTTCACGAGAGTCAAAACATCGCTCGCCTGAGTTGTACTCACTGATTCAAAAATACCTAATCCTGTACTTGGATTTACATAAGTATCATCTACCGTAATAGCACACTCCAGTCCGTTATCAGCGGCATAATATGCCGTTTGGCTCTCTCTAGAAACTTTTGAGAAGTAAAGTTCTTTAACTAAGATAACTGAAATTGCAGTGGCGATAGAGAGAATAATTGAACAAATTAAAAGTGTGAAAGGAAGAACAAATCCCCTCATACTTACTTTTTTGTTTGAATAAATATATTTCATAGTTATGGTCTAGCGTGTAGAAAATCAGTGAGTTTAATAGTTCTCGTATAACCGTTCTGCCTTCTAAAAGTTACGTAAACTATTATTCTAATATCATCATTATAGGCGGCATCGTTTCCAGAAAATGTTGGAACCGATTCTAGGAACACACTTCTCTTAAAAGAAGTCAGGGTGCCCCCTGCGCCGTGTGCACCGGTGCACACATACAAAAAGTCAGATGTAATAGAAAGACTATTACAGAGATTATCAGTTGGTAGATACTTCGTCGGAACAGCATCTTCATTTGCTGTCATGTTTATAAAGTCGTAAGTACAACCCGATGCTCCAAAACAAGAAACCCCCGAGGTTAGATAACTCTTGAAGACTCTCCAGGAAGTTTCTCTTGGAATTTCATATATCCCATTAGCATCTGCCTGAGACTGACAGACTGTATTTGTGGAACTACTATCTGCCACGCATTTTAAATAAATAGAATCCTGAAGATGGTGCAGAAGCTCTGTCGCCTCTTGAGCTAAATATGTACCAACCATTATGTCTTTGGTTTGTCTAGCATAAGTTGAGGCGTTAATGGCAACTGTAAGCGGTCCTAGAATTACTAAAGATATAATCATTGTAGAGACCAGGGTTTCCACAAGAGTAAAGGCTCTTACTTTTTTAATCTTTTTGTATTTAATTATATTTTTAAAGAATTCTTTCATATTGTTATTTATCTAACTTCCTAGATGAGGCAGTAGTTTGAACAGAAAAACGGACCGGTGTGATATGTGGTTGAGTGGGGCGTGTTACACCAGAAATGGCTACAATTACAACTGGCTGTCGATAGTCAGGAGTTCCTGCAGAAGTTGTTTCTGCTCCTTTTACATAAAATTTTAAACTCTCTATAGTAACGTCCGAGGTAGTAATCTGAAGTGGCGTAGAAGCAACCCCCTCTGGAAAATTTTGCTTGTACAATGCTCCGTTTAAAAGATAATAGGAAACCCTGTCATTAGAGGAATTGTTTACTGTCATAGCGTCAGCTGGTTTAAAAGTCAAAACGGAATTCCCTGTAGGATAAGCACAACTTTGTCTATCGGGTGTATTTTGTGGAACTGCATTAGAACAGTAAAAAATAGAACCGTATCTCACTTCTCTCACTACTTCTTCCATGGCTAAGTTAACTCCATCTAAAATAATCTGGGTTTGTTGCAATTTAGTATTAACCGCCTGCGCAGAAAAAAGTGCACCGGTTGCAATAGTTATAATGGTTGTAAAGAGTGCTAAAACTACTAGAGTTTCCACGATGGTAAATCCCCCTACTGTTTCATTTATTTTTAATTTAAATAAATTCATAAATAATTTTAACTACACCCAGTTAAGATGGTTCTAATCATTCCAGAACTATACACTTCTACTGCCCTGGTATGCCCAACTGCTGGAGCACGTGGTGATTGCATTTCGATACACGCCCTAGAATAATTAATTGTCTTAGAACCGTTTAAATAAATATACGGAAGTGAGTCTGGACGAACAAAAGAAATAATTACGTATGAATTAGATAAAGTGGTACAAGTAGAAGGACTTTGTCCCACGCAAATCTTAGTGATGTTATATCTGTTAGGAAGAGTAACGGTACTTTTTGTTTCATCTATTGGAGATGTTTCATAAAGAGCATTTCCTATTGGAAGACCATAGGAACTCAAGCCACCTGAAATAGTGTCTCCGAAAAGTATTGCTTTACTTGGAGTGGTATCGTTGGCTGGAATGGCTATCTTCACACCGTAACCGCCTAATGTAGAGTTGACGGAATCAATGGCACTTCCTCTGACTTGCGCTTCGCGAACTAAAAGCGCAACAGAATGAATACTATTTATGAGCGTGATTCTAACAGCAGATTCTGGATAATTATAAAGCAAAAGAGTAGTCATGGTTACCATAATCGCTACGCTCACCATGAGTTCGATTAAAGTAAAACCACGCATACCGCGCCTTCTTAAAGATACTAACTTCATTCTTTAATGGTAACACTAAGCAAATAAAGAAGCGATGGAAAAAACATCAATGTCTGTGAACAAGACCACCAAAAATGCAAAAACAATGAACGGCACAAAAGGTATGGCCATATTTTTTCTTTCCGACTCTTTTTTGGAAAAATAAAGAACAGCCCCAAATACTGCTCCTATCCAAATAGAAATCAAGAGAACCGCGATTCCTTGTGCTAAACCAAAAAATGCTCCGACTCCGAAAAATAATATGACGTCCCCAAACCCTAAAGCCTTTCCTTTAGACACTAGCCAAATCAAGAAAAACGGTAACGCCACAACAAAAGGTGCATATAATTCCATTATGCTACGAGTATCCGTATATCTCATTACAAGCATTCCTAAAGTAAGCGCTAAATAAATTACTAGGTAGTAAATTGGAATATATGTGTGCGCCTTATCGTAAAGCGCTATCACTCCGAGGGTTACAAACATTATAGTGTAGTAAATGATCCAGGAAACGGAATCAATCACACTGGACTGTCCACTTAATACAAAATGATAAAGAAGTGTAAATATCACACCATAAATCAGTTCCATCATTAAAGCGGAAATACCGAAAGAGGATTTGCAATATCTACATTTTCCTTTTAAAAAAAGGTAAGAAAATATTGGAACCAAATCATACGCGCGAAGTGCCTCTCCGCAGGAGAGGCACTTACTACGCGCTTTTGTTATAGACGCCACATTAAGTCGTGTTGCGACAACTAAAACGTAACTGCCGATTGACGCACCGAAGAAGAAAGATAGAACGTAAAACACCTAAATAATTCTAGATTATTGTGGAACTACGTCGTAGATACAGGTCGAAAGTAGGTTTGTACAAGTACCACCTGCCGCTTCTGCTGTTCCAGCACCTCCAAAGTCTGCTGTTACTGCACCTGCTGCTGCATTTCCTGCTGTAGCAACGCCAGTTGGACCAGACCCACTACCGTAGTTAGAGAAGTTGATGTTTCCACTTGTTGCAAGTGTTGAAGAACATAGACCGTTTCCCGCTGTAGGAGAAGCGGCTTGCATACAATCAGCGTCAGCCTGTAATACCACGTTTTGGTTTTCTAGAGGAACACCCAAGTGATAAGAAACTAGATTTCCTGCAGTATCAGCAAAAGTTACATACATTATTCTGTCTCTTGTACTAGAAGTTGCTGCCATGTTTTGTGAGAAAGCCATGTACGAAGGCACTAGAACACCAAGGTCTGTCGGATACGTTCCACCATTATCCGCTGAATACTGTGCTAGAGCACTCTGAATCTGCTTCAAATCACCAATTTTCTTTGCATCACGCCCCTTCTTAAGTCCTGTCTGCACTGGACCGGCAATAACCGTTGAAAGAAGACCGATGATGGCGATTACCACCAAAAGTTCAATAAGCGTAAATCCACGTAAACCTTTTTTCATAAATGTGTTTGACATAATTTTTTTCTATCTTTAGTAGATGTTATTAAGTATAGACCGCTACAGGAAAAGCACAAGTAAAAGTGGGGATAAACTCAACCTTTATGGGTATTTTATCCAATAGCAGACGAGAGCGAGTACATCGGCAAAAGTACCGCAGAGACTAGAATTCCTACTCCTAGGCCTAGTCCCACGATCATCGCAGGTTCTATAAGTCCAATTACACTATCGATAGAATTGTCTAGTTCCCGCCTGTAAAATGTGGCTAAGTTTTTCAAAATATATCCTAATTCTCCAGTTTCTTCTCCGATGTGCACCATTTGCACCAAAATATTTGGAACCATAGGTTCTTCGTAGAGCGCTTTTGAAAAAGCAGTACCTGATTGAACTTTATTAGAAACTCTTCCAAGTAGGTTTTTATAAACCGTATTATCAACCACATCCGCCGTAATATCAATCGATCTAACAATCGGTACCCCACTTGTAAGCATCGTGTTCATATTATCCGCCAATCTTTGTAAAAAGATTCTTTGGACCAAAGTCTTAATAACAGGAATTTTTGTCATTGTCTCATCTACCGCAGCCTTACCATTTGGAGTTCTCGCCCACCTGAAGAATAGCCATCCACCTATAATCATGGCAGGAAAGACAACCATCCAGTACTTAACGAAAACATTAGAAATTCCGAGAACGATTTGCGTAACCATAGGAAGTTCCGCTCCTTGGTCAGCAAAAAGCGCTGCCATTTTAGGAATTACGAACACGAACATCGCAAGCATTATAAGGATAAATGTAGCAACCACAAAAGTTGGATAGGTAAGGGCTTTCTTTATTTTTTGTCTAAGTTCATAGTCTCTGTCCATGTAATCCGCTAGGTACAAAAATCCTTCGTTTAATTTTCCACTTTCTTCGCCTGCCTTTACCATGCTCACATAAAAAGTTGAGAAAAGTTTAGGTCTCTTTGCAAGCGCATCAGAAAGAGAAACCCCACCTTCAATGTCATCTGCTACACCGATTAATTCTTCTTGCAGTGCTAAATTGCTATTTTCTGCAGCAAGCAATCGAAAGGCTTTCAGCGCAGATACTCCAGCTTCAAAAAGAGTGGCAATTTGTCTAGAAAAAATAACAATATCTTTCTGATGAATCTTAGGTTTGAATATGTGAAATTCTCCAGCTAGTGCGGAAAGTCCCGTGGCATCTGTTTTTTCTTGTATATCTACGATACTTAACCCTTTCTTCTGAAGAAGAAGGATTGCATTATCAAGCGAAGTAGCATTTGTATCTGCTTCAATTTTTGTTCCGTCTTGGTTTATTGCTGTGTAGTGGAAAATCATAATCTTAACCTTTAATTTTAAATCAACCTCTCGAACATGCTCTGACGTCTGGCAAAAGCGATAGCGTCATCTTTTGAAACTTCACCCGTTCTAACCAAGTTAGCCAAATATCTATCCAAATCAATCATTCCTTCCTGAGAACCAGTTTCAATTAACACATCTATTTCGTGTGTTCTTCTCTCGCGAATTAAGTTAGAGACCGCTGGAGTATTTAAAAGAAGTTCAAACGCTGGAATCAGCCCTCCTGAAGTTCTGGGAACCAAACGCTGTGAAAGTACCCCAATTAAAGATGAAGCGAGTTGCAAACGAATCTGATCCTGCTGATCACCCGGGAAACTATCTATAATGCGATCAATAGTTTGAGCGGCGGAGTTCGTGTGAAGTGTAGAAATTACTAAGTGTCCAGTCTCAGCCGCAGTGACAGCCGCTGATATTGTTTCTTTATCGCGCATTTCTCCAATCATAATCACATCCGCGTCCTGTCTGAAAACGTGTATCAAGGCGTCATAAAAATTCTTAGTATCCACCCCAACTTCTCTTTGTTCAATCAAAGACTTATCTTGGTCGAAACGAAATTCAATCGGGTCTTCAATGGTAACGATGTGACGCTTAGCCTCGCTGTTTATTAGAGAAATCATGGCTGCAAGAGTTGTAGACTTTCCTTGCCCAACTGGACCCACTACCAAAAAGAAGCCTTGTCTTTCGCGTGCAATTTGAATAATTTGGTCTGGTAAATTAAGTTCGGATATACTTTTTACTTTAGGAATCAATCGAAGGGCAATAGAAATAAAGCCTCT
>CAYGDF010000019.1:0-13725 GCA_964348675.1 uncultured Candidatus Saccharibacteria bacterium
GCAAAAGTCTTTTCTGGGAAGGCAAATCCACCGAACAATGCTATAAGCATTACAGACAATACGGCATAAACCCCAAAGTGTTTCATACTTCGAAGTGTAACATGGAAGTCCCTCCATTTTTTAGAGTTATTTGCACAGAAAAAGAGCGGCGCCGTAGGCGCCGCTCTTTTTCTTAAACAACTCTACATCCCCGCCCCGATGATATAACTTCTAGCATTAATCTCTTGTCGTATTGACGCGCAACTCGCATTATAGTTGTAGTATGTTCCACCTTGCATTGTGGATATTTGAACAGAGCCAGTAAATGATATTCTGTCCCCCTCCCTTGCTACTCCAGAAGTTAAATCAGGTAAACGTTGATCTCTCACCTGATTCTGGTAATTTTGGAAAGCCGTAGTGATTTCCTGAGTCGAATTCGATGTTTGAATGGTGTTTATGGTATCTGTTATCAAGGCGTTTGTCACATCGATTTTACCGAGTTCGGCAGTAATTGAAACTTTTACGCCACTGTTCGCATTTTTAGTAGTTGAGATAAAATTTCTAGCCGACGCCACCTGGCTACCGTACTGTGCCCCGCTCGCAGTGTCATCTGGAAAATCTCTGACTAGGTTATCAAAACAAGTTCCCAAAGCGTCGAGTTGAGAGTTATATGAATCTATGACGGAGATATAATTGTTATCTGCCGTTGCTAGTCTAGATAAACTGTCTTTGTGATAGTTTAGTTGCTCCATTGGGGTAGCGGACAGAATTGCTCGAGTTTGCGGATTATTAACTAAGTCCTGAGTAAATCCAGCAGTTGAAGTTTGAGTCCCGTTTGTCCCTGTAGACCCAGTCGCGGTTGTCGTTCCGTTATAAGTTGTGGGGCGTGAACCTCCAGTGTTACCTCCTCCGTCTGAAGAGCCACCAAACGAAGTCGATATTCCTTGTACTAAACTAACAGTTTGGAAAATTGTTCCAATTAGAGAACCTGCACCACTTCCAAACGAACTGATTGCAGTTGCTAATCCTGAACCCAAAGCTTTTTTGTAAGCATCATTTAAGACACTACTGGCCTGACTTATCGCCTCCTCGATACACCCACCATTTGAGGCGAACTTAGTACAGGTAGTTTTACTCTTAATTCCTCCACCAGAAGCCAGGTCTGCTTTTTGTTGCTCTTTCTTTTTTGCCGCGTCTTCAGCTATGGCAATTTTAGATAGTTCGGCTTTTGTGTAAGCATTATCCCCTTGAGTAATCGCGTAGAAAGAATCAAGTGATGGATTTCTACTGTTAACAGAGGCTAGTTTGCGAGCGCATTGTTTTCCGGTATCAGTGTCAGCGTTCGGGTCACATCTACAGAGCGCGTCATATAGTTCAGTTTTCCTAGCAGTGTAATCGGTTCCGGTCAGCGTTGTGCCTGAGCGTGCCATGGCAGACAGCGTGGCGTCATCGTTACAGATTTTATTTTGGGTAATGCTTGGAATGCTTGATTTATTGATATTATTTAATCTAAACGTAAGAGATGAAGAGTTAAATTTAGCAGTAGCGACAATTGAGCCGATAACACTGTTTCCAAAAATGCCATTTTGTCTCGCAATGTCATCTATCCCCCCTTGGGTAATGGCAATTCCTTTGTTTTTTAAATAAAGTTCCGGGTTTGTGATAAGTAAACCTTCACTACCCATAGAGCCAGTGATAAGAGCTGTAATCATTTTACTGTTCTGCAGTATTTGTATTACCGTAAGTGCATCCCTGAGAGGAATTAGAATGGTTTTGTTTACAGTGTCTAAGGTTTGCTGAAGCGATGTTATCGGATTGGCTGCCGCAGATATGCCTGCGGAAATAGAAGAAGGCAAGTTTGCGGTAAAGTTTGTCGGGTCGAAAACTACGTATTGTGCATTAGCTTTCATTGATGAACCCGAGAAGATAACTGTAGCGAAAACCACACTTAATATAATTTTTTTCATAGTTCTTATTTAGGAGTATATCCTACTGTAAAGACATAGCCAGATTCTTTTGAATTAAATACGATATTTTTTGTGTCAAAATAATCAGATAAGTTTTTATAGACACTTATGGTAGAGATAACCGTATCTGTATAATTTTTTAAAGCAATGTTTGCGCGCATCGGGTCCGTTGCCATTTTCGACATGTTGCCCAGCATATCTCTGTACGCTGTTATCTGATTAAGCGATGAGAGGTGGTACACAGTAGCAGAAGCAGGAACGGGGATTTTTAATAGTTTTTGAACTATGTCAGACACCTTCGTATAATCTTTTGTAATTGGGGCGATAGTAGCAGGGTCTTGTGTTTTAGTGTAATCATGTAACGCCTTTATATCTGCATTCAGAGACGCCTCTGTAATTATGTTAGATAAAATAAAAGCCACACTATTCCCATAAGCTTTTATAGAGTCTTTGCTTTCCGCTTTTGCCACACTTATATCTTTGTATGTGTAAACAGTTGGTATTATTTTACTCGCCTCTTGTTCTATAAGTTGATTTACTACGTCCTGTTTGGACTCCTCGTCAGTTACCCCGTTTTCTTTTAGATAAGCAGAAGCTAAATATAAACTTTTGGAAAATGAGGCTGTTAAATTCTCTTCGTCGTTTAATTGGGAGATGGCATTGTTATCAATCGGAGTTGATTTTAGTTCTTCTAGTATTTCTGGTTGATCGCTGAAAGTTTGTTCGGCCAACTGCTTCCATGTAAGTGGCTGATCAGTATCTTTGTTTTTAGGAGTTACATTTATTGTGTCTACAGAGGTTAAATCAAGTGTTTGGTTTGGGCGATCGACTTTAAACCAAGAGGCTGGGATGATTGCCCCAGCCACAGTTATAACGACAAGTGCGCCCAACAGGGCTATAGTTTTTCGATTATTCGATATGGGAGTTTCTTGTTCCATAATCTAAGTATACATGTAGATGAGAGCTTAAAATATTTTTGTTAACATTCGTATGTAAAGAAGTGGTATTTATTTGGCTTATTGATTACAATGTTAAAATAAAATGAAAATCCTTGTCTTGCTATTTTTGCTAGTTATTCTTGAATTTGTTTATAGTATCTATAAAAAAGACGGCATTTATTCACGTCAAAGCACAAAAGTTAATCTAATAAATGAGACCTTTGGCGTAATGAAAGATTTTTTAATTCCCAATCTAAGCGTTATTGTAATTATTACCTACATAAACACCAAACTACCCCACCTTTTTGAAGTCCCTAATACCCCAATATTTTTTATTCTAGGGGTTATTGTTTTAGATTTACTTTATTATTTTTTCCATAAACTTTGCCATAAATGGCCCGCTCTTTGGATGTTTCATTTTGTTCACCATAGTGACACGAGGCTTAATTTAAGTGTCGCTTTTCGCTCGTCTTGGTTTGAGATGATGGGTTTGTTTGTTTTCTACTCATTCATCCTATTTCTCGGGTTTCCCCTTTCTTTGTTTCTCTCAATCTTTCTTTTTACTTCCACTTACCAATTTCTGACACATAGTAGATACATAAAATTGCCAAAAAGTTTCGAATGGATTTTTGTAACACCCAAATATCACTCCGTACACCACAATGTGGATATGGAAAAACAAAATAAAAATTTTGGCGGAGTGTTTAGTGTTTGGGACAGGTTATTTGGAACTTACGCCGAAACTGTAGAAAGTGAATTATTTGGAATTGAAGGCTACAGTCAAAATAATTTTATAAAAATCCACACTGACCCTATTTTTGATTTTCTAAAGATTCGTTTGAAAGGATTAACCAAGTAGAAAGAGACAAATCTTCAGCACGCCCCTTCTCATTTATGTTGTTTTTGTTAAATATTTCTAGCCAATCAATTTCTGGGATTTTTTCTTTCAGATTGGAAATCAAGAATTTTCTCTTGTGAGAAAAGCCAGCACGGACCACTTTAAAGAAATGTGATTCGTGGTTTTGGTTCTTAAAATTTTTCTTAGAAATATTTTTTATCTGTAGCACCGCCGAGTCTACATTTGGAATAGGGTGGAAACTGCCACGAGAAACCCTGTATACAATTTTTGGTTCACCGTAAACTTTTACCGAAAGAGAAAGAATAGATTCTTTTTCGTCTCTAGCCACGATTCTTTCTGCCACTTCTTTTTGTATTAAAACTACCATGCAACTCGGAGGGAAAACACTTGAAAGATAGCGTGAGAAAATTGCACCTGTTATATAGTATGGAATATTTGCTATTAACTTAAAGTTCTCACCTTCTCTTTTTAAATCCACCGTATCAAATTCTAATGCGTCCCCTTCTATTATTTTCAATTTTCCAACTTTTATTTCTTCTGAAAATGTTTCAGATAAAAGCGGAATTAATTCCCTATCTTTTTCAAGAGCCACAACTTTTGCGCCAGAGTCTAAAAGCGCCCGAGTCAGAAACCCCTTCCCTGGCCCAATTTCTAAAACAGTATCGGACGAAGAAAGTTCCCCAGCTTTTGCGATTTCTAGTCGAGCGGGTATGGAGGTTAGAAAGTTTTGTCCTAAGGACTTCTTTGGTGTCATGAAGAAACTCTAACACGCAAAAGTAAAAAACCTTAATTTCTATATATAGACAATATTCCCCCCGCCTTGTTTATAATAAAGGTCGTTAAGATTGGTAATTTCTTCCGGAACGTCATCTAAGAACTCACTTGGAGCATTTATTTGTTTCTGTCCAAAGATGGTGCGAAGTTCAGCATGAGTCAGATACAAATGTTTTTTAGCGCGGGTAACAGCCACATAAAATAGTCGTCTCTCCTCTTCCTCCTCTTCTTTACTTCTGTTTCGATTGCCGATATTTTTATGCGGGAATAAATCCTGCTCAAGTCCAACGACAAAAACATTCTCGAACTCTAGGCCTTTACTGGCGTGCACCGTCATAAGTCTCACATCATTTTTCTCTTCCGTGTCGTTGTCTTGATCGGACTGCAAAGAGGTTTCTTCCAAAAATTGTGTTAGAGCCTCAATCCCAATTTGGTTATCGTATCTAATTGTTAGAGAAACTAATTCACGAGCATTTTCTAAATGCTCTCTGTCCTCGCCAGAACCCTCCAGCATTTCTTTTTCCATACCAGAGTCGACAATAATCATTTGAATTACATGAGAAAGTGGTTCGGTTTTTAAAACTTCTTGTATTTTGTCCAGGAATTCATAAACTTTAGTTACTTTTATTTGAGCGCTCGCAGGCATTTCCTCGCCAGCAAAAATTTTAGCCACAGTCGTCTTTCCGATTCCTTTTTTAGGAGTATCAAAAACTCTTTTCAAGTCTGGTTGTGAAAGTCGGTTTACTGAAGCACGTAAATAACTCATCACGTCTTTAATTTCTTTTCTTTCAAAGAATTTAGTTCCGAGGAGGTTATAAGTTACGTTTGCTCTAATGAAGGCTTCCTCAAGTACGCGTGACTGGAAGTTAGCCCTGTAAAGCACCGCTATTTGCTCGGGTCTCTCTCCTGTTTCGATTAATGACTTACATTTCTCTGCCACCCACTCCGCCTCAGACCCTTCGTCCCACGCTGGAGTTATGTCTATCTTGTCTCCCTCCCCTTGCGAAGTGAAAAGGTTTTTCTCTTGCCTCACGGTATTCTTTTTTATTGCAGTATTGGCAAGGGTTAAAATATTTCCCGTTGAGCGATAGTTTTCTTCGAGTAAAACCGTGTGAGTTCCCGGGAAATCATTTTCAAAATTTAAAATATTTCTCAAATTCGCCCCTCGCCAACTATAAATATTTTGATCAGTATCTCCTACCACACAAATATTATTGTGAGCAGGATTAATTAGTAACTTCACAAAGGCGTATTGTGAACCGTTAGTGTCTTGGTATTCATCCACATGAATATATGAAAATCTATTTTGGTAGTATTCTCTTATTTTTGGATTTTCTTCTAAAATATTTACCGCACGGACAATCAAGTCGTCGAAGTCCACTGCTTTTTGTCTTTTTAATTCCTCGTCATAGATTCTCCACACCGAGGCTATGATATCCATTTGTGCCGTCGCCACCTTTTTGCGATAGTCTAGAAGACTGGTAAAATCCCCCTTCTCTCTACTTATTATTGAGCGAATTTTCGAAGGGTCGTTTACTTTAGGGTCGATTCCTAATTGCTCCACCGCATTTTTTATAATTGAAAGTGAGTCCGAGGAATCTAAAATTGTCGGATGTTTATATAATGAAGCGTGTTCTGATTGTTCGGATAGTATCATCAGTCCCAGAGAGTGGAATGTTTTTATTAAGGGTGTATGGTGGAAAGGGTTTTCTTTTTCAATTATTTTTTCTTCCTCGAGTCTACCAACTATACGTTCGCGCATTTCTTTGGCGGCTTTGTTTGTAAAAGTTACTGCTAGGATTTTTCGTGGGTCAGTCCCTCTCTTTACAATTTCCACAATTCTTTCTGTGATTGTTTTTGTTTTTCCGGCTCCAGCGCCAGCTAAAATAAGAAGCGGTCCTTCGGTGTGAAGAACTGCTTCTCGTTGTTTTTTATTAAGTAAGATGTCTGCCATTTGGCACTATTGTACCACGGCAGTTTCTTCTTCTATTTTCGCATTTTTGTATGCATCGAGCACTTTCTTTCGCGAAACTTGGAACATTTCTTCGTAGTCGGGGATGAGGTGCTTTAATGTTGTTCCATAAAATTCTTCGCCCATTTTTAGTGACGCTTCGAGAGCGTCAAACATTTCTTTGCCGATTCTATTGTAAACGTCCAGAAAGAATTGTTTTTGAATAGCTGTTGCGATAGAAAGTAAAACCTCCTCTTGGTATTCTTCGGGAAGATCACCGAGTTCAAGTTCTTTTACTAAATCTTGGAAAGTTTTATTTTCGTCCATATATTTATTTTTTTACTGCTTCCGCATTCGCTTTAGCGATTAATTCGTTTTTTAATGTGTTGAAATCTTCCGTTATTGTCCCTGCTGAGAAGGGTTGGTATGGATTTCCTCCCAAGGCTTGAGTTCTAGACATTTTCATCTCTTTGGCTAATTTGCCAAGATTGTTTCTCAAGTAACAGGTCTTTGTGACCCGTGTTTTTTCATCTTGAGCGGTTACGACACATTCGCTTATTTCCATCGGTGCCCCAGAAAAGGCAACATTTAAGATGTTTGGGAAACGAAGAACATTGACAGCCAAGTCTTCTTGGGTTTTCGCCGAAGGGTTAACTGTCCCTGCTTCATGAAGAATTTCTATTTCTCCCAGGAATTGTACAGTGTATGATTTAGCGTCTGGTGCTTTTAAAATCTTTTCAATTAAAGGTTTTACTTCAGGATTAAGTTGGGTCCACCATAAAGATTTCTCATAGTTTGGATTTAACTGTGCCGTAGGTGACGATTCTCCTTTTCCAGATTCTTTATTTGCTGGTGGTGCTGGAGGTTTGCTCTCCCCTTCTTTTTGCTTTTGTGCTTCGGCGTTTGGTTGATCAGGCGCACCATTTTTTCTTACTAGATAGGGAGCAGAGAAACCTAAAGCAGCAGCCGAAAGAGCTATAATTAAAATCTGCTTAGAGCGAGTGTTATATAAAGAGGCTTTTTTGGCGTATAAATCTTTCAACATGTTTACCGCTCTATCTGCTCTACTCAAACCTTCATTTTTATCTTCAACGGCTACCGTTAGGTCTACATCAATGGTGCTGTCGGGTGATAATGACACAGCAGTAGTTGGGGCAGGAGAAGTGGCTGGATCTGACGGTAGATTATCTAAATTAATATCTGGAGTAATTGGAGTTGGCGCAGGTGTAGGGGTTAGAGGCAATGGGTTTACTGGAGCGTCGAATTCGTGAACTTCGTTTCTATTAAAACCTTTAGTTAACTGTGCTAGCACATCAGCAGAAACTATTTTCTTTTCTTTATCCAGCAATCCTTCCGATGCCATGTGTTGGATTATCTCGTCCGCATATTTTTTCTCTAGCATGAATTCCTTCTGTATTTCCTCGGAAGAAAGACTGATTTCGTTTTTAGAAAGTTTGTGTTCTAGAAAATCAAATAAATCTCCAGTTGTAAATTTAACTCTTCCAGGCGCGGTTGCAGGTTTTGGCTCTGGAGTTGGAGCGAGGCCTATCGTAGGGGTTGGTGTGTAATCAACCTTGGGAAGTGGAGCGGGTGACGGTATTGGAGCAGTCGTTGAAACTGGAGCAGGGGCTGCAGTTGGTGCAGGCGTTGCAACTGGTGTTTTTACAACAGTCGAAGGTGTTACTGGCGATGGAGTTGAGACTGAAACAGGAGCACTCACAGTAATGGGTGACGGAGTCGGTGCTGGTATCGGCGTGTGTGGAGAGACTGAATCATCTTCAAAATCCCAGGTTTCGGTTTTGTCAGTTAAGGAGTTTGCTTTTGCGTCTAAAACATCTTTATAAACTTTACCAGTGCTATCGATCACCTTCGCCTCCCTGTCTAATTTATTTATAAGTTTTTTTACAGCATGTGATGAAAGATCAAATCTTGTGGCAAGAGCATCCTCTAAAGAGACTGTGTTTCCGTTTTCTTGTGACAGCACTATATTGTTTAGGAAAGGATACAAATCTGCCACAAGAACGCTATATTTCTTCGCCTTGTCAGGCGTTGCGGGTGCAGTCGCCGGGCTCGTTACGTTAGTCAGAGTTGGAATAGAAGTTAGGTCAATGTGTGAAGGTGGTGCGGTTGGTACAGGGGTGCTCGCAGGTGTTGACGTAGAAGTAGACGGAGCGGGTGCAATAGCGGGTGCTTGTGAGGATTTTTCTTTAGCCATTTTCGCCACCATCTCAGGAGTCATTTTCCCCTCTCTTGCAAGCCTAAGTAACTCCTCAATTTTTTGTTTTTTTTCGTTTGGTTCCATTTCCATTGTGTGTTTAGTATAACCCTAACTATTTAATCATTTGCATGAATTCTTCAGCCTGTTCTTCTGTAAACCCTTTTTTAATCAATTCCTCTTTACTTATTATTTTTCCGGACAGGTGTTCTTCTAACAACTGAGCAACCACTTCATTATATTTTTCTGTAGAAAGTTTAACTGGTTCTGTTTGTGCGTCCGGTGTCGTAAGTGGAGACGGTGGCTCTACTGCAACCGCAGGTTCAGGTGTAACTGTGCTTGTCACAGCAGGTATGAAATTTGTCGGCGCATGTGTTCTCGCCTTCTCAAAAATAGTTTTTAAGTTATCAGGAACTATTTTTATTCTTTCAAGTTCTTTCTCAAAATCAGCAACTGACCACTTTTGAATTACTTCTCCATAAGGTGATTTTGGGTTTATATTTCCGCTAAGAATTTCAGCATAAAGGAGGTACTCCCCTCGCCTTGAACTTTTGAAATCTGCCCACCCTGTTGGTAAGCCCTCATTTGCCTCTCCTTTATAAAGTTCAGGTCTATTTTCAATTTCGTAAATCTCGCGAAAATTTTCCGCGAGGATAGAGAGTGTTTCTTTTAGAATAGTAACCTTTTCTTCAGATAATTGAGTTTCTGTGTTGTTTTTTCTGTAGGTGTCCATACCCCCTCCTAAAACGTATTCTCTGTGCCAAGCAAGCACAGCTTGAGCGGGGTCCTGCTGTTTGTGTAGAGCATTCCATAATTTGTTAACTGCAGGGTTTTGGTATTTTATTTCCTCTGTAGAGTTTTCCGCTTTCGGAATTCTTGCGACTGATGTTCCTCCTCGAAGTGTAGTTTCTGCGAGAGAAGTAATTGATTCTGTGTCGCCAACAAATAAACGCAATTCATTTTTTGCTTTCTCCAAACGTCGCCACTCAATAGTGTCTTTCTCAGGAAGTGAAATAGCCTCGTTGTCTAAACTATCAACCTCTCTAAGTAGTTCGAGCATATGAATAGTGGTCTGGGCTTTAGCTATTTCCAAGTCCCCTATTGTGGGCTTATTTTTATCAACAAGCATCGTTCTAAGTTCATCTGAGGCTTCAACATATGACGTGAGTTCAAGGGTTAGGCGTGTCTTTTCCTCCCCAACTTGTGTTGATTCCGTGTCTTCGTGTTTGGTGTATTTTAATAACCCACCACAAAGAGTTTTTAGTGCGACGGAAACCTTTCCAAGTTCAAGTATCATCTTTGCTGTCCTATTTTCTGGAATGTTTTCAGGACGCCTAATTGCCGCTTCCTGGCCAACCGCAGGCCTTGGCTCTCTCCTTGGTTGAACTTGTTCTGGAACAAAACCACCATCTTGTCGGCCCCTAAAATTCCCTCGGTCACTTCGCGAGTCACGTTCTCGTCTGTCGTCTCGAGGTCTTTCCGTTCCGCGACCCGCCCTTCTAGCCTCGTCATCTCTTTGATTTCTTTCTTGGCGAGCCAGTTCCTCCGCATCTACCTGACCCCCTTTGTCATTTCCGCCTCTACCAGGAACTGGAGGGTGGAACATCGTACTTTCTACACCACCTCTTCCTTGCGTTCTGTCGCGGTCATCACCACTTTGACGACCCCTGCCATGTCTCCCTCCGCGGTCATCTCGCGCTTGTTGTAGTTGAGCGAGTTGTTCTATTTTTTCTTGAGATGCCATAATTAAACCTAGTATACCCTTATTTACAAGTACAAAGGGGACTTTCTCCACATATTCTCAGGGTTTTGTCTGGTTGTTTCTGGGCCCCTTTTGTGCTAAAATAACCTCTAAGTCCGAGGTGGTAGAAATCGTGCATTCCCACTTGTGGATTCCTTCTTAATGAGACGTAAATTCTCATTAACTACATATCACCTTGGTATCCTCAAATCATAAAAAAGGTTTTAAAAATAGTGTGATTGGTCTAGCCCTGTTTGTGGCTATTTTGCAGCCAAACCCAACCCACGCAGGTGTATTTTCTGACTTCACAGGTAAAGTGAGGGCTATTTTTTTACCTGGTAGTTTAGATCAAACGGAAGTTTCCCCTACTACACAAAACATGTCCGTTATGAGACCTGTGGTAGTAGATGACGAAGATTTAAATGGAGCGATTCTAGATGAAACCCCGTCAGCAGACCTTCTTTCAGCGACTTCCGGGTCTCTTCGTGTTTCTACCGAGCAGATTGATTTTCCGACAAACGACACTATCAGCGTGTACGAAGTTAAGAAAGGTGACAATCTTTCAACTGTGGCTAAACTGTTCGGCGTTTCTAAAAATACCATTATATGGGCTAACGACTTAAAGTCCGAATCACTTACTCCGGGAAGTACTCTTGTAATCCTGCCGATGACGGGAATAAAGCACACAATTAAAAAAGGAGATACTCTTTCTTCTATTGCTAAAAAATATAAAGCGGACGCGGCTGATATCGGTAAGTTCAACGGACTATCTCCAGACGATGATCTGGCGGTGGGGGATACTATTTTGGTACCAGAAGGTGAAATAACTGTAACTGTTACAAAGAAAACAAGTAGTGGAAAGGTTGTCGTTACGGGTAAACTCCTAGACTCATACAACTCTAGTGCTCCAGAGGGATTCTTTGTTCGTCCGCTTATTGGTGGAAGAAAAACACAAGGTCTTCACGGACATAACGGGGTCGACTACGGTGCACCTATGGGTTCCCCAGTTGTGGCATCTGCTTCGGGAAGAGTCATTCTTGCGAAAGTTGGAGGATATAACGGAGGTTATGGAAACATGATTATTATTGCTCACGATGGAGGAATACAAACCGTGTATGCTCACTTGAGTAAGGTAAACGTAGTAACGGGTCAAAGTGTCTCACAGGGTCAGACAATCGGAACGGTGGGAAATACTGGAAAATCTACGGGGCCACATCTTCACTTCGAAGTTCGTGGAGCCAAAAATCCCTTTTAGTTCTTAAAAAGAAAAACGACGCACTGCGCGTCGTTTTTCTTTTTTTATAGTCTATCCTCGTACAGTTTTGGTCTGTATTGAAACGCTTCTAAAACATCGGATTCGTTCACACTGTCTGATTTTCTCAAGTCAGCGATTGTGCGCGCAAGTCTAAGTACACGATGGTACGCACGCGGAGAGAGGGTGTGAGTTGTCGCCATTTTTTTCATTAAGTCTTCTACTTGAGTGTCTAATTTAATATGGTTCGCAATATCTTTGGCTTTCATATCTTTATTCATTTTAAGTCTTGAAGTAGAATCATTTTTTAAAAATCTTTCTTCGGCAAATTTTCTTGCCTTCCCCACTCGCTCCCTGATGCCAGCAGTTTCTTCCCCTACCCTTGCGTGCGAAAGAGTTTCATAGTCAACATGTTGCACCGGAACCCACATATCAATGCGGTCCATAATCGGACCGGACAGTTTTCGTGCATATCTTTGAATATCTCCCTGAGAACAAACGCATTTTTTCATTTTACTTCCCATGTACCCGCATGGACATGGATTAAGTGCGACAATTACAATACACGACGCAGGAAATGCAAAAGTTCCTTTCGCACGAGATACCATAATAATTCCTTCTTCAAGTGGTTGACGTAGCGATTCAACTACTCTCCTATCGAACTCCGGAAATTCATCTAGGAAAAGGACACCGCGATGAGCTAAAGTTATTTCTCCAGGACGCGGAGTCGCCCCTCCGCCCACGAGTGAAACATAAGATGAGGTGTGGTGCGGTGAACGGAAAGGTGGATGAGTTACTAGTCCAGTTTTTGTATGTGCCACAGAATGTATGCGTGTTACTTCAAAGACTTCTTCCTTTCGAAGTGGTGGAAGTATTCCGGTGAAGGCTCTTGCAAGCATAGTTTTTCCTGTTCCTGGTGGACCGTACAATGCGATGTTGTGTCCGCCTGCGGCGGCTATTTCAAGTGCCCGCTTGGCTGTCTCTTGTCCACGAACATCTTTAAAATCTAAAAAGAAATCTGGTCTGACATAGTTTATTTCAGTTGACGGTGTCTTTTCTATAAAACTTTCCACATCCCCTTCTTCAGCAAGTCCATCAAAGTGTTTAACGATTTCTCTTAAATTTGAGTATCCATAAATGTTTACCCCCTCAATTAGTGCCGCTTCTTCTTTATTTTGACTTGGTACAAAAAGCGAATTAATGCCGTGCGCTTTTGCCTTTTCTGCAATCGAAAGTATGCCACGCATTTCCTGGGCTTCTCCACTTAGAGAAAGTTCTCCAACAAACCACGAAGAATTTATTTCTCTATTTATTTGTTTGGAAGCAAGTAAATATGATATCGCAATTGGTAAATCAAAATGGGAACCTTCCTTTTTAATATTGGCCGGGGATAAGGAAACAGTAACTTTATGATTTTCAGTTTTTGGATTTCTTAGTCCAGAATTTTTTAGCGCAGCGATTACCCTGTCTTTACTTTCATCAACCGCCTTATCTGGAAGTCCGACAATTGAAAATGAATAAAGTCCAGATGAGACGTCTACATCAACCGCCACCTCTTCTGCTTCCAGCCCAACGATATGTGCGCTATAAATAGTTGCAACACTCATTACTTGATTATAGCACCACGCATTTGCAAAATATTTTCAACCGAGTTTGAAATCGCTAAATAATCTTCTCCAAAAAACGCGTAAACAAAAGTTGAAGAGGAAACTATCAGGACTCGCATGTTTTGGTTGGATTTAGTTTCGTCTTTAAAAGTTAAATCAGGGGTACTCGTACTGAATGCATATTCCCCAATTTCTGAAGCAAAAACATCCCCCGCTACCTTCGGTTCATTTTTTATCATGAAAGCAAAGACGGCAGTGTAGTCATTTATAGTGAGTACGGAGCCAAGCGGAGTTGTGTCTATTTTTGAAGTAAAATGAGATACGCCAGCAGAAAGACTTGGGGAGATTTTGTTTAATTTTTCAGAAATAATTTTTTCAGTATTTGCATCTTTTTCTTTTTTCTCTAAAATCAGGGCCGCTTGTTCTTTTGTTACAGGTTTTT
>CAYGDF010000020.1:0-1410 GCA_964348675.1 uncultured Candidatus Saccharibacteria bacterium
GATATTTGAGCAATTAGTTTGTAATGAATGGCCAAATTGTACCAAAAAAACAGCCTTTTGACAAAGCCGTTTTAGTGGAGGTTCAGCATTATTCCGGCTGCTCGTTTTCTTCTGGGTCAGCAGAACCTGCGTAAGAAAGTGCGCCCGCTTCTAATTCTTTGCGAATTGCTTTTTCTAACGCATTTCCAGTTTTCTTATTTTCTCGTAAGTATGTGCGCGCGGCATCGTATCCACGTCCCAATTTTTCTTCGCCATACAAATAACTTGTTCCTGATTTTGTTACCAGTTTAAATTTCTCACCCAAAGCAAGTAGTTCTCCTTCGCGAGAGATTCCTTCGTTATACATGATGTCGAACTCAGTTGTCTTGAAAGGGGCGGCGACTTTATTTTTTACAATCTTCACTTTAGTTCGCGCACCCACAACATCTTCTCCTTTTTTAATCTGAGCGATTTTACGGATATCGATACGAACAGAGGAGTAGAACTTCAGCGCTTTTCCTCCTGGGGTTGTCTCAGGGTTACCGAACATCACCCCAATCTGCATACGGATTTGGTTGATGAAAACAATTACCGTGTTTGATTTGTGAGCAATCGCCGTTAACTTGCGAAGCGCTTGAGACATGAGGCGGGCTTGCTTACCAACGTGTTGTGCACCCATGTCGCCTTCAATTTCATCTTTAGGGGTAAGTGCGGCAACAGAGTCGATTACAACCACGTCTACTTTTCCGCTTCGAACAATCGATTCAGTAATCTCTAATGCTTGCTCGCCGTTATCTGGCTGTGAAATTAGAAGTTCGTTTATATTTACTCCAAGTTTCTTAGCATACTCTGGATCCATGGCATGTTCCGCATCTATGAACGCGCAAATTCCTCCCATCTTTTGCGCTTCAGCAATCACGTGGAGCGTAAGAGTTGTCTTTCCAGAAGATTCCGGTCCAAATATTTCTACGATTCTTCCACGAGGTAATCCTCCCACACCGAGTGCTGCATCTAGTCCGATTGAACCAGTAGGGACCACACCAACGTCTACCTTAGGCGCGCTTCCTAGTTTCATTATTGAGCCTTCTCCGAATTTTGTTTGAATCTCACGAAGCAGAGCATCGGAATTACCACTTCGGTTTCCTTTCTCATCTACATCTCTTGTGCCAATTGTTTTTGCTGGTTTAGCAACTTTTTTCTTCATCATATGCGTTACTTAATAGTTTTATTTATAAATTATTTTGGAATCACTCTTAGCGTTTTTTCTTCTGTCGCGCCGTATTTATCCGTTGCTACTAGTACAAGTATAGTATAGGGTTGGGTAGCCACCAAGGTTTCGGTGAAGTTTCCGTGGTCATCAATTGTGATGGCTTTTCCTTGCAGAGTAATTTCTTTGGCTCTTGTGACTACTCCAGAAACTTGAAAAGTGGT
>CAYGDF010000020.1:1510-8656 GCA_964348675.1 uncultured Candidatus Saccharibacteria bacterium
GTGTCTCTTTCCACCATTTCATCTCCATCGGCGCTTGTGGTACTTCCTACCAGAATTTCGCGATACCGTTCTCCTTGTCTAGCTGGACCGATTATTCCAAACCTTTCTAAATCGTTCATTATACGAGCCGCTTTGTTGTATCCCCAACGAAATGCGGTCTGTAGAGATGAAGTAGATGCCTTTTGGGTTGAAATGACGTAGTCTTTAGCGCTCATGTAATCTTCGTCATTTTCCGGCTCTTCACCACCACCTGATCCGTCTTCGCCAGAAATGTTTCCACTTGTTACACCAATTTTAACCTTAGATATATCTATTTGGTCAGGAATAAACTCTACATTTTGTTGCTTAATGTATGAAACCACAGCGCGTATTTCTTCCATGGAAATAAATGGAGCCTGTAGACGAACAAGTCTGTTACTGTCAGACGCCATGTAAAGCATGTCACCGTTTCCAAGTAAATCTTCTGAACCAGAAGCGTCCAAAATAGTGCGAGAGTCGATTTGTGAAGTGGTTTTAAGAGCGATACGAGCAGGAATGTTGGCCTTAATAGTTCCTGTGATTACTTTTACGTCAGGACGCTGGGTTGCAAGTATAAGGTGAATACCAGCAGCGCGACCTTTTTGTGTAAGGGCGGTGATAAGCGGAGAGATTTCCTTTGGATAAGAAAGCATGAAGTCGTTGTACTCATCAAAGACTATGATTATATAAGGCATCTTTGGTGGAACTCCGGTTAGTTCTTCGCCAACTTTTACCTTCTTGCGAGCTTTTTCAAGTGCTGGCGCCAAGATTTTTTTGTTATAGTCAGTTACGTTTACCTGGCCATTTTCTGCGAGTATTTCATAACGCCTTTCCATTTCCTGTATCGCCCAGTTGAGTGCTTTTATAGCACCCTTTGGTTCTTTGATGATTGGAGTGTAGAGGTGAGGTAAATTGGTATAGGCAGTAAATTCTACGCGCTTAGGGTCAAGGATAATCAATTTCAAATCATAAGGTGAGTTTTTATACAAAAGAGACATCAAAAGATTTTGAAGAGTTACAGATTTTCCAGTACGCGTCGCTCCAGCCACAAGCAAGTGAGGCATGCGTTCGAGGTCTCCATAGAGAGGTTTCCCGACAATACTTTTTCCAATTGCTAGAGTTAATGGTCCACCAGATGCGAATTCTGGAAGTTCGAGCATTGAGCGGAGTCCAAGAGTTGCTTTTCTTTCATTTGGAACTTCTATTCCCACCAAAGTTTTTCCTGGAATAGGGGCTTCAATACGTAAGAACTCACTTCCAAGTTCCATGGCTAAGTTGTCGTGAAGGGCAACAATTTTGGAAAGGTTCACACCCTGGGCCGGCTTTAAAGTGAATTGAGTAACAGTTGGTCCGACGGTTACTTCTCCCATCTCCACGTTGATACGGAAATGTTCAAGTGTTTTTTGAATTGTGGTCATCTTCGCACGGCTATCTCCAGCACCAGATTTTCCAGTATCGTAATTTAGTAAATCAAGTGGAGGCGGTACGAAGTCAGGGGTAAGTATGATTGGCTTCTGTTTAATTTCTCTTATCGGCGTGATGCCGTCCTCATCAGGGGACAGTTCTCCGAAAAGTTCGTCATGAAGACCGCCTTGTCCTTGAGTGTCATATTCGTCCGTTACATTTTCAATCAGTTCGTCTTCCCCTAAAGTTATTGGCACTAATTCGTCATCATCAAATGGGCTATCTTTACGAAGAGTGAAAACATTTTTCAAACTTCTATATATAGAAAGTATTGCCTCCATAAGAGGGGAGAGAGATGGTTTTCTATTTGCAATAATAATCGCACCAATTAAACTTACTCCAAATAACAGTGCTACAGTTGGGTAAATTGCAAAATATTTTATAAGTGGTCCAACAGCCATAACCCCTAGTAATCCTCCGAACGATTGTCCGAAGAAGATCGTACCTAAGCCCGCGATGCCAACAATTAGAAGAAGTTTGCCCAAGAAAGAAATAAAACTAATTTGAGGAATTTCTTCTTTCCATAAGTAGTAAGCAAAGTATAAAAAGAGTAGTGGTGTCAGATATGTAAACACTCCTATAATAGATTGAAGTCCTGTGAAAAGAATTTCTCCACCTTCTCCGCCCGCGTGAACCATAGAAAATATTAATAGAGCAGAAACCATAACAGACACAACCGCAAGCACTCCTAAAATAGTTTCAGTTAAGATGGGATCTTTCGCTTTTCTTTTTCTTGTTCGGATTGGTAATTCGTCTTGAGTGTTGTCTTTAGCCATAGTAAATAGTGTTCACTTCTATAACCAAAGTGTAACAGAGAAACACAGATAGGATAAGGGATAACTGATGAAGATTACATATGTCAGATTGTAGATTTTAGATGAAATCTAATACTTCGTTGTTTGTGCAGGTTCAATTAAAAGTTTAATTTTCACCACCTAAAGGCTTCTACTAATAAAGACATAAAAAATGTATTAGACAAGTCTTTACAGACTATATAAAAGGCATAGAATAGACACTGTAAACAACTAAAAGAGACGTTTTTATTAAAGTACAGAAGTACTATAATTAATAAGACAATAAGAGACAGAAGTGCCAATAAAGTCATTTTTATAAAAAACAAACAAAGGACACTATGCAAGATAATAGTAAAGAAGGTTACGGGGTCATGATTGCTAAAAAGTCGGAAAGATTAGTGACGGCACTTTACATTGTTACTGATTTAATTGATGGCAGTGAACCCATAAAGAATGGCTTAAGAAAGAATTCCGTTGTACTTTTGTCTTCAATGAATGCTCTGATGCAGTATGATGTAAAAGACAGAACAACTGAATTTGCCTCCGCTCTTAAATCGGTTATGGAGATAATATCTCTACTTCATGTTGCCTCAGCCACGGGCCTTGTCTCTGAAATGAATGGTAAACTTTTGATAGATGGTTTCAGAGTTTTACAATCCGTCCTTGAAAAAAGACAGCCTATTTTAACTAAAGAAATGATATCGGTTGATGCTGAAGACACCATGTTTGATAACGCTGAAAGTTATTCTGGTATTGTTTCAACTTCGTACGACGCACTCACTTTAAGCGAAGTTAACAGAGGAGGAGACAGAGATTCAAAAGAAGTTGCTTACAGTAAAAAGACAGAAATTCTGACAGGGGTTGATAAAGGACAACAGAGCATAAATTATAAAGGACAAGAAAGTGTTAGACTAAAAACACCGTCACTCCCGAATGTCCTTATTCAGCACGCAACTAAAAACAGCCCTTCGATTGCTTCTTCATTTCAGAATAGAAAGCAAACTCGTCGAGAGCAAATAGTGTCACTTTTCGTAAAAGGTGTAGATGTGAGCATAAAGGACATCGCGGCACGAATAAAGGGGTGTAGTGAGAAAACTATCCAGAGGGAACTCAACTCTTTGGTCTATGACAATATTATCGAAAGAATCGGCGAAAAGAGATGGAGTAGGTACATCTTGAGATAGGGGTTTGCCTCTGTCCAAATAGAGAACTTTTTAAGCAAAAATCGACCTCAAAATGGTCGATTTTTGCTTGCCCTAAATAAGCCCAATTCTTAAGCCCTTTCTTTGACTATTGTTGCAAAATATGAGATACTGAGGTCTAAGTACAGATAATGTACTTCAGGCGGTATATCGTATATTATCCACACTTTACGCTCTCTAATAATTGCGTATTAGTGGGTATGCACTATATACTGTCTGCAGACGTCTCTGTTTGAGAGCGTCCTCTGGTATTTGAGATACATTTATAAGGTATCTTGAAGACAGATAAAGATCGTTGACAACAGAATAGTGACGCAGATTAAAAACCTTTTAAAATGAAAAAGGCGAAAGCCTTTGACGTAATAAAAAGTAATAAATCACAAATCGCCATTCGGTCGTTCTACGATCGTCTGTCATTAGAAGTAATTCGTTTAGTTATGTCGAAACTAAATAAACGAATTACGATGGTATAACAACCATTCAAAATCTTATAAACTATTACGTTTATGATTAAACACTCAATGAAGGCTGTTGCAGTCGCAACAGTCGTCGGAGGTATGATCGCTGGTGCAGTTTCTGCTTCAGCTGCTCTCAACCTTCCAACACAGAGTTGTTCTTACATGTTCAACACGAACATGAAGCTCGGCTCTCGTGGTACAGATGTTATGAACCTACAAAAGGTTCTTAACATGTATCCACAAACACAGGTATCTGCTTCAGGTGCTGGTTCTCCAGGAATGGAAACTACGTACTTCGGTGCAGCGACTCGTGCAGCTGCTAATAAGTTCCAGGCTCTACACCTTGTAGAACTTGGTATTACAGCTCCTACAGGAAATGTATTCGCAGGAACTCGTGGCCTACTTAACCAAGTATGTAACGGTACTGTAACAACTCCTGGAAACCCAGGCACACAGACAGGTCCAGTTAACGCTATGCTTTCTGGCAATCAGCCAACAGGTATGATCGTTGCAGGTCAGTCAGGTGCTCGTCTTGCTGACATTACTTTCACAGGTAATGGCACAGTTACATCAGTTCAGCTACAGCGTACTGGTGTTTCTGCAGACACAACACTTAACAACGTATACCTATACGACGGAAATACTCGCATCACAGATGCGGCTTCTGTAGTAACAGGTGGTTACATCAACTTCAACGCTCCTAACGGTATCTTCTCTGTAACAGGCTCACGTACAATCACTGTACGCGCTGACGTTGCAGCAGGAACTTCAGGGCAGTCAGTTGGTGTGAAGCTTAACAGTGTAACAGCTGGTGGTGCCGCATCTACATATTCAAATGTAATGGGTAACGCTCTACAGATTGCATCTGTAACAACAGCTGCTGTTAACTTCGCAACTCTAAGTACATCAGCGCTTACTCCAGATGCTGGCGTGACTAACTACACAGTTTGGTCAGGCTCAGCTACTGTAAGTACACGTTCAGTGAACTTCAGAGCAGCAACATTCAAGTTCGTTGGTTCAGCACCGGTTAACGCTATCCAGAACCTTTCACTCTACATCGATGGAGCGAAGGTTGCAGGACCTGCGCAGATCAATGCAATGAACAACAACAAAGTAACGTTTGATCTAGGAAACACTCCTTATCTACTTACAACAGGTGTACACACAATCGACGTACGTGGGGATATCGTAGGCGGTTCATACCGTACAGCGACTTTCTCAGTTGAGAATGTGTCAGACCTAATGTTTGAAGATTCAAACCTTGCAGGTGTTAACGTTTCAGCTACAATCAACACTTCAACATTTACACAAAGTGGTGCTACATACGGTACTATCACTGTAAACAAGGGTTCTGTAACTGTTAACGTTGACCCAGCTTTCAGTGCGAACAAAGTAACAGGCGGAGCAACTAATGTTCCAATTGGACAGTTCACAATGAAGGCGTACGGTGAAGATGTTAAGGTAAGTACTCTACGTGTTGCTATCGCGACAACTACTAACGCTTCATTGACTACATTAAACAATGTATCTATGTACGTTAACGGTGGTCAGGTAGGAACTTCACAGAACTACGTGGTTGCTACACAGCAGTCACCTGGTTACCTAACATTTACACTTGGTTCATCACTTATAATTCCAATGGGTCAGACTGTAACTCTTACAGTTAAGGCTGATATCGTAGACGCTAACTCAGCGGCTTACACATCAGGTACGATCTCTGCAACTCTAAGTGGTGCTACAGGAAACGCACAGGGACAAAGTTCATACGAACTAGTCAACGTTGCTAACTCTTCTGTAACAGGTAATGTTCTTACTGTTTCTTCAGGTATTGGTACATTTGCTCGTACATCAGGATTCACTGGTGTGACAAAGGCACCAAACACACCGAATGTACAGGTAGGTTCATTTACACTACAGGCCAACTCAGCTGAAGCTATCAAGGTTAACAGTATTGGTGTTCTTCCAACAATTGGTAACGGTTCAATCACGAACTACAGTAACCTAACTTTGAAGACCGGCTCTACTGTACTTGGTACTCCAGTAGGAAATCCTACAGCTGGAACTACTACATTCTCATTCAACGATATTACAGTTCCTGCGAATGGAACTATAACGTTTGATGTTTATGCAGATATCGGTTCTGATACTGATGCGACTATACTGACTGATATGGCTGTAACAACTCGTGGTGCTGTAAGTAACACGACAACTGTTTCATCTGTAGTCGGTGTAACAATCACATCAGCGGCTTCTACTCTTGCTGCTTCAACGCTAACGTCTTCATCACCAGTCGCACAGTTCGTGGTAGGTGGTTCAACATTCGGCATTGCAACATTCAAGGTAAGTACAGCTTCTGCTGGTACTCAGGCAACAGTTCGTGAAATGCGCTTCGGCACAACAGGAACTGACGCTATCCAGAGTATTACTGTAGGTGGTGTAACTGCTACTGTTCTTGGTTCTGGTGCTACTGCAACTACAACAGTTTCAGGTCTTTCTATCCCAGTTGGTTCAACTGGAACTGATATTCCTGTAACAGTTAAGTTCTCAGGATTCCAGAATACAACTTCAGGTGGTTCACTTATCGCAAGTATTGCATCAGTGTCAATTTCACTTAGTTATGTAGAAGCAACTTCAGGTAGTGGCTCAGTAATCACAAGCGCTACTCAGGTTCCTTCAAACACAATGAAGCTTGTAGCTTCAAAGCCAGTGGTAACAATGGCTGCTAACAGTGGAAACACACTCCAAATCGGAGTTGAAAACAAGGTTGGAGAATTCACAGTCACAGCTGACGCTAACGGTAAGATTGCTGTAGGTTCTACATCAATCACTGTTACAGGTGTTAATATTACAAGTCTTGGAATATCATCACCTCGTATTGCTGATGGAAACACAACAATTACGAACGCTACTGTTTCTGGTTCATCAACTCTAATCGCTACATTCGCTACTCCTTACGAAATCTCAGCTGGTCAGTCAAAGACCTTCTCAGTATTCGCAGTAGTAAACGGTGTACCAGCTACATCTGGAACACCATATGTTGCGTCTAGTATGACTTCAGCTGCTTCGTTTGTTTGGTATGACGTCATTGGCGGAAACTCAACACAAACAGGTGCTGCAATCTACAACTTCCCAACATCAGGCTTTACAACAAGTCATTAATCTGCGCCACAATATTCTGTAAAGAATATCTAACTTAGATTAGATGTTGAA
>CAYGDF010000020.1:8756-12089 GCA_964348675.1 uncultured Candidatus Saccharibacteria bacterium
ATATGGAAAAATTCAAAGATCTTCTAGATAAAATTGAAGGAATGTCAGTACTAGATCTTAATGAACTAGTTAAGGCAATCGAAGAAAAGTTCGGCGTATCAGCAGCAGCCGTATCAGCAGCACCAGCAGCTGGAGCGGGGGCAGCAGAGGCTGAAGGAAAGGACGCGTACACTGTACACCTAGCATCAGCTGGTGAACAGAAAATCGCAGTTATGAAGGTGGTTAAGGAAGCGCTAGGTCTTGGTCTCAAGGAAGCGAAGGACCTCGTTGACGGAGCACCAGTAGAACTTAAGGCTAATGTTAAGAAGGCAGAAGCTGAAGAGATGAAGAAGAAATTGGAAGAGGCGGGTGCTACGGTTGAACTAAAGTAAATCAAAAACCATCAAGCCAAAAAATTAAAAACCCCTCTCGGGGTTTTTAATTTTCTAACCGTAGCACTCGCCTAGGAAGGGGTCGGGAAACGGGAGTTTCCCGTGGAGGAACACAGCGAGTTTACGAGCGATAGGAACCATGGGTTCCTATGGAGAAGACCTGCTTCGACGGCTGGTGCGACAGTCGAGCTAAAGTAATAAACTTACTAGCAAAAACCACTCTTTCGGGTGCTTTTTGCTATACTTAAATCTTAAGTCCCTTCCATGAGGAAATAAGTGATTACCTTTCCCAGAAGTAGTGCGCTCCGTGCGCGCAGGATAATCGAGGAGCGTCATCAAAAGTCGGGCACCCATCCCGAAGATTTGACGACGGCCCCACCTCCTTTGGAGTTGATTCACAATCCCAAAGAGTTTCCGCCAGCTTTTCCGAAAGAGCTGGAAACTATCGATGACGAAAAAGCCCCGTGAGAAGCCCCGCGCTTCCCCGGGGCCTTTCATTTGTAACAGAATACTTTTAGCCCGCGGTCAAGTAGTTGCAAAGCCTTATTTTTGTTAAACTATAAGGACTATGGAACTTCTGACACGATTGTTAGGCGGAGCTGAAAGGGTAAAGATAATGAGATTTTTTCTTCATCATGAAGATTCAATCGTTTCTTTACAAGATGTCGCTGAGAAAACAAAATCAAAAAGCACACTGGCTCGTAAAGAATTAAATGCACTGTGCGCTATTGGGTTTATCGAAAAGAAACGCACGCGCACAGTAACCACAACTGGCTCAGGTAAGAAAGCGTCATCAAAGGTAAAAGAAATTGTTGGCTTTAAATTAAATACGGAGTTCCCACATAATCAGGCACTGAAAGATTTGCTGTTTGATTTTCAATTGCTGGATAAAAGAGAGTTGGCGAATCGTTTTAAGGTAGTTGGAAGATTAAAGTTATTTGTAGTTTCTGGGGTGTTTATAGGAAGTGATAAGTCACGAGTGGACATTTTGATGGTAGGGGAAGCAATTAAGAGACCAAAGGCAGAGAAACTTTTTGAAGCACTATCCGCGGAACTTGGAAGAGATGTTGTCTATTCAGTTATGGATGTAGAAGAGTACGAATACCGCTACAAGATGTATGACAGATTTGTGAGAGATATCGTGGACCTACCTCACGAGGCGGTTATAGATAGATTGAGTGCCAAAGTTGCTACTGCGTAGTGCTTACATTAAGTAGATAGGATTTGTACTCGTTAATATATTTTACAAATCTAGAGTAGTCTTCATTTGTGGTTTCTGCGGGGACATTTACCCCTTTAAATACAGTGTTATTTAGTCCTATTGATTTGGCTTTTTCGTTCATCCTTTGTATAAATAAATCTTTTCCGTAGTATGTGGCGAAGTTAAGGCTAACTGTGTCGTCGTTTAAAACCAAAAGGTCATACAGCATTTTGCGGCGAGTGGTAACAATATTATTCCAAAATATTTGGTCGTCTTGAGTTAAGAATTCAAGAGAGATTGTAGCCGCCATGTATCTGGTCATATCCATGCTTTCTACCTCCTCTGATGAAGACGGTGATACAGAGAATGCTGTAGAATCGGTGCCAGTGACAATTATAGGAGTGCCTCTTTCGATGAATTCATAAACTTTCTTAGCATCAACGTCTGCTAGTCGAATGCACCCTCCACTATAAGTGCTGGAAACTCTGGTTCCGTCTGGATAGTATGGTATTCCGTGCACAAAGAAGTTTCCAAAAATATGTACACTCCATGGCATATATACATGACCTATTGAACTAAAGTGAATCGGCTCCTTGTAGTCGTTTTCGTACACACCACCCGGAGTTTCATAGTAACTTCCTGGTTTTCCCTTAGAAATTATATTTAGTACAGCAACGGTTGTGGTGCCGTCGCGAAGTTCGATAGTCATGTCGCTTAGGTTTGCGACAATAGATTTTCCCACTGGAGTAACTTCTATGGGAGAGACTTCTTCAACCGTTAGATTAGGTTTGGATATTTCTTCTGACATTACTCGCGTGGCTGAGATATAGATTACAGAAGTGGACACTGCAATCATAATGAGGAGAATCAGAAAAATGGAGCCGCGGACAGGGTAGAACATAGTGCTTTTGACTATAGCATAAAAGTGGATAATCGTGCACCACGACTGGCTAAAAGGGTTATACTATAAGTACCTTTATATGTCGAAATATAAAGGTGTATATATACACACTTTATAATTTATTTAGAATTCTTTATGTTAAATATTTCAGATATCATCGGGCAGTCTCTCGTGGACACAAGTTTAACTCTTGTGGCATTTCTGCCTAACGTTATCCTAGCAATCGTTATCTTCGTACTAGGTTGGGCGGCTGGTTCTATTATCGGTCGTGCGGTTACTCACGTGATCAATCTTCTTAGAATTGATAGAGCGCTTAGTAAAGCCGGCGTGGATGAATTAAGTTCAAAGACAGGAGTTAAAATTTCTGTTGCAGGTTTCTTAGGTGGAGTTGTGAAGTGGGGTCTTATCGTAGCGTTCTCAGTAGCATCTGCAGAAATACTGGGACTTACACAGATTACACAATTGCTTCGTGATATTTTGGTATACATTCCAAACGTAATCGTTGCAGCAGTTGCTCTTATCATCGCAGCACTACTTGGAGACTTCGTTGCACGCATCGTTTCTCACTCAGCTCGTGGAATTGGAATGAGAGGAAACTTCGCAGCAGAAGTTGCTAAGTGGTCAATCATTATTGTAGGTGGAGTTTTCCCAGCGTTAACTCAACTACGTATTGCACAAGGTCTTGTTGAAGTACTATTCACAGGAGTAGTATTCGCACTTTCTCTAGCACTAGGTCTTGCGTTCGGTCTTGGTGGACGTGATGCAGCAGCACGCGCTATCGAAAAGATGAAGCAGGCATAGTTTCTGTTTCGGAATTAAAATAAAAAAAGCGGCGCCGTAGGCGCCGCTTTTTTGACTTT
>CAYGDF010000021.1:0-1134 GCA_964348675.1 uncultured Candidatus Saccharibacteria bacterium
CCGTGATGGCAGGAGCCGTTGGGGCTGGAATAGATGCGCGCGTCGTTATTATACTCGGACTGGCTAATCTATTTTCCGACGGATTCTCAATGGCTTCCGCTGATTATCTTTCAGAAGACTCACGCATTGGAGAAAACAAAAAGACCGCTCTTCGTGACGCATATGCAACTTTTGCGTCTTTTGTGATTGTTGGGTTCGTACCGATAATTCCTATTTTATTTTTCGTTAGAGAAAAAGCCTTTCTTTATTCCTCTATTTTTACTTTGATTACATTTGCCGTCATTGGATACTCTCGTGCAAAGATTCTCAAACGAGACCCGCTTCGCCTAGCAACACAATCTGTAGCCATTGGCACCATTTGCGCAATTATCGCTTACGCGGTCGGAGAATATATTTCTCGATTAGTTTAATGAATTTTATTTAGTCTCATCCAAAATCCACTCACCGTAAGACTCATTTACTTCTGCATACATCTTTAAGATACAAGGTATTTCATACGGATGCATTTTTAATATTTCTTCCCTAACTATTTCAAAATTTTCTTCTTTTGTTTTTAAAAGAGAAACAATTTCATCTTGATTTTCAACTTTTCCATTCCACAAAAATCTAGATTGAATTGGAAAAAAATTCGCACAAGTAATTAATTTTTCATCTAAGAGATGATTAACTATTTTATCCGCCTCTTCTTGATTTTTGTGAGTAACGTAGAGAGTTATTATTTCCATCTTACTTCATGTACAACTCCATCTTAGAGCGAACAACTTTAATCATTTCTTCCTGACCCATCTTACCGAACTTGTACGGCGCAACTTCATTTGGATTTTCATCCATGTATTCTTTCTCTCCATCGCGAAAGGCTTTTCTAATTTCTGTATTTATGTGAATAATTGCAATCCCAGCATCAATTGCTGACGTTAAATCTTCATCCGTATTTCCGCTTGCTCCATGAAGAACTAATGGCACATCCACTGCACGAGAAATTTCTCTCAATCTATCAATGTGAAGTTTCGGTTCTGGAGCATCAACCAGCATTCCATGAACGTTTCCAATTGCTGGTGCGAACATATCTATTCCCGTTCGAATAATAAAATCCTTCGCCTGCTCTACGGTTGTTAAATTGGCATCACTCACCCC
>CAYGDF010000021.1:1234-11989 GCA_964348675.1 uncultured Candidatus Saccharibacteria bacterium
GGATTTCATATCAACATAGTATAACGCACTCATCGTGATACCATAAGTGCATGGAAAAGTCTTATGATTTCATAGCAATTGGCGACACGGTAATGGACGTTTTCATTAAATTATCCGTCGGCCACGTCCAAGAATCTGCCGTCGGCTCAGAACTCTGTATCCCTTACGGAACAAAAATTCCTTATGAGGAGGCCATTCAAGTTCCGGCTGTAGGAAATAGTGCCAACGCGGCAGTTTCTGCATCACGATTAGGGCTATCTAGTGCTTTGATTTCATTTTTAGGAAGCGACGAACACGGCAACCAATGTTTAGCACGTTTAAAAGAAGAAAAAGTAAGTACTGAATTTGTTACACAAGAAAAAGGTAAGTTAACCAACTATCATTACGTGCTTTGGTATGGAGATGACCGAACCATTTTAATAAAACACACAGCCTTCACTGAAAAACTCCCAGAAAACTTGGCCCAGACTAAATGGATTTACTTGTCTTCCCTTGGGGCCAACACCGAAAAATTTCACGCAGAAATTGCAGAACATGCGAAGAACCACCCGGAAGTAAAACTTGCTTTCCAGCCAGGGACGTTCCAATTAAAAATGGGTAAAGATTTAGAAATATACAAATACACAGAAATTGTTTGTATGAACAAAGAAGAGGCTGAGGAATTACTAGGAACGGACGAACATGAAATAAAAATACTACTCGATGGTTTGCAAACACTTGGCCCGAAAACTGTAATCATAACTGATGGACACGCGGGGGCGTACATGAAATATGAAAATACATATTTCAATATGCCAATTTATCCAGACGAGAAGGCACCATACGACAGAACGGGCGCAGGAGATGCATTTTTCTCAACACTTGTTTCTTATTTAGCAAAAGGATACGACGCACCGTACTCTATTCGCCGTGCACCAATTAACAGCATGAACGTGGTTCAATACGTCGGAGCACAAGAAGGACTACTTTCAGAAGAAAAAATAGGAGAATATCTAAAGAAAGCACCAGAAGACTACAAACTAACAATTCTTGAATAGTTTTTATACCGCAAGTGTTCTTATTTTGTCCGCGATATGACTCGCAGATATTCCATACTCATCATATAGTTCCTGCATCTTACCACTCTGTCCAAACCTATCTTGTATCCCAACACGAATAACTTTCATTGGATGATGTTCTCCAAGGTAATCCGCAACGGCACTTCCTAATCCCCCTGTTACTTGGTGTTCCTCTACTGTAACGATTGTTCTCACACTCTTAGAAAATCTTAAAAGAAACGCTTCATCAATAGGTTTAATAGTCGGCATGTTTACCACCGTCACTCCGATTCCTTCTTGCTCTAAATCTTTCGCGGCTTTTATGGCTTCATAAATAATCGGACCGCATGCAATAATTCCAACTGTAATTCCAAACTCCCCTTCTTTTCTTTTCGGAACATGCATTATATACGCCTTCTTTGGAGTAAAGGCATAATCATCCGGTAACATTAAAGGAGTATTTTCGCGTGTAAGGCGCAAGTAGGTTGGAGATTTCGTAGAAGCAATATATTTAGTCATCTCTCTAGCCTCGACAGCATCACAAGGAACATACACTTCCATATTTGGAAGTAACCGCATAAGAGCAATGTCTTCTAACGCTTGATGGGTAGCGCCATCAGGCCCTACAGAGACCCCAGCATGCGCTCCAATTATTTTTACAGGCTGATTGTTATAACAAATCGTAGTACGAATCTGCTCCCAGTTTCTTCCGGGAGAAAACATGGCGTAACTGGCCATGAACGGAATCTTTCCCATTGAAGCAAGACCGCTCGCCACTCCTGACATAGCCTGCTCTGTAATTCCAAGTTCGAAAAAACGCAAAGGAAATCTATCTTTAAAAAGATTCATCTTCACACTGTCCGTCAAATCAGCACAAACAGCAACTACTCGTGTATCACTCTCTCCAACCGAAAGAAGGCCTTCGCCAAATCCTTCGCGTGTTGCTTTTTCTTCTTCTTTAATGGTAAATAGTGTTTCTCTTAGCATATTAAATCGATAAAAATACACCACCTACTTTGTTGTGGAGCCTCAAAGGCTCATCACTGTACAATTGGTACACTTTCTTCGCCTTTTTCTCCACGCCTCGTATTTGGTACATTTTTATTGATTTAATCATACAATTTAATTACATGTCTCCATGTGTTATTTTCCCACGTAAAGTTCTAAGGTCGTGAAGCGCCTTCTTAGCCAAGTCTTCATCTGGTGTTTTACCATGCCATCTGTAATCACCTTCAATTGAAGGAATGCCTTTACCTGGAATAGTGTGGGCGATGATAACAGTCGGTTTATCTAATGAACTTTTAGCCATGCCCACTGCATGAACGATATCTCTAAAGTCATGTCCATTTATTTCAACAGCGTGCAAATTAAAACTCTCTATTTTATCTTTCAGAGATTCCAGTGGTAGAACCGTTTCTGTATAACCGTCAATCTGAATAGTATTTCTGTCGATTATGGTAATTACATTAGTTAATTTAAATTTTCCCAAATGAAGAAGTGATTCCCAGACTTGTCCTTCGTTCATTTCTCCGTCTCCCATTAAACAATAAATATATCTATTAGGTTTATGGTCATCTATTCTATCGGCGAGCGCCATACCGATTGCTTGCGAAAGCCCACAACCAAGAGGGCCTGATGTTGTTTCAAGACCAGGAAGTGACTCACGGTGAGGATGACCCTGAAGACGAGAACCGAAACGTCTAAGCGTCTTAAGTTCTGATACAGAAAAATATCCCGCGTGCGCAAGCGTAGCATATAAAACTGGAACAATGTGTCCATTGGACAAAACCACCCTGTCTCTTTCTTTCCACGCTGGATGTTCCGGATTGTGATTTAAAAGTCTGAAGTAAAGCGCTGTAAAAACATCCGCCATATCAAGTGGACCCGCAGTATGACCGCTTTTTGCCTCAAGCAACATTTTAATTATGCTTTCACGAATATCTTCTGCTCGAAGGGTGAGTGCTTGAATCTCTACATCAGTGATGGAATGCATGACTATAGTATACAGCCCGAAGTGACTACTCGTTAAGAGTAGTACACATTAATTTGATGATACCGCGCTTAATCTCTCAATAGCACCCCCTGCGTCTTCCCCTCCAAAAATATATGATCCTACCACTACATTTTCAACACCGTCATCTACAACACGCTTTACAGTCTCTGGCATCATTCCACCGTCTACTTGCACCAAAATTTCTCCAAACTGCTGTTTCAATGCTTTGACTCGTGCTGGAGTTTCCTCGTCGAAGAGTTGGCCTTGTTCACCAATATTTCTAATTCCCATTACTTGAATAAAAACGTTCGGATAAAGTGATTTTGCTTTGCGAATCATATCTGCATGAAAATCTAAACTCTTATCATTTGAAACTGCGATACCTAGCTTTGCAGAATGCGGTGCGACCATGCTTACAAGCGTTTCCATGTCACCATCTGTAAACATATCTACGTGGGAAACGATTGAACGCGCACCTAAAGTAAGACAATGTAAAGTCACCTCTCTCCAATCATTAAGCATTAAATCAAACTCATACGAAAATCCGCCAGGCAACATCTCAGCACCTGTGGGAATCCAAGTTTTTTCACGACCAAAAACTCCGTCACAGATATCAATCTGAACAGTCGAAACTAGACCCTCCACACGAGAGCATTTTTCCTGTATTTCTTGAAAATTATGAGGAAGTATTGCTGGGACTATTGTCATAGGTTTTTAATTATTTGTATTTATTCCAGTCGTCTTCTGTTAGTTTACTATCAAAAACACTTTGAAGAAAGGCTTTAATACTTGATGGGAGAGACTGAACATTTAGTGCCTCACAAAACTTTGTCTTACAAATTTGTTGATACTCGACATATGTTTTAGGCTTAACGCTATGGTTAAACTTTAGTTCCTGTGATGTTGCATTGTGGTTTTCTTCAACACTCCTTTCGCGGTTTTTAATTGTAAGGAAGTAGTTTGTGCCCATTTCTCCCAGCGAAAAGGTATACATGAGTGCTTGCATAATCTGTTGTTTTTTCCAAATTTTAAATTCGTAGGAGTTTCTTTCTTCAAGTCCAAGCTCCCATGCCTCAAACTTATTTTCCAAAAAAGTATTAAAAATAGTTTCGAGCGTGGTAGCCCTATCTTCGCAGGGTTCGGTCGCAGAATATGATCTAACAAATCCTTCTTTTACCATTTTTTCCTTAGTGACCTTAGCAGCCACTTCTGGAGTGAAGTCTGCGCCATGAACCTTTAAATATTCTGATTCAACACCTGCTAATTTAATCATTTCAAGCCACATTTTATCCAACCCTCTTTCGTTACCAGTAAAATATTTTTCCGACAAATGTACCATCTCGTGCGGAAAAACAATGGTTGGATCAGTTCTCCAATTAAGATAAATTTCTCTGCCTTGATAAACATCGAGATTGTCAGCAAAGCCCCGCGAGACATCAACGTGTCCTCCGTTCTTATATTCATCCTTAAATCCTTCTAGTCGTATTTTTGCTATAGAGCGCAACATAGACTTCGGCCACGCACTTAATGCTATATCTAAACTATTTAAGTATTCCTCTAAGGCTTCTGATTTCCATTCGGGTTTACCTCCTTCGACTATTGTTCCTAGTACAGACTTAGACTTAACTTTGGTGCGCTGAGTTTCCATATATTCGCGCAAACCTTTAACTTTAATAGTTAAATCGTACTTTACTTCAAGTTCTTTCACTCTGCTGTGAATACGCTCAACATGGAGTTGAAGAGATGGGTCAAGGTTCCTCATTTCATCCAACCAGTCTTCAATATGCTCCTTATTTTTCAGCACTATACCCGGACCCTGTGCTATAACCGCACCAACTACTGCGCCACCTGCCGCAGCTTTTAGGGTATTTTTTAGGAAATCTCTTCTTGAAAGACCTAATATTTTCTTTTCTTGGTTGTTGTTTTCCGGATAAGATGGCTTCATGCTACATTCTACGAAGTTAATTCCTCAATCTGAATAATACGGTCTGCGTGTCTCTCATCGTGTGAAAAAGGAGTGTTTAAAAATAAATCTACCGCCTGTTTGGCTTCGTTAACAGAAACAAATCTCGCACCGATTGAAAGCACATTGGTGTCGTTATGCTCGCGCGAAACTTTTATAACATCAAGCGGACCACCCGCATAGATAACAGCGCGCACATGAGCAAATCTATTCGCCACAATCGCCTCCCCCACCCCAGAGCCTCCAAAAATAACAGCAACCGATGGATCATGCATAGTGTCATACTGAACTTTCTCCGCGGCCCGTGCCATGTATTCTGGATAATCATCGCCAACTTCTAAAGTTAACGCACCGCAATCATAAACTTCATATGAAGTATTTTCTTCTAGGTGTACCTTAACCGCCTCTTTTAATTCAAAACCAGCATGGTCTGTCGCTAAATAAATTGTAGTCATATTGTGTCCAGTATACCAATAGGTAAGCATTTACGTAAGGCAGAAAATAGATGAAGTTCAAGGCGTCGAGTGCGCGAACATGGAGACGTACAAGTAGTACGATGACATGCGAGCGCGCTAAGACAACGCAGAAATTCGCTATTTTATGCTCTTACCTACACGAGATACATGTTCCACTAAAGTGTTTGTGTACCCCATCTCATTATCATACCAAGCAAGGACTTTCACGAGATTCCCTCCGACTACGCGAGTCATTTTCAAATCTGCAATGGAAGCATAAGGAAGACCGATAATATCTGAGGAAACCAACTCCTCTTCCGTCGCTTGGAAAATTCCATCCCACTTAACACTGTTAGCTGCCTTTTTCAAAATTTCATTAACTTCTTCCACTGTAGTTGGACGTTTAGAAATAAAAGTTATATCCGCAATAGAACCGGCCGGAGTCGGTACACGAATAGAAATACCATCAAATAGTCCGACAAGTGAAGTGAAGGCTTTTGTGACCGCGATGGCAGCTCCTGTTGATGAAGGAACTATATTTTGAGCGGCGGCGCGCCCTTCTCTAAAATCTTTTTTATTTGGACCATCTACAATTGACTGAGATGCGGTGTACGAGTGCACTGTATTTAAAATCGCTTTTTCAATTCCAATGGCTTCATCCAAAATCGCAATCACTGGAGAAGACGCATTCGTGGTGCAAGATGCATTCGAAGTTACAGAGCACGTGCCGAACTTTTCTTCGTTAACCCCAAGAAGGATTGTCTCTCCGTGAATAGTTGTGTCGTCTCCATCTTTTGCAGGTGCCGAGATAACTACAGCCTTTGCCCCACCTTTTAAATGGGCCGAGGCTTTATCATAGGAAGTAAATAATCCAGTTGATTCCACCACTACATCCACTTCTAAACTTCCCCATGGAATAGCGCTCGGTTCTTTTTCTTGAAAGACCCTGACTTTTGATTCAAGTGTTCCATTTGTAACTAAATACTGTTCAGTTTCGTGTACTTCTGCTGTTACATCATAAGATGCAACTTTATAAACCGTGTCGTATTGTAAAAGATAAGCGAGATTATGAATATCTCCTAAATCGTTCACCGCCACCACTTCCATGTCGTCACGATTAGCGGCAACTTTAAAAAAAGCGCGACCAATACGACCAAATCCATTTATACCAACGCGAAGTTTTTTATCCATGAAAACAGTTTATCTTTTTAAATTACTTGTTACTAGTTGATAAACTATTCCAGTGTGTCTGGGTCTGGTAGTGCCTTTGCTCCGTCTCTTAGAAAATTTCTGATATCTTCTAGTTCTTTAAGTGAAAGTCCTGTGGCATCTAATTCTTTAACAACACCCCGCATGTCGTTTGCGTGTTCAACTAACTCATTAATTTTTGCTCTCAATAATTCTTTTTCTGTTTTATCTACAACATCTCCACCTACTTCTTTCATTTTTCTACTTAAAAATCCTCCGAGCATTATGAACATAAGTAACGCTGGAACTATAAACGCAGCGTCGTCTATAAATTTTAAAGTAGATAAATACTTTAGATACATAGCCCGATACATCTCCGTATTTTTTATAAACTCTTTAGGATTTAAAATACCTTGTTTTGCTTTTTCAAATATGTCCTTAGCCCATTCTAATGTTCCTTTCTTTTCTTTGGCCTCATTTTCTTTTTTAAAATTTTCGTAATCATTAGTAGCAATCTCTTTAGATTTTTCTATTGCCGCCTGGTGAACAACTGGGTCATAACCAGTAATATCTCTTTCAATATTTTGTGTAGCATTTCCAGCACCCATTCCAGCGGCCGCACTTACTGTGTAAGCAACAGTTTTAATTTTAAGAAAGTTCTTCAAACGTAAAAACATTTTTTGCTTTTTAGTAAGTACTTCCACTTTTTCAATTTGTTCCATATAGTTAACAGTATATCCTAACCAAATGCGGTTAGCATGAATTTATGATAGAATCTTTTGACACGGGCCTATAGTTTAGTGGTAGAACAACGGCCTCCAAATCCGTTGGTCGAGGTTCGATTCCTCGTGGGCCCGCCAAAAGAAAAATCCGCTTTTAAGCGGATTTTTCTTTAACTATTTCTTAGTTTCCTTAAACATTACATGCTTACGTAGTTTCTTAGAATATTTCTTAAGTTCAATCTTACGAGTAACAAGTTTTTTGTTCTTTGAAGTCCAGTAGACTTCGCCTGTCTCCTTGTGCTTGAGCTGAATTAGATTTGCCTGTGATTTTGCCATAGTTTCGGTATTATACAGTATTTTGGGGGTCTACGCAACCGCTATTAGCCGAGTTTAGTGGCAAAATATGCAGGCAATTCCGAGATAGCAATTCTCTCTTGTTCCATGGTATCCCTATCACGCACCGTAACCGCGTTATCGTTAAGTGTATCAAAGTCCACCGTCACACAGTATGGTGTACCGATTTCGTCCTGTCTGCGATAGCGCTTTCCAATTGATTGCGTCTCATCGTACGAGACTCTTGCGATTTTACGAAGTGATTTTACTATTTCCTGCGCAGGAGAGGACAATTCATCTTTTTTAGAAAGAGGAAGCACGGCTATTTGAATCGGGGCGACAGACGGATTAAATTTAAGCACCACGCGAGTTTCATCTCCAACTTGCTCTTCGTTATAAGCACTGGATATAACTGCAAGGAAGGCTCTTTCAACTCCAACCGACGGTTCGATACAATGCGGGATAAATCTTTCTTTTGTTTCTTCGTCAAAATATGAAAGATCTGTTTTGCTAAACTCACTGTGCTGTTTTAAATCGAAATCTGTTCTGTATGCGAGTCCCGCTAATTCTTTCTGACCGATTGGAAAGTCAAATTCAAAATCAATCGTACGTTTACTGTAGTGCGCGCGATCTCCATCCCCAATTTCTACTTCATGAATTAATTCTTTTGGAAGCCCAATCGAAAGTAGCCAAGCGTTAAACTCTTTTCTCAAACCCTCAAATGCTTCTTCCCATTTTGATGGATGACAAAAGTATTCTATTTCCATTTGCTCCAGTTCACGAAGTCTAAAAATAAAATCACGTGGCGCAATTTCATTACGAAAAGCCTTACCCATTTGTGCTAAACCAAAAGGAAGTTTTGGGTGAAAACTATCTACAACATTTTTAAAGTTAACAAACATACCTCCAGCAGTTTCAGGACGGAGATACGAAATAGAAGTTGGGTCTTCGGTGGCACCAATTTGTGTTTTAAACATCATATTAAACTGTCTTGGCTCCCCTAAAATTTCTCCGTCTTCTGGACAAGATTTTGCGCCATCTCTAGTTTCAATATGGTCAGCACGAAAACGTCTATGACATTTAGAACACTCAACTAGTGGGTCAGAAAATCCTGATACGTGTCCACTGGCTTCCCATGCCTTTGGATTCATTAAAATCGCCGCGTCTATTCCATACATATCATTACGGTTAGTAACAAAATGATTCCACCAACTGTTTTGAATATTTTTCTTAAGAGCAACTCCAAGTGGCCCGTAATCATAGGTCCCTGCAAGACCTCCATAAATCTCACTTCCAGGGAAAATGAATCCCCTTCTCTTGCAGAGCGAAACTATTGCTTCCATTTTGTTGGGTGTGTCTGACATAAAAGTTATTCTAACACAAATTAGGAAATGACCTTAGTAGACCAACCCTCCTCCAACCAAGCCATTAATGAACTTGATAATTGCACCCACAGAAAGAATAATGAAAAGTCCAATTACACCATACAGAAGATGGGCTCGAGCCTCTTCTCTTTTTTCTGGATTATTCATTTGGAATAAAAGCATCGCCACACCGAATAGGAAATACAAAAAGGCAACGACTACTGCAATAGTGTAAATAGGTTGCAGTACATACTGAATTGCTTTTTGTAGTAATGCGTCTGTTGCTCCAACTGCTCCGTTCATATATAAAATAGTATATCACTAAAAAAATAAAATCGTCCTGTGGGGACGATTTTATTTTCTAAACAAGTCTTCTTATTTTACTGAGCGTAAGGAATACTTGGTGTCGGTGCACTTCCTCCAACTCCAATACCGAGTACTGATGAAATAAAGCCTACCAGTCCCCAAATTGCCACCATCACGAAAAGTCCGATAATCGAGTAACCCATCCAAGCCAACCACTCCTTTCTCTTCTTCTCATCTTCACGTCCTTGGATTAGGAACATGATGATACCAAAGAAGAGTGCCACGACAGCAATTCCGATTCCTAATGGAACAAGTCTCGCTACGATATTCTGAACTAGGTTAATAAGATTGATAAGACTTCCTCCTACTTGGCTGTTAGCCTGAGCCTGCTGACCGATGATGACACTTCCCCCGTTACCACTAATCTGAAGGGTTTGGGCACTCACTAACATTAAACTTGCAAATGCAATTGAAACTGATAATAAAGCTTTTTTCATATATTTAATAAGGTTGTAATTTAAGTATAGCGCCCCTTGGCCTCATTGCAAGGAAGTCTGTCAACATACTAGTTGGCTCCAGTCGGTGTATAACAACCGTTCGGCCCACTTACTTGACCAACACCACATACTGCTGTCTGGTCAGATGATGTCACACATTGGCCATTTTGGTCATAAGTACCAGTGACACCACGGCACGCACTCCCATCAGTTGGGCATACAGATTTTACACAAGGCGAACCTTGAGTAGTTCCTGAGTTTCTTCCCGGCACACACTGGCTAACATTATTACAATAACCACTTACCGTTGCGCCAGTTGCGTCCCTGGTAGTACACGCAGTATTTGGACCACCTGTACAATCGCTCGCAACAGAGGACTGTCCAGCGCGAATTCTACATTCACCTACCCCACCTCCAGCGGCTATACAAGCATTAAATACTGCGTTAGATGACTGACTATCTGTAACTGGGGCCACGGTGCCTGATGATTGACCTGTACTCCTAGTGGAAGGACTTGAACCGCCCAACAACTGAATATTTGGAATAACAATCGTCGTCTCCCCTTTTATTCCAAATACACCTTGTGCAAAAGTTACTATTCCCCAAACAGAAAACATCACGAAAAGCGCAATCAGCCCCCAAAGCATAAACTGTTTTCCATTTTCTATACCCTTACCATCACCGCCTTGTCGTGCCGCCCAAATAAACTGAACTATTCCCCAAAAAAATGCCACCACCGCCAGTGTAAACATCAGATACCCAAGGGATGTGACCACACCGCCAGCTAAAGTGTTAGCCAAATCAACCAAAGTTCCGAAAGTGGCAACGGCGTATATCGAAGTTGGGATTCCGGCTGCGGCCACTATCGTAAAAATTCCTATTTTTAGAAGTTTCATA
>CAYGDF010000022.1:0-3635 GCA_964348675.1 uncultured Candidatus Saccharibacteria bacterium
ACACAAGTAAAACTTTTATTATCTTTTTCCTTGGCGTTATAGGGCGGATTGTGTTCTTTAATTAATTTACTTTCAAGAAGTAGTGCCTCGAGCACACTGTCTGTTTCTTTAAAAGAGACAGTGTTCGCGGCGGTGACCATACTCACTAAACGTAGTCCGCGCATATTTACCAAATCATTAGAAAAGTAACTCTTTACACGGTCGGCTAAAGAAGTGGCTTTTCCTATATATAAAATGTTGTTCTCATTATCCCTGAAAAAATAAACTCCTGGTGAGTCAGGAAGTTTTATTGTAGATAGGGCTTGCTTTTTCATGAAATCTATTGTATAATAAAGTGTCGCCTGTGTAAATGGTAAACCGTTAAGTTGGAAAAAACCATCTCTACACCGAGTGGCAAAGAAAGGTCCCCCAAAAGGGACTACCCACAAGTATTTTCAGGAGTTGTTTTTAAATGTCATATGAGAAAGCAGACCCGACGATGACAGTCGGGCGAAAAGAGGAATCGGGCAGGTCTTCGGGCCAGTCCATGATAGCTACCGCTGAAGCCGAGGAGTTGATCAAGCGATTGATGCGAACCTCTCGACCCCAGCGGGAATTCCCTCGTTCGAGAATGGTTGAGGTGAAGAACGCTGGCCGGCAGTACACCGCGGAAATCCTGCGGCTGCACAATGGCAAGTTTCGGATCAGCTACAACCGAGTCTCAAACGGCGGTATGGTCACGAAAGTGGAGGTCGAGATCTCCATACTCGAGACCGTCGGTTTGGTAAACACCAAACACAAACCTGGGGTCGAATGGGTGACCGTATCGACGTGGACGGGTGACTTGTTCTACAACGTCGCCAGCCTCTCCCAGGCACTGAACTCTATGGGATTCATCGTCCGCACGAATTCGTAAGGACCTGAACCCCGCAACGAGAGCCGCCCCCATTCGGGAGCGGCTTTTTCTTTTACTTATTTAATTTCTTTTTCAGTGTCTTCTTTAGATACTGTCCAGTGTAGGATTTCGGATTCGAGGCTACTTGTTCAGGAGAACCTGTTGCGACAACTTTTCCTCCACCTACTCCACCCTCAGGACCGATGTCGATGATATGGTCTGCACATTTAACGATATCAAGGTTGTGTTCGATTAATACGACAGTGTTTCCTTTGTCCACCAATTTATTTAATATTTCTATCAACTTGGCAATATCTTCGTAGTGAAGTCCAATTGACGGTTCATCCAAAAGATAAATAGTCTTTTCCACATGCGGACGATAAAGTTCTGAAGATATTTTCACGCGCTGGGCTTCTCCACCTGAAAGGGTTGTGGCGGACTGTCCGAGTTCTAGATAATCCAACCCCACATCAGATAAAGATTTTATACGGTCATAAACGGCGGGGATATCGTAGAAAAATGTAAGGGCCTCTTCGACTGTCATTTTTAGTACATCATAAATGCTCTTTCCTTTCCATTTCACTTCCAAAGTTTCCTTCATGAATCTTTTACCCAAACAAACATCACACTCCACATAAACAGTTGGTAGGAAGTGCATCTCAACTGCAATCTCTCCATTACCCTGGCATGCTTCACAACGACCCCCCTTTACGTTGAAAGAGAAGCGAGATGGCTTCCAACCGCGAATACGCGCCTCTTCAGATTCTGCGAACAAATCACGAATGTGTGTCCATGCTCCGGTGTAAGTCGCTGGGTTAGAACGCGGTGTGCGCCCAATCGCTCCTTGGTCAATCAACACCACACGAGATACGTATTCAGTTCCAGTGAAAGACTCACAGTTATAAATCTTGGCCGAGCGAGAACGACGCTCTAGACGCGCGAGCAAGTTCTTGTGAAGAATTTCATACATGAACGAACTCTTTCCAGAACCAGAGACTCCTGTGATGGCGGTTAATTTCCCAAGCGGGACATTAACATTCATATCTTTAATGTTAAAAATATTTCCACCAGTGATTCGAAGTGTCCCCTTATCCTGTTGACGATGAATCGGCGTAGGAATTTCTTTTTCACCACGAAGATACGCAAGTGTGACACTGCCGGATTTATTTCTCGGCGCAGTTAAAAGTTCATCTAGATATCCAGAAACTACCACCTCTCCACCATGCACTCCTGCTTTTGGTCCAATGTCTACTATAAAGTCAGACGCATAAATAGTATCTTCATCATGCTCAACGATGATAATAGTATTTCCAATATCACGCAGGTGGGTCAGGGTTTTAATCAATCTGTCGTTATCTCTCTGGTGAAGTCCGATTGTCGGTTCGTCCAGTACGTAAAGCGCGCCTACAAGTTGTGAGCCTAGTTGTGATGCCAGTCTGATGCGTTGTGCCTCCCCTCCTGAAAGAGTGTCCGCTTTTCGATTTAGTGCTAAATAATCCAAGCCCACATTTAACATGAACTCTAGGCGTGATTCTATTTCTTTAATAACAACTGAAGCGATTTCCTGTTCTTTCTTTGAGAGTGGTAAATTTTCAAAGTATGCCATGGCGTCACGAATTGAAAGCGCAGTGATATCAACGATATTTAATTTCTCTGTGTCTGATAGAAAAACATTAAGTGCCTCTGGGCGAAGACGCTTTCCATTACAAACGTCACATTCATCTAGTCCTCCAAAATATTTAGTTCCAAGTCCATTACACGCGGGACACGCTCCGTATGGAGAGTTGAAAGAAAACAAACGAGGCTCGATTTCTGGGAAAGAAAATCCGCAGTTTGCACATGAGAACTTGTTACTCATAATGGTCTTTTCTCCTAATATTTCTATTTCGAGTAATCCATTTGATTCATGTAATGCGCGTTCAATCGCTTCTGAAAGTCTGACCATGGCGTCTTTTTCTGTTTGCTTGTGACGGAAATCATCAAGCGCGATTGAGTCCACCACAATAGATATTTCGTGTTTCTTAGTTTTAGAGAGCACGATTTGTTCACGAAGCGAGTGACGCACTCCGTCCACCACCGCTTCTGTATAACCTTTTCCGAGCATGTCATAGAGCATTTGATAGTGTTCCCCCTTTCTACCGCGCACAAGTGGAGATAAAATATTTAACTCAGCATGAGAATACTGTACTCCCATGATTTCTTTCTTCTTATGTTTGTCATCGGCGTGCTTCACTTTATCTAAAATGAAATGCATTATTTCTTCGTTGGAAAGTTTCTGGATTTTTGAACCACACTCAACACAATAAGGCTTTCCAACGCGCGCATAAAGTACGCGGAGATAATCGTAAATTTCTGTGATTGTAGCAACCGTTGAACGAGGATTTCTTCCAGCAGATTTTTGGTCAATCGAAATTGCGGGCGAAAGTCCGACGATTTCATCCACATCAGGCTTTTGCATTTGGTTTAGGAATTGCCTTGCGTATGCTGAAAGTGACTCAACATAACGACGCTGGCCTTCGGCAAAAATAGTATCGAAAGCAAGAGAAGACTTTCCAGAACCAGAAAGCCCAGTGAAAACAATCATTTTATGTCTCGGCATTTCAACTGTGATGTTTTTCAAATTGTGAGTGCGCGCACCCTTTACAATAATGCTCTGCAGGTGGTCTATTTTTTGGTCTTTTTTAGGTGACATATAAGGTTAAGTGGTTAGGCATTATACCATATTTGACAATATTATTCAAAAGACGCAGAATGCTTTTTG
>CAYGDF010000022.1:3735-6246 GCA_964348675.1 uncultured Candidatus Saccharibacteria bacterium
GGATGGAATTCCTTCCGCCAGTGGGTGTACGAAACGAAAGAAGATATCTCGCACACGTTGGGCGGCTGAACCCCAACGTGTGCGAACAAAAAGCCCCGCGTCGCGGGGCTTTTTTAATTCTAACTAATTGGCCTTGAAACTCTCAAGTGTTTTATTTGCTTCTTCGTGTCTTAGTTTTTTATTTTCTACAATCACGAGCCATTTCCCATTATCAACAGGAGCAATTCTCCACTCACTTGCTTCGGTTTCTGCTGTCTGCCATTCGTATGCACCAAGTTTTTCTATATCACCAAGATTTATAACAGACACATGTGGAGAAATCACAGCATCCATATAATCCACTGGTCCATAACCGCGCAACCCTTCATAACTGATATACATAGTCACGTATGGATTAGCGTCTAATATTTTAATTAGAGCACCTTCCATTTCAATCGTTGTAGTTGCAGATTCAGGAATTTCAAAACTATAGTTTAAAACATTCTGTCCCTCAAACTCTCTCATAACTCCACCAGTAAAAGTTCTCATACGAACAACTGTTTCCGCCTGAACAGGTAGAGTTTCTGTTCTACTTTTAATAAACTTATAACCACCGAAAACCACTCCCGAAAGTACAACAATTCCGACTAATACGGCTATATATTTTTTCATATGACTTAAGTATACGCTCGGTTAAAATAGTATGCAAAATGTAAAACGCCGGCCAGGAAAGCCTGGCCGGCATGTTTTGGACCTAGTGGTCTGGTCATGTGTACTGGTTCTCCACGTTGTAGGAGGTCGCCAGTTCGTAGGTGCGACGGGCACTGACTTGGCCGAGAATGACGTTCATCTTGGCGAGGAGGAGTTCCTGCGAAACACCAGTCATTTTCAGGTTTTTCCCGATCACCTCAGTCACCTGGGACCAAGTGAGTTGACCCGACTCGTCGATCGCGCCAAGGTCGATCGGCACGACCAATTCAGCCTGCTGAAACCGGAGCTCGTCGCCAAACAGGCTCAGCTCTGAATCGTCGTCTTTCGTAAACAACCGGATGACCTTGCGAAGCGCGGTGGCATCCGAAACGACGATGGCCGCGAGTTGCGCGGGTTTATCGGCGAACGCCTGGCAGAACGCTCGGCGATCGGTCTTGTCCTTGACGAGAATCGGCCCGATCTTGCGAAGCGCATCGGAATCCAGACGGAATGGCACGACTTCGAACGGCTGTGCCACTCCGGACAACTGCGAGGCCTGGAATGAGCCCTGCAGCATGATTAGCAAAGCAACCGGATAAACAACTTCCGGCTTTGCCAACAATTTAGATTGCATGGTGTTCTCCTGAAGAAAGGACAATGGAAATAAACGGACCCTTTCGGGGTACATACAAGACTACGCCGAAATGCAGTTTCTGTCTACTTGTCGCTTTTATCTATAAGTCTATTTTTTAACACTTCTATTTCATCACGAAGTATTGCTGCCGTCTCAAAATCCAAAACCTTAACTGCCTCCCTCATCGCTTTTTCTTTCAACTTAATTAACTTATCTGGATTCTTCTTAAACAACTTTTCATCAATTGAAAGTTCCATATTAACGGCCTTGGCGTGGTCGCTCTGCATTTCTTCTGTAATATCTTTGATGTTCTTTTCAATAGTAGTCGGAGTAATATTGTACTCTTTATTGTAGTCTTCCTGAATCTTACGACGGCGATTTGTTTCTGCGATTGCTCTGTCCAGTGAACCAGTCATAACATCGGCATATAAAATCACACGGCCACGAGAGTTACGCGCAGCACGCCCGATTGTTTGAATAAGAGAAGTTTCACTTCGGAGGAATCCTTCCTTGTCAGCATCTAATATTCCAATCAAAGTTACTTCAGGTAAGTCTAAGCCCTCGCGAAGAAGGTTTACCCCCACCAAACAGTCAAACTCTCCACGACGGAAAGAAGTCAAAATCTGAATACGCTCCATCGTTTTAATATCACTGTGTAAATATTCTGCCTTCACCCCCTGCTCTTTTAAATATTCTGACAAACTCTCTGCCATTTTTTTAGTTAGAGTTGTAGCAAGCACACGACCACCTGATTTTATATCTGCCACCGCCTCTTCGATAAAATCATGAACCTGTCCTTTGTATGAGCCAGTCGCGCCAACTTTTCTCACATCTAGTTGTGGGTCTAAAAGTCCTGTGGGACGAATAATCTGCTCCACTACCTGGTCGGACTCCTCTCTTTCAAATTTTCCTGGAGTTGCCGAAACGTAAATCACTTGAGAAACGCGCTGTTCAAATTCTTCATACCTAAGCGGACGGTTATCTTTGGCAGACGGTAGCCTAAAACCGTATTCCACCAGGGTTTGCTTTCGAGACTGGTCTCCTGCGTACATTCCGTGAAGTTGAGGAAGTGTAACGTGGGATTCATCAATCACTGTTAAAAATTCAGGTTCCCCATTTGCATTATGTGGAAAATATTCAAGCAGCGTGTCTGGTGCTACGCCCGGTGCTTTTCCTGATAAGTGACGAGAATAGTTTTCTATACCCTG
>CAYGDF010000022.1:6346-9070 GCA_964348675.1 uncultured Candidatus Saccharibacteria bacterium
GTGCTACGCCCGGTGCTTTTCCTGATAAGTGACGAGAATAGTTTTCTATACCCTGACAGAATCCAACTTCTTTTATCATAGCCACATCATAACGAGTGCGACGCTTCAAGCGCTCTGCTTCTAAAATTTTTCCTTCTTTATCAAATTCCGCTAATCTTTCTTTTAATTCTTTTTCAATTGTCTTAACCGCTCTCTCACGTGTCGGAATATCTGAAATGAAGTGCTTCGCTGGGAAAATAAAGTAATCATTAACCACGCTCACTACTTTCATGGAAACTGGGTCGACTAATTGCAGATGAGAAATTTTCCCTCCCGAGATTTCAATTTGAAGCATAATAGTTTCTGAAATCGGCATGATGTCTAATCGATTACCAAGCGCGCGGAAAGTTCCCGGATTTAAATCCGCATTTGTTCTTTCATATTGAATACCTACCAACCTCTGCATGAGCCCCACTTTTGAAACGCTGTCCCCGACGGAAAATTTTATATTTTCTCTTTCATAATCTTTAGGAGAACCCAAACCATAAATACAAGAAACTGATGCGACAATAATCACATCCTTACGAGTAAGTAGTGCCTGAGTTGAAGCGTGACGAAGTCTGTCGATTTCTTCGTTTATTTGAGCGTCTTTTTCAATATAAGTATCAGTCACCGGCATGTATGCTTCTGGCTGATAGTAGTCATAATAAGAAACAAAATAGTGAACCGCCGCATCTGGGAAAAAAGTTCTAAACTCTTGAGCAAGTTGGGCAGCGAGAGTTTTATTGTGGGCAATAACAAGAGTAGGTTTTTGAACTTGCTGAATAACATTAGCAATAGTAAAAGTCTTACCAGTCCCTGTGGCTCCAAGTAAAGTCTGTCGTGCCGTTCCCTTCTCCAAACCCGAAACCAGCCCCTTTATGGCCTTTGGCTGGTCTCCTGCAGGAACGAATCCTTTCAGATTAAAAACTCCCTCATTTTTATTTCTTTTACTGTTATCGGTGTTACTGCTTGACATAGTTGACTTATGATTATAGCATAAATTTAACCTCCGTTCTTTTAAACAAATTTGAACGGCCCTAAACTTTTGTGAGGAGCGATAACGTGAAAGAATACCTTTCGGGAATTGTCATTCTCTTGTTGGTCCTGTACGGGATCACCAAGGTAGTGCCCGGACTCACCCCGGTCTTCGTGTTCCTGACCGTCGTCTTCCTGGTCGCCATTTTGGTGATTACCGTGATTGCCAGGAAGACGAACGGGAACGACCACCAACCAACCCCGCGCGCGTAGCGCAAACAACCGAGGAAAAAATGCCAATACAAACGCCAAACGTTCCTGGTGCGAAACCGTGCGGTTGCATCTTGAACTGCACAGTCACACCGTCGGCTCAAATCGTCGGCCTCGGAGAAACACTTTGCCAAGGGCTGCCGAAGAAATCTGCGGAACACCGTCTCGCAGACACTGCTCCTGACATGAGCGACTTCCGTTCTGCTTCGAATCCGCAGTTGAACGACCTCCCCAACCTCGTTCGCTTCAGCGGTCGCACCTAAAAGAAGGAAAAACATGACAAGAAAGTATGTACCGGTGGACAAGAACAACCTTGATCGTCTCTTTGACGTGATGGGAAGGTCTCCGGGGCAAGTCATGCTGGCCCCTTCGATGAAACATTTTCAAACTGGCATGCCGGTCACTGAAATGATTCGTCCACCACACCGCATGGTGATGATGGTCGCCGGCGTTGCACTCAGCGGCACTTGCGCCGTCTCTGGCGGAATCATCAACCTCGCAATCGACGAGGGTGGTGCCGTCATGAGCAACGCCGAAGCCGAACCCAGTCCAATCAAGGGGTGGACTCACCTCAAGAAGGACGGCCTTAGCCTGCGGATTTTCATCCCCGCGCCGTAACCAATCGTCAAAACAAAAATAGCGCGACACCTTCGGGAGTCGCGCTATAAATATTTTACACTTGCTTATAATATCTTTTAATAAAATTATCTTTGAACTCCAAGAAATTTCCATTTATAATCGCCTCTCGTGCATCTTCACAAAGCACAGTCAAAAATTTCAAGTTATGAATTGAAGCAAGGGATGCCGCTAGCATTTCATCAGAACGAAAAAGGTGATGTAAATAACTTTTTGTGTATTTATTCGTATACCAACTTTCATCATCACTTATTTTTGACATATCGTTTCTGTATTTCTCATTTGTAATATTTACTCTTCCGTCATATGTATAAATAGAACCATTTCTGGCAATGCGAGTTGGCGCCACGCAATCAAAAGTATCCACTCCGTTCTCAATTCCCATGAGCATATCAAGCGGCTCACCGATTCCAAGTAAATGTCGTGGTTTATTCTCTGGTAATATTTCATTTACCCATTTCACCGCGGTGCCCATGTCTTCTTTTGTAAAACTTCCACCGATTCCGTAACCATCAAAATCGAGTTCTGCCATATGTTTTGCAGATTCTTTTCGAAGTTCCTCATACGCACCTCCTTGGACCACGCCAAAAATTGCTTGCATCTTTCCTGTTGCCGAAGATACACCCAAACGTTTATGCTCTGCAAGACTTCTCTTAGCCCACTCATAAGTTCTGGAAATTGCTTCACGTTGATATTTTATCGGAGCAAGCGGAGAAGTACATTCATCAAACGCGAAAAACATGTCAGCCCCGAGTTGATGCTGAATTTGCATACTAACTTCAGGTGTAAATCGATGTGTCGTTCCATCTATCACCGATTTAA
>CAYGDF010000022.1:9170-11837 GCA_964348675.1 uncultured Candidatus Saccharibacteria bacterium
TGCATACTAACTTCAGGTGTAAATCGATGTGTCGTTCCATCTATCACCGATTTAAAAGTTACACCATCATCGTCAATCTTTGCCAACTTTTCATGAACTTGTTCACGCGCGACAGTTTCTGATTCTCTTTTACTTATTTCTTCGCTCGTTGCTATTTTACTGACGCCGTGACCTAATGCTTGTCCTAATGAAAAAACTTGAAATCCTCCTGAATCAGTAAAGGTTGGTCCAGACCAGCCCATCATCTTTGCGAACCCTCCGTGCTTTTCTACTATTTCGCTTCCAGGTTGGAGATATAAATGATATGTATTTGCTAGAACTACTTGCGCCCCGACCGCGTCACGTACCTGCTCAGGTGTTAAGGACTTCACAGTAGCTTTTGTTCCAACGGTAACAAACGCGGGAGTTTTTATATCTCCATGGGGCGTGTGAATAGTGCCAGCACGTGCAAGTGGTGATTCTTCAGATTTCTTTTCTATTTCAAATGAAAATGACATGCACCAATACTACCAGTCAAGAGGCCGTTCGACAAATACATTTAAAACATGTAGTCTTCTAGCAATTGCACAAAATAAAAAAGAAACGGGAGAATCCCTTAAATAACCGGAGTAGTTATGAACTCGAAACTGCCTAGCAAGGCCGAGTTCATAAAGAAACTCGGCAAAACCAAAGCCACCAAAGAAGACAAGGCTCTAGTAAGCGTCGTTTACGATTTCAGTTTGCATCATCACTTGAAAGCACCAGCACGCGCAACGGGTGAGCACTACTTCTGGCACATCTATCGTGCCAGCACGTCCATGCTGAACGACTTCATCCTACTTGGAATATTTGATTTAAGGATGTTGCTCATCGAGATACTGCACGACGTGATTGAAGATGCCAGGAAAGCAGGGTTCGATCCCGAGCTCGTGTATCGCAACGTGGTGCGGAAATTCAGCGCTGAAATTGCCTACGGCACAATGGCCATCACGAAGCGAGATGGTGAGCATTCCCACGACGCCCTGAAGAGGCTAATCACCGAACACTACTGGAGGTCACACGGAGCCAAAGCGTACGACCGAGAAGATAACCTGACGACACTTCACGGCATGACGCTCGAATCACAAGAACGCAAACTCGCAGAAACGGAAAAATACTTCCCAGCCATCTTCAATCGGCTGGAAGCGGAAATCCGCATCCGCGTAGAGTGCGGTGCTCTGCCTAAAGAGTGGCTTAGACTCACTCCTATCCTTCGCGAAAGACAGAAATGTCTCGTCGAGGAAAACAGGAAACGTATCGCTAAAGAAAAGAAGAGATTGCTTCGCTTGCGAAGATAAGGCGTCACTTAAGTGGCGCCACTTTTTTATTTAACAGTCTCTGCAATTACTCCCACCAACTCTTTATCAAACATCGTTGGTAAGATATTTTCAGCCGTTGGATTCTTCACGTGGTTCGCAAGAGCAAGTGCAGCGCGAGTAAACATGTTTATATCAAATTGCTTTATATTTGCATCAAGCACGCCTTTAAAAAGTCCTGGGAAAATCAAAGAGTTGTTCAGTTGATTTGGAAAATCGCTTCGTCCGGTTGCAATCACCGCCACCCCTGCTTCCTTAGCGAGATCTGGCATAATTTCAGGAATCGGATTAGCAAGAGCAAAAACTATCGGGTCTTTTTTCATAACCCTTACCATATCCATAGTTAAAGCACCTGCTTTCGAAACTCCGATAAATACATCAGCATCAATGAGCGCATCAGAAAGCACACCTTCGCGCCCTGCTAGACCGCTGGATTCAATTAGCTCTTTCTTCTCTTTCGTTAAATCTGCTCGTCCACCGTGAATAATTCCCTTGCTGTCACAGAATAAAATATTTTTAAAACCATAAGCCAAAAGTATTCGTGAAGTCGCCACCCCCGCCGAACCGACACCATTAACTACGATTTTCACACTTTTATCATCTTCACGCCCTGTAACTTTCAGAGCATTTATAATTCCACCAAGCACAACCGTTGCCGTTCCCCACTGGTCATCATGCATCACAGGAATTGGAAGTTCTTTCCGTAGTCTTTCTTCTATTAGAAAGCAGCGTGGCGCTGCAATATCCTCCAGATTAACAGCACCAAAAACTGGGGCAAGTTGTTTAACTGCTTTTATTATTTCTTCCGTATCCTGAGTATCTAAACAAATAGGAAACGCATCCACCCCAGCAAAAGATTTTAGTATTGCAGCCTTTCCTTCCATGACAGGAATCGCAGCCAGTGCTCCGAGATTTCCTAAACCTAAAATAGCAGAACCGTCTGAAATAATTGCAACAGTATTTCTTTTAAGTGTATATTCGCGTGCAGTCTCAGGGTCTTTGGCGATTTCCTTACACACTTCCGCAACTCCTGGAGTGTAGGCGCGAGAAAGATCATCTCTATCATTCATCGGAACTTTAGTTGAGAGTTCTATTTTCCCGTGATTTTTCTTATGAAGTTCGAGAGCCTCTTTATTGTAATCGTGGTTCATATTTTTAAATTATTGATCGTAGTTTAGGTAGTTTAGTATATACTAAATTATTATATGAAAGGAACCATAGAAAAATACCTACCGAGTGTCGTCTATGGTGGCTCAGACGGAGCCGTCACTACATTTGCCGTGATGGCAGGAGCCGTTGGGGCTGGAATAGATGCGCGCGTCGTTATTATACT
>CAYGDF010000023.1:0-11142 GCA_964348675.1 uncultured Candidatus Saccharibacteria bacterium
CTGATGAATACAAAAATATAACTGGCGAAAAAACTGGGGCGACTTTCACTGGTAAAAGTTTAAACAATGGTGGCTCAGAAGGAAGAACTCAAGCAACTGGCATGGGTGGATTTTATGCTTTTGACGCGCTTCGTGAAAAGGCCGGACTTCCAATCTCATGTAAAGTTGTAATTCAAGGAATGGGAAATGTCGGCGGATACGCCGCGCAAATTTTCCACGACAACGGACACAAAATAATCGGCATGTCAGATTCTAAAATAGGAATATATAACGAGACTGGTCTTGACCCGCGTGAAGTTGAGAAATATAAAAAAGAACACGGAAATCTAGTTGGTTTTCCTAACGTGACAGAAATAATAAATGGCGAATTACTAAAGTTGCCAACTGACGTCTTAATTCCCGCTGCACTTGAAAATCAAATTACAAAAGAAAACGCGAACGATATAAAAGCGAAATTAATACTAGAACTTGCAAATGGTCCGACCACACCAGAAGCCGACGACATTTTATTCGGACGCAATATTCCAGTTGTACCAGATGTACTTGCTAATGCTGGTGGTGTTACAGTCTCCACATTTGAGTGGGAACAAAATCTAAAAGGAGAACACTGGACAGAAGAAGATGTTCTTAAAAAATTAAAAACTCTCATGCAGGAACAGACTGAAATTATTTGGGAATCATCTCGTGAATTAAAAACAGATATGCGCCGTTCGGCTTTTATTCTCGCGCTATCTAGATTATCTGCTCGCCTATCTCTTTCTTTAGAGAAAAAGTAAATCTGAAGAGAGGAGGTTTATATTCTAAAATTATTGGTCTGAAGTGCAATTTAAACTCACTAAAACCTTTCCACCCCTTAGATTGTCCAGGAACCCAAATAACGCCGAAATTTGCAAAACGTATCCCGTTTTTTATGCATTGTAAAAACCAATTATTAAGAAGCCATAGTCCCGCTTGTGGTGGTGCTATTTTTTTATCAGTGAAAGCTGTTAAATAATAAGATTGATTTACTTCTTTAGCATCGACAACTCCAACACCAGCTACAACTGTATTTGTAATTTTATTTTTTAAGATAAATAAACTAATGGCACTTCTGTTTTCTTTAATATGTCTATCTAAAGAATTAATACTTGCGCTGAGAAGATTTTTTGGATGCCCAAACTTTAGATAACAATCAACAAATTGATTTCTGGCTACTTTTTCAATTTCATACTCTGTTTGAGTTTCCCATTTATTTCTGTACTGTTTTAATGTTTTTGTCCAATCTTTCCAATATTCTTCCAAAGACAAATCTAAAACTGCGCACGAAGATAGTCTAAAACCTTGAGTCGCCTGATGCCACTGTTTCGGTTTCGAATTATTTAAAATACGGTCCCATATAATTAATCTAAGTCCTTTAAAAGTTTCTGATTCTGGTACAACATCTCCAGTGAAATACTCAACTGCAAATAACCAAACGGAAAATCTCACCCCAATGGCCCCAGACCCGCCAACAATACTTCTGTATTTTTCTGTAAAAGAGCCTTTTAAAAAAGGTAGTGACTGCCTTAAGTGCGTAAAACTATCTGGCAATTCTCTAGCCAAAAAGATATCCATAATGAAACTTAGTATAACAGAGTCCTTTTATATAATTTCTAATGTAAAAGTAAAATCCGAGCCTGGCTCGGATTTTACTTTAATCAAACTAGATCGTGCTATTTATTGAGTTCTGCTCTAGTGAGCAGACCTACATATCCAGTCGAAGATATTCCGTGAGCTGTCTGATACTGTTGTACAGAAGCATAAGTAATTGGACCGAAGTATCCTGTCGCCGTGGCAGAGAAATATCCTTCAGACTTCAAACGATTCTGAAGTTCCATGACGTTCTGTCCACTTAAACCAGTGTACAAATCTGTTTCAAACAGATAACCTCCTCCTGTTCCAGTTAATGCTGGGCCTACACTCACATTAATCGGAAGACAAGATGTTCCCCCAGTCTGACAAACAGTAACTACGCCAGAGCCAGTTGTCTGACCACTTATATTAAGATTGCTTCCAGACAAAATGGCGAGCGCTGGCGAAGACATAGAAGACTGAAGGTAGTAATTTCCAATTCCCCCACTTAACCCCAAGTGCACTGTTTCACCCACAGAAAGTGGAAGGAAGAACGACAACTGTCCTCCATTTCCAGTACCCGTTTGTGATTGTACGTTTACACTAAGTGGTGTACAGCCACCGCCCGTAGAACAAACATTAATAATATTTGTTCCCATTGTTACACCATTTACATACAAGGTATTGCCAGTTAAGTTTGTTGTGATTCCACTTCCTGCTGGAACAGAAATCGTGTAAGGAGAAGTTCCTCCAGAAATTGTAACTGAATCCTGACCACCCTGATTAAAGGTTAGAGTCGATTGGCTAAGATTTGGTCCACCATAAGTTGAACCGCTGGAGGTCACTGTGAACGTTCCACAGCCACCACTGTTTGAACAAACCATCACATTAGATTGGCCGTTTGCCAAACCCGAGAGCGTTAATGTGTTACCCGAGATACTTGTTCCCACTACTCCTGCGTTTGAATTAGAGGACACATAGTACGACCCATTACCTCCGTAAATAGTCAGTGTTCCGGTTTGTCCAACCGCAACATTTGGTGATGTTTGACTGAAATAAACACCACCAGTGGTAGAGGTTGCGTTATACGGCCAAGTTACCGAACCGGACTGATAACCGTTTACCATTACATATACAGGATTACTATTTCCGATAGATAGTGATGACGTGTTCACCGTGCCTGAGTAATATCCGTTATCATCTGTAATACCCAGAGCACTTGATTGCATCGTGCCATAAGCAGACGAAGTGAAGTAAAGCACCACCGGCGCTCGAACGTCGGCCCCAGACACATTTACTCTTACGTTATTACCGTCTCCCGTAGCAGATGCAGTGAGAAGCGGAGTTGCCGCAAGCACTGCGACCGTTGGTACGGAGAGAATTAGCAGAAAACCTAAAATATATTTTTTAATCATAATTTTAATGTTAATTTGTTAATTTCTTCTTAATTAATACCAGAGTGTGCTAGGCAACACCAAACAGCACCGAAACAATAAAGGCTGTATCGGGATACCTGTACTATTACGACGTAGTCAAAATAGAAATCTTTCAAAACAAAAACGCTTCCAAAAAGACACAATGTGTCTGATATACTTTTATATATAAACTAAATAATCAAAAATATGAAAGGATTCATTGATTTCATCAGAACACAAGGAGTAGTCGGTTTAGCCGTCGGCTTTATATTAGGAGGAGCAATTAGTGAATTAATAAAATCTTTGATAGAAAATATTGTTAACCCTTTACTTGGAATTCTATTAAATCATGCAAAGGAACTTTCTGACGCATCATTTACAGTACTTGGCTCGGTGATTAAATATGGAGCATTCTTCACTTCAGTAATCAATTTTACTGTTCTTGCTGCTGTTGTATATTTTGGAATAAAAGGAATCGGTATTGAAAAGTTGGATAAGAAAAAGGAAGATAAATAAAAAAACAAGAAGCAGGTCGTCAATCCTGCTTCTTTGTCATGTCGCGCACCGCGCTTAGCCCTGAAGGCGCGGACCTTGGCAGACCACCCGCGAGGGGTGGTGGAATGGCAGCCTCACGGCGGGCGTGGCCGTCTTCGCCACTGGCACCTTGCACGCGGTGATACACCGCACACACAACTCGAGCCAAGCCATTTGGAATGGGAACATGTACGTCATCTTAACTCCTTCGAGGAGAACCCTCACACGTAGTATATACCAAAAAACAAAAGCGCGACCTTACGGTCGCGCTTTTGTTTTTGCTCTGGTATTTGAGCTACCAACCTATCTCTAGGTAAGGTACGAGACTTTTACGAATTACTTCATAGCGATCTCGCTGTCCATATTATTACTGATTTTTCGCATAATTGCTACTACCTCATCTGGATAACTTGGGAGAACCGTACCGTTATAATAATATAACTTTTCGTAACTATTCTTTCCTGCATAGTAACGAGCGGTCTTCTCATTGGCTCCTCCTAAGTTTCTTCCGAGTGCTTCGATGGCATCGTTATAACTTTTGAAGTTATGTAGTTTACATGAGCCCCAACCGAATGGGTTGTTACCACATGCAGCCTTCCCACCAGAAGATTCACGGATAGCAATGGCTGGAAGTAAATTCCAATCAAGACCATATTTTTCAGCAACTAAAACGAAAGTCATTCCAGTTCCTTCTAAAGGCATTGAACGATCCTTGAAATAAGTATCGATTGCTTCTGCCTTTCTAACACGTTCATCGTCTACACTAATTACAACTGCGGTTACAGGAGTAGTAGATAGAGATCCAATATGTGAGGCGATAGCGGCACTAGGGATGGCCATGAATGGCACAAACGCAAGTACTTGGCTCACCTTGTATAAGTATTTTGTCATAGTTTTCCGATTACGCTTCGGAAACGGTCTTTGGTCTGGAAAATAGTGAGTGAAATTAAAAATACCAGGGATTTTTTAGTGTTTGCACGCTAATAATCTAAGGTATTTACAGCTTCACTATTACATGGTCATTATAGCACCTTCTAAACCTTTTGTCAAGGACTTTTGCTTGACAAAATGGTATGTACGTGTCAAAAAAGCCTTGATTTTAAAGGATTTTTACAGATTTAAGTCTTTGTCTTTTAGGGAAGTTTTTACCTTCCTCCGTTATTATTCATATAATAATGAGGAATTAAAAACCCGCAAGCATGCTTGCGGGTTTTTAATTGAGCAATTTTCCTATTTACCCATCATCTGGTTCATTGAATTGCTTCCAGTTGTCGAAGCGGTAGACATGTACTTGATTCCCATCATTTCGAGATCCTTGCCGGTAATAGTAGCTTCGTCATTCTTGTACTGCATACCCACGGTCTGCATCATGACGCCACTTGTTTTCATTATCTCAGCCATTTTCTTGATAGTTGCAGCCTGGTCCTTCATCATCACAATCGATTCCTGCTCTTTCTTGACGTAAGTGTCAGCACTAGTGCTATTTATACTCCCTCCCATAAAGTAACCACCCACCCCACCGATAATAAGAGCGATTGCGATGCTTAGAATTTGATTTGTTTTCATACGTGTTATTTGTTTTATTAGTTTAATTAATTTCACCGACACTCCTGCTTGTGATTTTTATCTTCGGTGGTTCACGTCCACGATTAATGATAGTGTTCATAGGTTTAAAATCCTGAAGATGTTTCTTCTTTAATCTGTAGCGCTGTTCTTTTACCAAAACGATAGAAGAGTGCCGGAGTAAGGAAGAGTGAAATAATTGTGGAAGATATAAGCCCTCCGAAGATGACTACCGCTAGCGGGTTGAGCATCTCTTTTCCAGGCTCACCTCCTGAGATAATTAGGGGGATAAGCGCGAGAGACGCAACTAGTGAGGTCATGAGGACCGGCACGACGCGATCAAGTGTCGCTTTTACCATTGTTTCTGGTGTGAACGGCAGCCCATCCTTTTGCACGAGTGCCAGGCTACGCCCAATCAACATGATTCCATTTCTCGAAACAATTCCAGCAAGAGATATGAACCCAACAAGGTGTGCGAGGTTTACTGTTCCCCCAGTCAACCATACGCCAATCATTCCACCGATAAGTACAGTCGGGATGTTTGCCATGACAAGGAGAACGATGGGGACAGATTTGAACGCATGATATAGAATTCCGAAAATCATAACGATACCGAGAAGAAATACGACTGCCAAGCGTTGTGAACTCTCCTTCTGACTTTTGTAGTTTCCTTCGAAGGAAAGAGTTACGCCTGTAGGTAATTTACCGGACTCGATAGCTGTCTTTGCGGTGTCCACCGCGCCGACGACGTCACCACCCTGGTAGTTTGCAGAAACGACGAGGACACGCTTTCCTCCTTCATGATCTTGACTATTCCGTCCACCTTCAATACGGATGTCTCCGACCGACCCTAACGAATCCGCTCCCATGAATGGAAGTGCAAGGTCTCGAAGGGACGACAAAGAATCCTTAGATTCTTTGTCGAAACGCGCCACGACGTCAACTGAAGCGGCGCCAAGTCGGATCTGTCCGAACACGTCACCCATAAGACCCATTTCTAGATCGTTCGCGACCTCACTTGCGGAAAGTCCGCTTTCAGCAAGACGATTCTGGTCGATATAGACACGGAACTCAGGAAGTATGGTGTTCTGCTGGATGCGCGCATTGGTTATCCCTTTTTGTTTTTTCAGCTCTGCTACGACCCGCTTTGCCGCGCGGTCCATATCTTCCTGGTTATCGCCGAACACTTTTACTACAATTGGAGCACGGACACCCGAAAGGAGCATCTCCACTCTGTGCGTTATTGGCTGTCCGAGGCTGAAATCAGCACGACCTGCGCGGTCAAGCACTTCCTGGATATCCTCAAAGACACGATCACGTTCTTCCAAAGCTTCTTCTTTGAGAGCTATCTGCATTTCTCCGGAGTTTACGCTTCCTCCGTGCGGATCAGCAGGTGCTCGCCCGCTGATATTACTCACCTGTCTGACGCCGGGAACTTTAAGAATCGATTTCTCCAATTTCTTTGCATACTCATCCGTCGTAGCGAGATCCGTTCCAGGAGGAAGGAAGAACATTACTACCATCGAACCCTCGTTGAATGGTGGTATGCCTTGTTTGCCTGCGAAGAAATACATGCCGATAGTTAGGAATATCGCGGCAATAACCACGCTTCCGACAATCTTTATGTTATGTATGCACCAATAAATCCACGGCGTTATCTTATCCTTGATATATTTCACTATTCTAGTTTCCTGTTCGTGACCTTTTAGCGATTTATCATTAAGGAGAAGTGCAGCTAGTACCGGCGTGACTGTGAGCGAGACAAACATGGATGCAATAAGTGATACGAGATACGCTGCACCAAGCGCGGTCAAGAGCCTTCCTTCTATATCAGGAATGAAGAAGAGAGGAAGGAAAACCACTGCCACAAGAGCTGTCGCATAGACGATGGAATTTCTGACTTCCTTGGAAGCGTTGAGTACGACGTGTTCTCGCTTTTCCTTTTTTCCATCTTCCACCCAAAGCCGTAACCTGCGGAAGATATTCTCGACATCGACAATAGCGTCGTCTACTAACTCCCCGACCGCAACGGCTATTCCACCGAGCGTCATAACGTTCACAGAAAATCCGGACATCTTAAATACAATCGCCGTGACCAAAATACTTAGAGGAATAGCCGTAAGCGTTATCATCGTCGTACGCGCGTTCATCAGGAATATGATAAGGATGATGATGACAAGTATCGTGCCATCACGAAGCGCTCCTATTACGTTCTCAAGCCCGGAACGGATGAATGTTTCCTGCCTAAAAAGATTGGAATGAAGTTCAACCCCGGCAGGCAAACTCGCCTGAAGAGAAACAAATCTTTCGTTCACAGCATCTGTCACTTCCAAAGTAGAAGCATCTGGTTGGCGGATAATTCTGAATATGACACCAGGATTTCCGTCTATCGCAGCACTACCGCGAATAGGACTTGGCCCTTCAACGATTGTCGCCACGTCTTCCAAACGAATTGGTCTTTGGTCCGTCATATTTCTTCCTACTGGAATAGCGTTAAGTTCAGATATGACAGATGGTGCTACAAAGATGCGGACAGGATACTCCTTCCCGTCACCGATGACGACACCCCCACTTTTGTTCGTGATGGCATTCTCCACGTTCTTTCGAACATCATCTATCATGATTCCATATCTACGTAACTGTTCCGCATTAAGGTTTATCTGCCACTCGCGGACATCGCCACCCATGACAAGTACATTCGCCACACCCGGCACTTTAAGAAGTGCAGGTCTTACCGTCCAATCCGCAAGCGTTCGCAATTCCATGGGAGACACTTCACCATTTGGTGCGCTCATTCCGACCCAGAGTATCTCTCCGAGAAGCGATGTCGATGGGCCAAGCACTGGATTCACTCCAAGAGGCAATACTGCCTGCGACAGGCGCTCCTGAACCACCTGACGGTTACGAAGCGTATCACTTCCCCAGGCGAACTCCATGTTAACCGTCGCTTGAGCATAGGATGCCGTGCTTCTAATTCTTTCAACTCCTGGCGCTCCGGCAATTGCTGATTCCAGAGGATTAAGTATTAATCTTTCCACGTCCTCTGCGGACATGCCGGGGCTTTCAGCGAACACCGTCACCGTTGGTTTGTTGATATCGGGGAGAATATCTACTTTCATTGTAAAAAGACTCCATGTGCCTACTAATACAATAAGAACTGCGCCAGTGAGTACGGCGGCTTTATGATCTAGTGACCAAAATATAATTTTATTGAACATATATGTATTGTGATTAGATTACATTCCCGGCATTCCTTCGTGTTCGCCGGATGACGAACCCTCGACCTTTTCTTCCTCTGGGTCACGTATGTCGCTTATAAACATGTCTTCACTGATTTCGTCTGTCGGCGTTTCTATGTAACAATCCCCTTTTTCAAGTCCTTCCAACACTTCAACTGTAGTTGCGAGTGTTCTTCCAAGTTTTATTTTCTGGGAATATACGCGACCTGCTTTTGTTACCATCCACAGATACGGTGATCCATCGGCTCCCCACCATACTGATGATAGTTTGACCGCAATAGTTCCTGTGTCATTTTTCGGAACAACGCGAACGGATGACCCTGTAGGCCAATCGACATTGGTCGTCAGAATCGCATCTGCCATATATGATCCAGTATCATCAAGCGAAATGCCGATGCCTATAATTTTCGCTTCGTATATGTCATATGCGAACCCTGGTCTCGTAACGGAAATTATCTCTCCTACAACTGGTTTCTGAATATTGTTAGGCACTCGGATACGGACTATTTTTTTGCCATCGCCCTTGCCTGTAATTGTTGCAACTGACATCTCAGGTCCCACGATATCGCCTGGCTTCTTCATGATGCTTGAGATAACTCCGCCTCGCGGTGCAGTGATGGAATATCCTCCGTAGACAGTTCCACTTATTGCCTTATACGATTTCTGTGCAGCTGCGACATCTCCTTCGGCCATTGCAAGCTCCTTTTCTAATTCGGAAATCATGGCTTCTATCTCACGAAGCTTCATGAATGATTCCTGACTCATCTCAGATACATCGAGTTCCATTTCCTTAACATCGTTCAACATTGCGATGAACTCCGCTTGCTGTTCTGAGACCATGTCCTTTAAAGTGGATAGATCCGCACTTGTGATTTCGGAACCATCCGGAATTGTCGAATTCAGAAGTTTAATCGTTAGATCGAAATACGCAATACCTGATTGTTCAGGAAGTTTTGTCGGGTCCGCTAGGTCACTTATCACTTTTGTGAGAGCCGGCAGAAATAGACTGCGCAAACTGGAATCCTGAGCACCGACGGCGTAGTAAAGAGTCGTATACGATGATCGTACTGCGGCAAGGTGCGAGCCCGTAAGCATTGGTGTGGTTTTCGTTACAGCTGCCTGGAGAGTTGCGCGCGCAGCCTTCTTCTTCACATCCACTATCGAAAGACTGGCATTCGTTCCGCTTCCTCCACCCAGAATCGAACCTCTGTCCGTCTGCGTGTTTTCTATCTTCTGCTTCAGTTGTGTAAGTTGTGCGATTCGTTCTTCTGTGAATTTTTTCTGGGCCGCAGCCAGTGTTTTCATCTTACTCAATGATTCTTCTTCTCCTGCAACCATGCTGATTAGGTCTGGCATTGCTGGTGGTTGAGAAAGTTTCCCCATCACTTGCCCTTGGGATACGGTTTGTCCGATGTTGACGTACCAGTCTATGATTGTTCCTTCACGTGCAGGCTGTACCTGTATGGTCGATAAGGAAATAATTTCTGCTGGCCAAGAATTACCTACAGACACGAATCCTTCTGTGCTTGACCCGACTGTAATGACTTTAATGGACGTTAGATCGTTGGAAGAGACCGCTTCTTTGGCGAGAGTTTTCGAATCTCCACCAAAGATAGCCACCACAATCAGGAAGCCTAAAGTGCTGAGGGTTACACCACCGACAATCAGTCGTTTTTTTCTGTCGTGCATGATACCCTTTATTATGTTTTTTAATTTTTCTTGCATAGTGGTTTTTTAATTTTTATAAGTGACACAAAACAAAAATCCCTAGAATAGGGATGGGTGATGCAGACAGAAACAAGACGCTTCTGCTACATCACAAAAGTATATGCGGGGCTATTGATAGAAAGCGAAAGCCATCTCAAAAAATTAGCTTTATGACAAGAAAATGTCTCTTTACGCTTTCGCCAGCGTAGATTATATAGAAACTCTTTTTGTATGAAAAGATTTAATTCGCGTGAAAATAACGAGAATATAAATGCTAGCGATAAGAAGAATATAGTTGATAATAAAATAGAATCTAAGACTATCGTCGCTGATGTTAATTCTTGAGCATGAAGGATATGTGCCGTAGTAGTATTCTCAGTCGACATATCATGGGATGTGGACGTTGAATTAAGAGATAAACAGAAGAAAAAAGCCCCTGCCACTGCGAAGATAAGGGAACCTATGTAGACGTTTCTGGTTATCATTCTCATATCTCATTTACTATACCCCCTAGGGGGTATAGTGTCAAGGGACAAGTTATACACAGGTAAAATCATTTTAAATATTGATATTCCTATTATCAAGTTCATAATTGAATTGGGTTAAATAAACTAATTCTTAAAAAATGAAATTCTCACAATTCTTGCACATCATAACAGTTCTTGTCGGATTTATTGGGTTTGGTACGTTGGTAGCGGCATCAATTGCTGGCACAGACGGTTTAGTGTTCGGATTTACTAGAGAACATCTCTTATTCTGTTCTATCATTGTTTTCCTTATCGCCATCTGGGTTCAGGTTGGTGCAATCCATCATATGATGATCGAAAAGAAAGGAGGGGTTCTTTAATCAGCCCAAATAAACAAAAGCCATCCTCGAAGGATGGCTTTTGTTGTACATTTTAGTGCTAGCCTTAAATCGTGACCCTTACAGGCCATTTCTGCTTCGCTGGAAATGGCTTAAGAACCACTCGGTTCTTAACGTTCACTTCGTTCTCTGTTCTCCTCCACGGAGAAACTATCGTTTCCCCGACCCCTTTCCTCTATGTAGGGTCACAAAACAAAAACCATTTCTGGCTTCTGCTTTTGTTTTGTGA
>CAYGDF010000024.1:0-3633 GCA_964348675.1 uncultured Candidatus Saccharibacteria bacterium
TCTATGTAGGGTCACAAAACAAAAACCATTTCTGGCTTCTGCTTTTGTTTTGTGACCCTACAGAGAGTCGAACTCTGCTTTTATCCTTGAGAAGGATACGTCCTAACCGATAGACGATAGGGCCAATAAAGTATGGAGATTATAACACAAAACTTTTATTTTACAGCCCCATTGATTATCTACGCCAAAAGGAATAGTATTGTCAGATTCGTTCCCTAAACCCTAAACCCGAGGAGTCCACATGAATACCGTGAACCGCGTCATAGCCCTGGTTTTCGTTTCTATTCTGGGCATCTCTCAAAATGTCCAAGGAAAAGCAGTCGACGCTCCCCATCAAGCCACCTCCCCCACCGAGCAGGAGGTCGCTCGTTACAAGGTTACCGAGCAAGTCTCTGGCAAAACTGGTTACCAAGCGCGTCTGAAAGATGGAAATGTAACAGCCATGTTTTTCGGACAAACTGTCATTGGAGTAACGGAAGCAAATCATGGTGGGAAAAAAGCCGTGACAAATATCTTTTCCGAACCAGTGGTGGTGGAAGAAACCTACGACAAGTCGCCGTATCACCTGAAACACGGTGAGACGGCTCGCGGAAAAATCTCCACCATACAAAAAGAGGATGGAAAAATCCTACACACGGCGGAAGCGGTGGTGACCGCCTCTTTCGTGGGTGGATTAAAAATCCTAACCCATGATATTTCTTACGGCGATGAAAATCGTACGAAAGAAACCCTGGTCGAGATATACCGAGGTTCCTCAGGTCTACCAATGAGGTCAGTTTGGGTCAAGACCGTCGGTGGAATAGCGACATTCCGAATGAATTTCATCCAACTCGACGAAAACAACAACGAAATGTCAGAATGAACCGGCCCCAAAGACCGAACAATGCGCACCCCCCAGAGGGTGCGTAGTTTTTTGCCAATACCATTTATTAGTCATTCGAAAACATATAAGGTAGTATGTAAACAATATGGAAAAGATAGACAAAAAATGTGTTGCCTGCAAAATAGACTTAAATACCCTTAAGAGTTTCAGAGAAAGAGAAGATTGGGAAAGCGTAAAATTTTGCGGTAGTAAATGCAGAAAAGAAAGAAGTAAAAAAAGATAATTGAAAAGGTAGTTCTTATCTGTTTTCCCAATCGCGCTCTTGTCTCACAAGAACCTTTCTCGGTTCATGTCCTTCGGACAAAATCATTTTCACCGCACGTTCCATTCTTATTCCTTGTGAGCCTTTCATGTAAACAATGTCTCCTTCTTTTAACACTTTTACAAGTTCCTCCCCCGCGTTTGAAGAAGTATCGCACTGCATAATATTCATCTCATCCATTTTGCCATCAAGGGCTCCCTCTGCAATAACTCTTGCGCGTATTCCGACTGTATAAAGTTTGTGCGCAACTTTCGCCGCTTCAAGTCCAATTTTATAATGCTCATCATGTGTAAACTCTCCAAGTTCGAGCATGTCTCCCAATATAGCAATCTTTCTCCCCTTCGAATCTATTTCACCAAGCGTATGAAGACCGTGCTCAACTGCTTTCGGAGAAGCGTTGTATGTGTCGTCAATAATAACTGAACCATTTATTCCCTGAAGTAAACGCATGCGTCCTTTTGGTTTATCCGCGTCACGAAGTGCTGCACACGCAATTTCAATTGGAATTTCTAATTCTTTGGCCACAAGTAATGCTGGAAGAGCACAATATACAAGCGAACGACCCACAACTTCTGGCAGAACTAAGTGCTGTGATTCCCCTCTGACATTTATATCTGCCTCAGTTCCTTCAAGCGGACTACCATAGACTTTTACATTCCCTGCTTTCGCATCAGCCTCATGATGGATTCCGAAACTTGTTTTTCTGGCATTTGTTTTCTCTAAAAGTTTCTGCGCATCGTGGTCATCTGCATTCCAAATAAATAAACCGTTTTCTTTAAGGGCTTCCACCAAATAGCCTTTTTCATTTATTACCGCATCTCTATCTTTGAAAAATTCTATATGAACTGGAACTTGTCCAAACTGGGTAACTACAGTGATGTCGGGTTTTAACCATTCTGTAATTGATTTAATATCCCCTGGTCTATCTGCCCCTATTTCAAGCACAAGATGTGTCGGATAATTTTTTGAAAATGGAACGAAAAGCCCGCGGAATAAAATCATTGCCCATCTAACAGGATTACTCCAACCAGATTTTTCTCCAAGAATTGTAAGTGGTACACCGAATTCACTATTTAAACTTTTCTGAGAACGACGCACTGCGAAGTGTCCTTTCATCACTGCATAGATTGCATCTTTGGTGGAAGTCTTACCGAGATTTCCAGTGACTCCGATTATGAAAGGCTTATGACGAGCAAGTACGAGTTTCGCTTCCCAAGTTAGAATGCGGACGATAAGTGGTTTGATTAGGTCTTTCATAGGGATAGATTTTAGACGTTAGGCTTTAGTCGTTAGATAATGCGAATACTGAAATTATAACATAATCGTCCACCATAGGCGGACGATTATGTTTATACTATTCTAAAGAAATTATCTGTACACCTTTTTCCAAAACTTCTTCTACCGGCCAAAATAACTCATTCATTTTAAATTTACGAACGTAAGTCACTTTCTTTTCTATAGCTCTACCTGTGTATTCTTTTGTATCCTTGTCCCACTCCTTTAAAATCAAAACATCTCCTTCTTTTACTTCAAAATCATTCAAACGCAATTCATATTTCTTTTTTCCAGAAACCACAGCGTCGAAATATTCTTTCCAAATTTTTTTCTCTATAGTGGCCATTTTATTTCTTCTCTGCCATCAGTTTCTGATGCTCCTCAGTATTTAACTCCCCACATTTCTTCCATTTCTTTCCGCTTCCGCATGGACATGGGTCGTTACGTCCGATTTTTTCATGCGATGTTGTGCTAGCTGGAATCGCGAAAGATTGGTTCTGATTATTCTGCATCGCAATCACTCCGTCGATATTTTCAATAAACAAAATCAAATCGTGAGTCATTGAACCTTCCATTCCTCTAAACATACGCAAGCCCTCTTTTTTGTATTCAATAAGTGGGTCACGCTGTCCATAGGCACGCAAGTTCACACTATTTCTCATGTGTTCCATCTGGTCTAAGTGGTCCATCCACAATGTATCAATTGTCTGAAGCGCCATCATAGAAAATATTCCCATGAAAACTTCCTCGCCGTATTTCTCACGCTTTTCTTTTATCAAACTTTCCATCTCAGGCTTCACCACTACAAGTGACATAAGCAATTCTTCCATGAAATCTTTATCCTTAAACAAAATCTTACGACGCTTTTCATAAATACTTCGGCGTTGATGATTTAATACATCGTCATACTGAAGCGTGTGCTTACGTGTGTCGAAGTGGAATCCTTCTATTTTTTCCTGTGCCGATTCAAGCGCTCGCGAAACTAGTTTAGAATCAACTGGTTCATCTTCTGGAATACCGAAACGTCCCATCATGCTTTTTATATTCGTAGAGCCGAAAACGCGCATCAGGTCATCTTCAAGCGACACAAAGAACTGAGTCTCCCCGATATCTCCCTGACGACCTGAACGACCGCGAAGCTGGTTATCGATGCGACGTGCTTCATGACGCTCTGTTCCAATCACAAACAAACCGCCAGCATTTAAAACATCTT
>CAYGDF010000024.1:3733-11062 GCA_964348675.1 uncultured Candidatus Saccharibacteria bacterium
GCTTCATGACGCTCTGTTCCAATCACAAACAAACCGCCAGCATTTAAAACATCTTCCCTCTCTGCCTCAGTTGCTTGTGGACCACCCAATTTAATATCCACTCCACGTCCTGCCATGTTTGTGGCAATAGTTACCGCCCCCTTCTTTCCGGCTTCAGCGATAATCTCTCCTTCTCTTTCGTGATTCTTCGCGTTAAGCACAGCGTGTGTGACACCGGCATGTTCCAAGTACTTTGAAAGCACTTCATTTTTCTCAATTGAAATAGTACCAATTAGAACCGGCTGACCTTTCTCATTTAATTCTTGTATTTTTCTAGTGAGAGCCTTCCACTTTCCTTTTTCTGACTGGAAAATAAAATCATTATGGTCTTTACGGTTTATTGGATTGTGCGTTGGAACTGGAGTTACAACGAGGCCATATACCTTATAAAATTCTTCTTTTGAAGTCTCAGCGGTTCCTGTCATTCCAGAAAGTTTTTCGTAAAACCTAAAATAGTTCTGGAAAGTAATAGAAGCAAGGGTGCGTGACTCCTGTTCAATCTTTACCACTTCTTTTGCTTCCACCGCCTGATGAAGTCCATCTGACCAACGACGTCCTGGTTGCATACGTCCAGTAAACTCATCAACGATAATAACTTCATTATCACGCACCACGTACTCACGTTCACGGATAAATAATGCCTTAGCCTTAACAGCCGTTTCCAAGTGATGAACATACTTCATTCCTTGTACAGAATATATATTTGAAATGCCGAGCATTTCTTCCGCCTTAGTTATACCTGCTTCAGTTAAAGCAATCGCTCGCTGTTTCTCATCCACTGTATAGTGTTCTGCTTCCACTAGATTGCTCGCGATATTTGCGAAAGTCTTATACATTTCACTAGACTCTTCCGCTGGTGAAGAAATAATTAAAGGAGTTCGTGCTTCATCAATTAAAATAGAGTCTATTTCGTCCACGATTGCATAGTGGTGTTCACGCTGAACGAGTTGGTCTACCGAATATCCGATATTGTCACGCAAGTAATCAAAACCAAATTCATTGTTAGTTCCATAAGTAATGTCTGAGCCGTACGCTTCTTTTCTATTACATGGTTTTAGGAAATCATAGACAACTTTGTATGAGCCGACATCGTCTCTTTCGCGATCTTCATCCACGTGAGTACTGTCGTATAAAAATGAAGACTGATGATTAATTACAGAAACTGAAAGTCCGAGTGCATCATAAACTTGCCCCATCCATACGGCGTCACGACGAGAAAGGTAGTCGTTAACTGTAACCACATGCACACCGCGACCCGTTAAAGCATTTAAGTACGCCGGAAGTGTCGCCACGAGAGTTTTTCCTTCTCCTGTACGCATTTCAGCGATATGTCCACGATGAAGTAGGATTCCTCCGATTACCTGCACACGGTAGTGCATCATTTTTAATGTTCGACGAGAGGCCTCACGAGTAAGAGCAAAAGCAAGTGGAAGAACAGCTTCCAAAACTTTCTTTTCGGTTTCTTTTAATTCGTCTCCTGTTAAACCTGCAATATCTTTTTGGACTTGTTCCTTAAGTGCTACACCTCGCGCTTTTAATTCTTCGTCACTGAGAGTCTTTAATTCTTCTTCATATGAAAACACCTTATCAGCTAAAGGTTGCAACTTTTTAATGAGTTTTTTTGACTCGTCTGGAAAAAGGCTAGAAATGAGAGACATAGAAGCACTATTATAGCATTTTTGCTGGTTTTTGTCTCCTGCAAAATAACGAAAGCCCGCAACGTACAAGTACGGCGGGCTTTGGGTTTCTGGCTGACGAACAGCTTTATTGGTTCAGAAACCGGGTTCTTCTTGTCTCGGGCCACGTTGCCCGAGCCTTCTTCGCCGGCAGCTGCGTTGTTGACGGCGACGGCCGGGCCAGCGCGGGGTTCGGTTGCGGCGTGGTGGCTGCGGGCGGCTTTGGCGGCGAATTGCGCTTCGTAGATTGCGCCGTTGCCGCTGCTGGGGACGGGACGTTTCATCTCGATCTCCTGGTGGCGCCGACTTACGTCGGCAAAAGTTTTTAGCTCGCCTTTCGGACGAACCGGCATGCGACTGGTGAAACAACAACCAAGAACATACCCAAATATAATGGTACCATACAGCAATTCATTATCAACAAATGTTACACTTACTGAGATGAAAAAACTGAACTGGACGAAAAAAAAGAATAAAAATATAACTGAAATAAATAATATCTTTTGGAATGATATTTCAGAAGAAGCCTACCCTTTATCAAAGGGTAGAATGAGGGTACCTATTTCTCTTGAGCCTTTTGCTATAACCAAACAAAAAAACAATAAACTTCAAAAAGATGTTTCTTTGGTGATATCTGCTGTTAAAAAACTGACTAAAGAATATTTTAAAGATGAGGAACTAAAAAAATTGGTTTCCATTGACCCCCTCGAACACGAACTTATCCAAAACTCTAAAAACATGCCTTTAGTGGGAGTGGTGCGGATAGATTTGTTTTATGGTAAAAAACCCAAAATTGTAGAAATAAACGCAGATTTTCCTGACGGTTTATTTATGCACGATATCACTTCAAAACGTATACAAAAAATAAACGGAACTAACTTGAAATTCACATCAAATATCAAACAATTTGCTAACTTACTTAAAGATTATAATGTTAAGCATAGTGACTGCATATTTGTTGGACATAATAAGGAGCGAATATTTCTTGACGAATTTGAACTAACAAAGATTAAATTGAAAGCTTTGGGATTCAGAAATGTATTAGTCGGTTCGTTTGAGGACTTAAATTTTAAAAATAATGCTTTTTATTACAAAGACAACAAGGTGGATGTAATGAGAAGGGGCTCCGAGTTATCAAAAATTAGAAATATCCCTGGCCTTTTGCAAAATATCATCAAAGCAGAAAATCATAATAATTTGAAAGTTATTAATAACTTCAAGATGAGACTACTTGGGCACAAATCAATGTTGGCAATTCTGCACAACACAAAATATGCCAAACTTTTTTCAAAAGCTGAATTAATGGCTATTAAATCCTTAGTTCCAGTTACACACAAACTCGAAGAAGTTCTACTTAAAGAAATTATATCTAATAAAGATTTATGGGTTCTCAAACCTAGCGATTTGGCGGAAGGTGACGGAGTAACAATAGGAACTTCAGTATCAAACAAAAAATGGCAAGAAAGTATTACTAAAGCCTCAAGAAACAAAAACAAGTGGATACTTCAAGAAAAAGTTGAAATACCAGAAGAAACTTTTAATACTTTTGTCGATAATAAAATGCATAAAAATAATGCTTATTATGATTTTTGCCCACACGTCTTCTTGCTAAAGAAAAAAATAACATACGGAAACATATTAGTCAGATTTTCTGATTCAGAAATTCTAAATGTAATGAAAGGCGGAGGGCTGACCTATCTTTTTGAGAAAAGGTAAAGTTTGTAGTTAAATCAAAAAACATTCAATAGTAGACAAAAAAAGAAAAAGCATTTGATTTTCGTTTAGATATTCCAGATACGAGGCGCAGAGAAGCGAGCAAGGATATGTACGCGTAGTACGTTGACGAGCGAGAGAGGCTCCGCAACAAAGTAGATGGTGTATATAAACGAAAATACTCCGTGGGAGCGGAGTATTTTCTGAAATCGCAAGCGATGACTATGCACGCTTTGCTGACTTCTTTGCGGCCTTCTTCTTCTTAGGAGCTGCTTTCTTTGCAGACTTCTTAGTAGTTTTCTTTGCCGCTTTCTTTTTTGCTGCCATAAATTTTTTGTATTATGCAAATCAGAGAGTGCTTGTAATTGTTTGATCACGACCATGACCAGTACTCTCGATATATTAAGTATGACACTCATGCGCGCACATACAAGAGAAAAATATTTTTTATGTGTGGATAACTCAAATTTAATTTTTGAAAAACTTTTTTGTAAAATATTTTCTTTAGTCATTATATTTGCAAATGCAAAGCACTCGCACAAATGGTGAATATTTCACAAAAACTAATACCTAATACGAGCAAAGAATAAGGGCGCGGCACCTTTGGTGCCGCGCCCTTATTCTTTCACGTTTTTTACATTATTTAACCGCACCTTTCGCCCCGTAACTATGCTTTACTGCTCTACAACGACAACCGTGTGGCAAGATATGTTCTTTCACGAACTCCTCTCCATAGTCATATGTGATTTCTTCTCCCTCTTCTATGTTTTTAACTGCCTTTACAAACACGCGCCCTTTCTTAATATCACTTTCTGCATTCGCGTCCTCTTCACAGGCATGATTACAATATCTTGCGATGTTCCATTTCGGAGAACCGTCTATTGTCTTCTTACTATTTACTTCAAAAAGATATTGATTATCTGTTAGATGTGCCGCTTCTGCTGTGGTAAGAATATTTCCTATGTATTCGATAATCATTTCCCCTTTCTTTATTTTTTCTCCAGCAAAAAGCCCCATACCCTCAAGTCCGCGTTTAACTTTTACAAGTTTGAATTGATGGTCCGGAAGATTCTTTGTGTTCGGTGAAATCTTTACTACTTTTTTAGCAACTTTCTTGGAACCATTCTTTAGTAGTTTAGACTGTTTTTTAAGCATTTCTGTGATAGGATTATTAATATCGATAGCAAAACTTTGTAGCAACAGCCTATCACACACTATATATATGAAGCAATTACCGGAACAGCTAACTAAACCATTCGACGCCAAAGCCGTCGAACCTTCTTTGTACGAAATGTGGACCAAGAGTGGATATTTCAATCCTGACAATTTGCCTGGTGAAAGAAACACTCCGTACACCATCATCATGCCTCCACCAAACGCTAACGGCTCGCTCCATGCTGGTCACGCGCTTTTCGTAACCATTCAGGATATTTTAATAAGATATAACCGCATGCAAGGCAAGAGTACTCTCTGGCTCCCAGGGGCTGATCATGCCGGATTTGAAACTCAGGTGGTATACGAAAAGAAACTAGAAAAAGAAGGACGTTCTAGATTTGAAATGTCGCGCGAGGACTTATATAAAGAGATTTTAGATTTCACTCTTTCGAATAAATCTTTCATGGAAGGGCAACTTCGCCAACTTGGAGCAAGTTGTGACTGGTCAAGAGAAATGTTCACATTAGATGATGGTGTTATAAAGACTGTTTACAATACTTTTAAGAAGTTGGACGACGACGGCCTTCTATATAGAGGAAGTAGAATAGTTAACTGGTGCCCAAAGCATCAGACTTCGCTTTCTAATCTAGAAACTGAGCACGTTACAAGAAAAGACCCATTCTACTATTTCAAATACGGACCATTTACTATCGGTACAGTTCGTCCAGAAACAAAATTCGGTGACAAGTACGTTGTAATGCATCCCGATGATGAGCGCTATAAAGAATACAAACACGGTGACAAACTTACCGTGGAATGGATTAATGGTCCAATTGAAGCCACAATTATAAAAGATGAGGCAAGCGACCCAGAATTCGGAACTGGAGTCATGACTGTGACCCCTTGGCACTCTGGAATAGACTTTGATATCGCGAAGCGTCATAACTTAGACTTCGAACAAATAATTGATGAGCGTGGCAAACTTCTTCCTATTGCAGAAGAATTCGCTGGCATGAACATAAAGGATGCTAGAGTAAAAATTGTAGAAAAATTAGAATCGAAAGGACTGTTGGTAAAAGTAGATAATGAGTACTCTCACGATATTTCCGTATGCTACAAATGCGAAAGAGAAATAGAACCTCAGGTAAAGCCTCAATGGTTCATAAAAATGAAACCTCTTGCAGAAAAAGCAATTGATGCAATAAGAAATGGTGATACAAAAATCCTAACCGAACAGCATGAAAAAATCTTTTACCATTGGATGGAAAACATTCAGGACTGGAATATTTCTCGTCAAATTGTTTGGGGTATTAAAATACCAGCAAAACTATGTACAAAATGTGACGCTGGTTATGTAGACTTAGAAGACAAACTAACAACGTGTGAAAAGTGCGGTGACGAACTTGTTCCTGAAACAGATTCATTCGATACATGGTTTTCTTCTGGCCAGTGGCCATTCGCGACACTTCAAAACACTCAAGCCGGAGATTTTGAAAAGTTCTATCCAACACAAGTTATGGAGACCGGTTTCGACATACTTCTTTTCTGGGTAGTGCGCATGATGATGCTCGGTATTTATGTAACTGGCAAAACTCCATTTAAAGATGTCTATCTACACGGACTTGTGCGTGATGCACACGGAAAGAAGATGAGTAAGAGTAAGGGCAATGTGATTTCCCCTCTTGAAGTTTCTGATAAATATGGAACGGACGCTCTCCGCATGGGTCTTATCGTAAATAATGCACCAGGAACTGACATGAACCTCGATCCTAAAAAAATAGAAGCATACAAGAAATTCGCTAATAAAATCTGGAACGGTTCACGTTTCGTGCTTGAAAGAACAACTGACTTAGAAGAAGATGTAAAACTTAATGATGAAGACCAAGCCGTTTATGACGCATGGCTAGATGTTAAGACTGACATAACAGGAGATTTAGAAAACTACCGTTTACACCTTGCTTCACAAAAAATCTATGACTACTTCTGGAAAATATTCTGCGATGACATTATAGAGAGTAGAAAAACAAGAATTTTGGAAAATAAAGACAAAGAAAGCGCACAGACACTTCTAGTTAAACTTCTTCGCGATCAATTAATTGTACTTCATCCCTTTATGCCCTTCATCTCTGAAGAACTTTGGAAATATGTGAAGAAAGAAGACGATAATATTTTGATGGTGACACGTTGGTAATTTTATAATAGAGCATAATTATCCTTATCTGTGTATAACTTCTAGTCTTTATTGACAATACTAGTTGTATACTGTGTGCATACACATCTAACTGGTAATTATTATGCTTAAAGAAAAAAAATCATTTTTTGAACGTCTCGCTGGGTCTATTAGCGTTGATGATGAGGATGAGCCAATCATGCCTTTTGAACAAGAAGAAGACGGGGAAGAACTTCCGATAAAGCATGTCGCATCAAAAGGAAAAACTGCTGCCACCACTACAAAAACTATGCACATGACTCATCGTGATGATGACGAAGATGAAATGGACCTTGAAGAAGGAGAACTTTCTGTGGATGTATACCAGACACCTACTGAAATTATTATTGAGGCCATGGTTGCTGGAGTTAAGCCAGAGGATTTGCACCTTTCTATCACAAGAGACATGGTTACAATTAAAGGACGTCGTGATGGAAACACTCAAGTCACTCATGATGACTATTTCTACAAGGAACTTTACTGGGGAAGTTTCACTCGTTCAATACTTCTACCGCACGAAGTGGAAATCGAAGAAGC
>CAYGDF010000025.1:0-11054 GCA_964348675.1 uncultured Candidatus Saccharibacteria bacterium
GCCAGAATAGCTCAGTTGGTAGAGCAACGGTTTTGTAAACCGTAGGTCCTCGGTTCGAGCCCGAGTTCTGGCTCCATGGGGACCAAGTAAATATATGATAGACGCGAAAAAATACATCTTCACATTCGTCATTACCGCTGCTATCTTTGCAACTGCCTTTTTCGCCTCGACTTATTTTTCAAATAAACGCGTGGAGGATGTTAAGTCCATTCAAGATAATATCGCGATTGACATACTTTCAAGCGAGACACAATTTGATCTTCTTAAAGAGGTGCCTTGCTCAAATGTGGGAGACTCTATGCTTTCTCCAGAACTTTCTGCTTTAGGTGACAAGTTATCTCACACAGAAAGTGAAAGAGGTGCAAGTGACGCTGATATTCTTTATCTAAAAAAATATTATTCTCTTCTTGAAATAAAGGATTATATTCTTTCCAAGAAGTTAGCTGCTCAGTGTGGGCAATCGAAGAAGCCAGTATTTATAATTTATTTTTATTCCAATAAGGGGGATTGTGCTGATTGTGAAAAAGAGGGTTTTGTACTAACTAGATTAAAGGAACTGTACCCTGATTTGCGTGTGTATTCTTTTGATTACAACATTGACTTAGCGGCCATTGATTCTATGAAAACTATTTATAGAATTAAATCTTCGTTACCCGCCCTGGTCATAGAGGATAAAACTTATATAGGGTATAAATCATTAGAAGAATTAACTGATCTATTACCTAGCACTCTAAAGGTCGCGACTGGGACCGTTTCTACAATCAAAACTACTGGCGGGAAACTGACTAAGTAGAAACTATGCTTGAATCAATTTTACAGGGCCTTATGTATCCATTCCTGTTTTTGTCTATGTACTTTCAGGTACTGCTTCTTACTTCATTTTTCGAAAACAAAAAGAAAATCAAACGTGAAGAACACCAGGAAATAAAAAATTATCCAACTGTAACGGTTGCTGTGCCATGTTGGAATGAGGAAAAAACTCTTCCAGCAACTCTTGATTCCTTGCTAGAGCTTGATTATCCAAAAGATAAACTTTCTATAATTATTGTAGATGACGGAAGTCGTGATAATACACTCGCTATTGCTAAAGTCTATGAGTATAACCATCCTGGACAGATTAAAGTTCTTACAAAAGAAAATGGTGGCAAGCATACTGCAGTTAACATGGCGCTTGCTAGTTCCAATAGTGATTTGTTTGGGTGCTTGGATGCTGATTCATTCGTTATACCTAAGACACTCAAGATTATAGTTTCATATTTTGAATCAGATAATGAGGTGATGGCAGTTACTCCGTGCATACACGTTAAAAGACCAAAGACTTTTATTCAACGTATGCAGGCAATAGAATATCTGATGGGAGTCTTTTTAAGAAAAGCCTATGGTCAATTGGATGCTATTCAGGTAACGCCCGGACCGTTTTCTATATTTAGAAGGAGTGTATTTGAAAAATTAGGAGGTTACAGAAAAGCACACAATACAGAAGATTTTGAAATTACACTCCGTATGCATAAAAATCATATGAAAATTGTTAATTCTCATAAGGCACTTGTTTATACAGTGGGTCCCGCTACTGCAAAAGGGTTCTTTTACCAGAGGTTGCGATGGGCGAGAGGGTTTCTAGAAAACTCGCTAGACTACAAGGAGTTATTTTTCAAAAAAGAATACGGCAACTTCGGAATGTTTACGCTCCCCATGGCATTTATGTTTTTGTTTTACGGACTCTATGCCTCACTCTTTTCTGTGTACAGTTTACTCACGGGGTTTGATGATCTAGTGTCTAAGTGGATTACCGTTGGGTTTCATCCAAAGATTCCTAATTTCGATTTCTTTTATTTCAACACCACCGTCATGTCGTTCATTGTTATGGTGATGTTTTCTATGTTTTTACTTGTGCTTTATATAGGAAACACGCTGTCTGATGATAAACAACAGTTTTATCACAACTTTCCGTTATTTTTCATTATGTACCCATTATTTATTCCGTTCTTCCTTGGTCGCGCAGTTGTTGATACTTTGCTTAATCATAAAAATGAGTGGGTTCTTCAAGACACTAAAACAGTTGATAGGATATAGGATATAGGTTATAGTTAAAAGATGACACAAGGACATATTCATCCTATAACTCTTGCAATTGCACGTATTTCCGACATTTTTTCAAAGATGGGATTTGATACGGTAGATGGTCCTGAACTTGAGGATGAGTGGCACAACTTCGACGCCTTAAATGTTCCGGCAGATCACCCGGCACGCGACATGCAGGATACCTTTTGGATTAAGGACAGAAAGTCAGTAAGTAAAGAAGGATACGAAGTTGGTCACGTTCTTCGCACCCACACGAGCAATATGCAGATAAGAACTATGGAGCAATACGTTAAAGAGGGACGACAACTTCCCATAGCGATTTGTTGTCCAGGAAAAGTTTTTAGAAATGAAGCAACGGATGCCACCCATGAGGCGATGTTTCATCAAGTCGAAATGTTGTATGTTTCAACCGATGCCTCTCTATCTATGATGATTGGAGTTATAGAGAAATTCTTCTCTGAATTTTTTGGGACAGACTTGGTAATTCGTTTACGTTCTAGTTATTTTCCATTCGTTGAGCCTGGGAACGAGGTAGATATGCAGTGTTTCAAGTGTAAGGGCGACGGATGCAATATTTGCAAGCAAACTGGCTGGATAGAGATAGGTGGTGCGGGTATGGTTCATCCGAAAGTTTTGCAATCAGGTGGGATAAATCCGAAAGATTATAGAGGTTTTGCTTTTGGTTGCGGTATAGACAGAATGATAATGCTTAAGTATGGAATAGATGATATTAGACTTTTATACAATGGTGATTTAAGAGTTGTAAATCAATTTTAATATATGAAAATTTTAACTAAAGTAATTATTTCTGTTGTGGCACTCCTTCTTATGGCTTTTGGAGTTTATACATACAACAGTAAAGATGAATCAAAGGAGGTGAAAGTTACGCAAACAGTATCCAGTACACCTCAAAAATTTTTAAAGGAAAATGACATTATTTCCATAAATGTTACATATCCAACCATTTCAGGTTATTCAAAAGAAATAACACAGGTTAACGACTTTATAAAAAATGAAATAGATAAAAAAATATCTTCATTTGAAAATGACGCAAAAGAAAGCGCGCAAGCCGATATTGGTCTTCCTAAAGAAATAAAAAGCACTGTAGTTGGAAGTCCTTCAGTTGAAGAAAGTAACGAGAGGTATGTTTCTGTTTTTATTGGCACGGAGTGGTATTTAAGAGGGGCGGCTCACCCAGCACATTCAATAGATACTTATCTATACGATTATAAGAAAAATAGTTTGGTAAAAGTGGGCGATTTATTTAAAGAAGGAAGCAATTATCTGTCTGTGCTTTCATCACTTTCCAAAGAGGATTTATTTCTACAGTTTAAAGAGGGTGATTTGGGTTATGTCTATGATGAATCTTTTGTAAAAGAAGGTACTGCACCGACGAAAGAAAATTTCGCCAGAATTTTACCGCTTAAAGATGGATTGGCTATTTATTTTGATGAGTACCAGGTAGCACCTTATGCTGCTGGTCCACAGCAAGTTGTGATTCCGTACACAAAATTAAGAGACATTATTAATCCAGACGGCGTCTTGGGAATGTATATTAAATAATTATGAAATTTTCTAAAGCATGGCTTCAAGATTATATTGATGAAACTCTTCCGAGCGACGAGTTGATTTATGAAACTCTTAACAAAAAAGCGTTTGAGGTAGAAGAAGTAATAAACATTTCAAACGATACTGTTTTTGATATTAAAATTTTACCTAATCGCGCGCACGATGCTTTAGGGCACAGAGGAATGGCAAAAGAATTGTGCGCGTGTTTAGGTCTTACTTTTAAAACTGATAGTAGAATTAATCAAAGAGAAGACTTGGTAAGTGAGAACGTTGCAATACCACTTTTAAGTATTGAAGATAATCAGTCCTGTACAAGATTTATGAGTATGAGAATTAACGGCGTAAAAGTCGGAGAGAGCCCAAGCTGGCTCAAAGAAAAGTTAGAAGCAATCGGTCAGAGAAGTATTAATAATATTGTCGATATCACAAATTACGTTCAATTTTCTCTAAACAAGCCAATGCATGCTTATGACGCTAGAAGTATTAAAGGAACGCTCTCTGCCCGCTTTGCAAAAAATGGAGAGATTTTAACTACGCTTGATGATAAGGAACTTAAGTTAGACGAAAGGACTTTAGTGATTTCTGATAATGAAAAAGTATTAGGGTTGGCTGGAATAAAGGGTGGAAAGTTTAGTGGTATAAAGGATGACACTACAAGTGTTATTTTGGAAAGTGCTAATTTTGAGCCAACATTAATTCGCAAAACAGCACAAAAGTATGATATTAGGACTGACGCATCGAAAAGGTTCGAAAACGGCATTTCTAATTCGTTAGTTGAAGAAGGCCTTTTCATGACAGCAAATTTAATTAAAGAAATTTGCTTTGATGCATTAACCTCGGGTACGGTTGATGTCTATCCTAACCCAGATGAAGATTTTAATTTTATTGTTTTACTCTCGGAAATAAATGATATTTTAGGAACTGACTATGATGATATTTTAGTTAAAGAAACTTTAAATAAACTTTTATTTAATTTTTCTTCTGAAAAAATAGGTAAATACGAAATTAAAGTCCCCAAAGAAAGATTGGATATTCGCATAAAAGAAGATATCGCCGAAGAGGTTGGGCGTATTATTGGGTACGATAAACTTACTCCGACACTACCGCAACTAAATCGTACAGGACTACCTCATAAAAGAATGTTTTATGAAAATAAGATAAAAGAAATTTTAACTAGCGGAGGTTTTTCAGAAGTCATGACTTACACTTTTGGAAACGAAGGAAAAGTGGAACTTGTTAAAGGTCTTGCGTATGACAAGGAAAAACTTCGTGCGAGTTTAGGCTACGGTATAGTGCAGTCACTCTCTTTAAATTTATATAATGCTCCACTACTTGGGCAAAAAACTATAAAGATTTTTGAATTTGGAAATGTTTTCACACATGTTGGGGAAAATAGGAATCTAGTTATCGCTGTAGATGACGGCGCTAAGAAGAGTAGTTTCACTGAAGAGGTTGATATGTTACTTGCTGAGATAAAAAGAACCCTCTCTCTTAAAGATATAGAATGTATAACCATATCGAATAAACCTTACGTTATTGAGATTGACTTTGATACACTAATAAACACATTACCAGATCCTGAAAAATATGAAGCACCTACATTTGCGACTCTCCCAGTGGTTACTTACAAAACAGTCTCTCCTTATCCGTTTATTGCCCGTGATATTGCTATGTGGGTACCTGATAGTACGACATGGGAGAGTGTCTATAATCTCTGCCTTTCAGTACACAACTCTCTTGTTACTCGTGTTGATCTTTTTGATACTTTCGCTAAAGAAGAGGGTGGTGTAAACAAGAAATCTATCGCGTTTCGTTTGGTTTTCCAAAGTTATGAAAGAACTTTAACTGATGAAGAAGTAAATGGCATGATGAAATCCTACTATGAAGTCTTCGAAGGAAAGGGATACGATGTGCGCTAGTTTTTAGAGAGAGTCTCTTCGGCTTTCTTTAGTGTTTCTGGGTCAGTAATCTGAATCCATTTTGTCGCGCGTATGATGTGTATAGGAAAATCGTTAATTAATTGAGTCAGTGTGTGAGGAAGTCCATATTCCGTGTCCGATACTTTCACGAGAGGATAATCAAAGTATTCATTGGAAATAACGCACGCGCCGGTATTTATAAGTGATGAAGGAGTTCCTGTTTGCATGTGTCCTTCATTTAAGCCAACAAACAATCCATCTTTTTCTACAACCTGGCCTTTCTTCTTTAAACCCTCTTCTTCTTCATCAAACACGAGCATGGCGTAGTTATACGAGATAAGTTTTTTCAGATCGTCTTTGTTGTATATGTCATCGCCCATAAGCACGAGGGCTTTGTCATTTACATGTTCTTCACAGAGTGACACTGCTCCAGCAGTTCCATTTATAGGATCTTGTACTATATATGTTATGGGCACCCCTTTCCAAGAATCACCAAAGTAATCCATAATTATTTCTTTTTTATATCCAACTACCATAATTATCTTGTCTATTTCACTAGGAAGAGCCTCTAACTTCCACTCAATAAGATTCTTATCTAAAACGGTAAGCATTGGTTTAGGCGTATTATCTGTGAGGGAGCCCATGCGTACCCCTCGTCCTGAGGCTAAGATTATTGCTATCATATTCTTGATAGTATCAAAAACTTTTGAATAATGAAAATGGAAGTGCCTTGTGGTAGTATGGATATATTATTATGAAAGTCTACTGCATAGGAATAGGTGGGATTGGCTTATCGGCCCTCGCACGCTATTACAAACACAAGGGTTATGATGTTTCTGGTTCTGATTCTAATGATTCAGAAATCATCCATAAATTACAGAAAGAGGGGATTCCAGTCTCCATCGGAGTGGATATAAACAGAATCACTCAAGATATAGATTTTGTCGTTTATACTCTTTCTATCTCGCTTGATAATACCGAATATTTGCGGGCTAAAGAGTTGAACATAAAATGTTTGAGTTATCCAGAAAGCTTAGGTGAATTGACCAAAGAAAAGACAACGATAGCAGTCTGTGGTACTCACGGGAAAACCACTACGACCGCCATGACGTATTACGCATTGCGAGCTTGTGGAATAAATCCAACCATAATCGTCGGGAGTCTTTTGCGTGAAAATGGAGCGAATTTTATTTCAGGCGATAGTGAATATTTGATAGTAGAAGCTTGCGAGTATAAACGCTCATTTTTAAATCTTAGTCCAAAACATATAATTGTTACTAACATTGACGCTGACCACTTGGATTATTATAGAGATTACGATGACGTACACAGTGCATTTGAAGCGTTTGTAAAAAAGTTGGATAACAAAGGGTTTCTTGTAAACCACAATGATATAAATTTGGAAACCGTCGGAAAGAAAATTGATGCGGACATAATCGATAGAAAAAGTATAGAACTATCAGTTCTCGGCGAGCATAGTCAAGCGAACGCTCAACTCGTTTTAGCACTCTTAAGTGCCTTAGGAATGGACGAATCAAAAATTCGCGAAGGATTAAAAAATTTTCCAGGAACCTGGAGACGTATGGAATATAAAGGAAAGACTGATAACGGTGTCATCGTTTATGATGACTACGGACATCATCCAACAGAAATAAAAGCAACAATAGAGGCTCTTAGAAAGAAATATCCAAATGGAGAATTTAAATTACGTTTATTTTTCCAGCCACATCTTCACTCTAGAACAAAAGCATTTTTTGATGAGTTTGGTGAAGTTTTAAAGGAGGCTGATTTTGTGACACTTATGCCGATTTATAAAGCACGTCTCGAAACTGATTTATCGATTTCATCGGAAGATTTGAGAGATTTAGTAATAAAAAAAGGAGGTCATGCTGAAAGCCTTTCTTCTATAAAAGATATGCCGGCTCGAATTATGGAGATAACAGATGTAAACACGATTGTTTTAAATATTGGAGCGGGGGATGCTTTTGCTGAATTAGATAGATTAAATTTTACCAAATAATATGAAGCGCGTAATTTATCTTCCATATTTTGAAAATAAAAAGGCAACAGTTTTAGGTTTAGGTTTGCTGGGTCGCGGTGTAGGAGACACAGAATTTCTACTAGAGGCCGGTGCTGATGTTATATGTACGGATACGCGCTCTGAAGAAAAACTTAAAGAGTCTATCGCTCAGATAAAGAATGGAAAACACACAAACCTGAAACTTGTGATTGGAGAAAACAGGATGGAAGATTTTGAAAACAGAGACTTTGTACTCACGTGTCCAGGTATGCCACTTGGTTATGAATATCTTGAGCATGCTAAGAGTAATAATATTCCTATTTTTATGTCAGCATCTTTACTCTCTGATATTGTGATGAAAAATTTACCAAACGTGACTATTATCGGTGTGACAGGAACTCGTGGTAAAAGTACGACCACACAGATGATTGCGCATATTTTAAAGTCTGCTAATTCACGAGTGCATTTAGGTGGAAATATTAGAGGCATTGCTAACCTCCCTCTCCTTAAAGAAATAGAAGACGATGAGTATTTACTTCTTGAACTTGATAGTTGGCAACTGCAAGGATTTGGTGACCAAAAAATTAGTCCGCATATTGCTGTGTTTACGAACTTCATGGATGACCATATGAATTATTATAAGAATGATAAGGAATTATATTTTAATGACAAAGCAAACGTTTATCGTTACCAAAAAGATTTAGATGTACTTATTGTTAGCGAAGAGGCAGCCGAAGAAATTAAAAAAAGAGATGAGAATCAGGAAATGGTTTTAGCGTCAAATAGTTACATTGAAACAAGTCTTTTAGGAGAACATAATCAAACAGCTGCGAAACTAGCATATGAAGTAGCGTCACAGTGTGGAATAGATGATGAGACAATCCGTGAGGCCATAAAAACTTTTAAAGCAGTTGACGGACGACTAGAAGACTTGGGGGAGTTCCGCGGTGTGCGAATATTTAATGACAACAATGGTACAACTCCGAACGCCACCATGGCTGGAATTAAAGCAATAGTCGAAACTTATAATCGTAAACCTGTTTTAATCATGGGTGGTTCAGATAAAGGTTTACCGATTGAGGAATTAGAAAACGTAATCAAAGAAAATACTAAAGAAGTAATTTATCTTTCAGGAACCGGAACAGAACGCATGACACTTCCTAAAAAATATGAATTTGAAGAATTAAAAGACTGCATAGGAAAAGCTTTTGAAGTTGCGGAACAAGGAGATATTATTTTGTTCTCCCCAGCCTTTGCTTCTTTTTCTAAGTATTTTAGTAATGAATATGAAAAGAACGACGAGTTCGTTAAATTAGTACAAAAATACGCCTAAAAAACCTTATAAATCAAGGTTAAAATACGCAATTATCCACTTTATTTTTTGTGGTAAAAATGTTATAATTGAGGTACTTAAATATCTATTATATGGCTCCAAAAAAGGTAGAAGAAACAAAGAAAAAAGGTAGTTATGGAGCAGACTCGATTCAAGTTCTAGAAGGTCTTGAACCAGTACGAAAGCGTCCTGGAATGTATATTGGGTCTACCGGACCAGATGGACTTCACCATTTGATTTGGGAAATTTTCGACAACTCTCGTGACGAGGCCATGAACGGACACGCCAACCGTGTAGAGGTGGCGCTACTTCCTGACGGTTATGTGCGTGTGGTAGATAATGGTCGCGGTATTCCAACTGATATTCACCCAAAGACAAAAGTTTCAGCACTTGAAACTATCATGACGACGCTTCATGCCGGAGGAAAATTCGGTGGAGATGGATATAACGTTTCTGGAGGACTTCACGGAGTGGGAGCCTCTGTTGTTAACGCACTCTCTATTCACACAAAAGTGGAAGTGCATCGCGATGGTGGACTTTTCATGCAAGAGTACAAGCAAGGAATTAGAAAAGCAAAAGTCACTCAACTCGGCAAATCAAAACTCCATGGAACAGTTGTTACTTTTAAACCCGACGCAGAAATTTTTAAAGAAGGAACAGAGTTTGAAATATCTCGCGTGATTTCACATCTTCGTCAGCAGGCATACCTTGTTAAAGGACTTTCTATTACGGTGGTAGATGCTCGTGAAGTTATTGGAAAAATGGATTTGGAAGGCGAAATGTACTTCACCGATTTATCGATTGAGTGCCCGACAACAACTTTCTATTTTGAAGGTGGACTTAAGTCACTTGTTAAGCACTACAACGAATTCGCAAAGCCAGTACACAAGAATATTTTTTATGTTGAAAAGTCCGCTGAAAATGTAGGAGTGGAAATCGCACTTCAGTATATCGATGACTATGCAACAAAGATTGCCGCCTACGCAAACAACATTCCGACGATTGAGGGTGGAACACATGTGACTGGATTTAAGACCTCTCTTACTCGCTTGATAAATGCCTACGCGCGTAAGAATGGAGTCTTGAAAGAAAAAGATGAGAACTTAACGGGGGATGATGTTCTTGAAGGTTTAACTGTAGTTATTTCTGTTAAGTTGCGTGAAATTCAGTTTGAAGGACAAACAAAAGCAAAACTTGGAAGTATGGAAGCGCAGTCTGCGGTTGCAACGGTATTTTCAGATGCTTTTACTCTTTTTCTTGAAGAAAATCCAGATGATGCGAAAGAAATTATAAATAAAGGATTGCTCGCACTTCGCGCTCGTAAAGCCGCGAAAGCCGCCAAGGATTCAGTTCTTCGTAAAGGAGCCCTTGAAGGATTTTCTCTTCCCGGAAAACTTGCTGACTGTCAGAGTAACGATCCAGCAGATTCTGAGCTATTCATAGTGGAGGGAGATTCTGCTGGAGGTACGGCTAAAATGGGACGTGACCGTGTTACACAGGCCATCCTTCCACTTCGTGGAAAAATTTTAAACGTTGAACGCGCGCGATTAGACAGAATGTTAGGAAGTGAACAGATTAAAAACCTAGTACTTGCGATGGGTGCTGCTATTGGAGATACGTTTAATATTGAAAAGGTTCGTTATCATAAATTGATTATTGCAACGGATGCCGATGTGGATGGTGCGCACATTCGTACACTGCTTCTAACTTTCTTTTATCGTTACTATCGTCCGATTATTGACGCCGGTTATGTTTATATCGCTCAACCACCACTCTATAAGATTGCATACAACAAAGAAAATCACTATGCATATTCTGATGTAGAAAAACAAGCAGTTCTTAAGAAACTTGGATTTGATGATGTGGAAGAAGGTATTCAGGAAGAAGACGTTGTAGAAGAAAAGCTAGATGACGAAACTAGAGAAGAGACAGAAGAAAAAGTAATCAAGAAATCATCTAAAAAGCCACAGATTCAGCGTTACAAAGGTCTTGGAGAAATGAACTCTGAGGAACTTTGGGAAACTACGATGGACCCAAAGACTCGAACACTTAAGATTGTTTCTGTTAACGAAGCAGAAGATGCTGATAGAACTTTTGAAATGCTAATGGGTTCTGAGGTTGGTCCAAGAAA
>CAYGDF010000026.1:0-10759 GCA_964348675.1 uncultured Candidatus Saccharibacteria bacterium
CTTGGCTCCGCGAGTAGGGATCGAACCTACGACCAACGCGTTAACAGCGCGCTGCTCTACCGCTGAGCTATCGCGGAGCTAAACACTGAAATATAAATATAATCATACAAGAAATAGGCGTTATTCGCAAGATGTGAAAAACGGGCATAATGCCCGTTTTTCTTTTACCCTTTTTATTTTTTATGCCTAATCTATCTTGGCCAAACCATGTAAACGGCCGCAACACCAACTAGTAGGTAAACAAGATTCTCTAGAGTTGGAACTGTACCAACAATCATGTTGACTACGTTCCAGTCCTTGCCGCCTAGAAGACCGCCTAGACCGATTAGACCCCAGTTGACACCTCCAACCACCACTAAGATACGTGATACTTGAGAAAGCATAATTTTTATTGTTTTTTAAACTTACAGGGTTCTTGACGAGAGAGCCTGTTAATATAAGTGTAACGTCCCCATAAAAGCCCGCCAGTGTATAACTGTGAATAACCTAAACCTCTAAATTAAGGGCTTTGGTCGGAATCCGCGTTTTTAATGAATATCGGATTATTCATATCCTGATATTGTTTCAAAGAATAAACAATTCTAGAAAGTGTCGTTGTTCCAACGGAACGAATAAGTATGGTTTTTGGTACATTATAAGTCCCCGACTGGTTACCGGATAGATTAACTGTTATATACCCTCTTTTACCGATAGACCAATCCCCCTGTTCAGCCAAAGCCTCTTCACCGTCCTCGTAAGAGGTATCAAACCTCCCTGTTCCATCCTCATTTAAAGTTAAAACATGTGGTTCTTTACACCCATTAGAAAATCCGCAAGTATATTGACCCGCCACGGCGATGATTTGCTCAGCGGTAGGCTTTATTTGATTACCGGAAATAGATTGACCAAGCACTCCATTAGTGTCTGTTTTGAAAACATAGTAACCGGCTCCTCCAAAAAGGGCGATTAACATGCTGATAACGATAACCTGGAAGGAATTCATAAATAAATTATACCATCTGAACCGAAGATTTTACTGAGTTTCTCCACAACAAAAGTGAAAACTTGCTTTGTCGTAGCATCAGCGTATACTGAGTTTGTATGATACTTAGTTTGCTAACTGTTAACAAAATAAGATTAATGACTAAAATAAACAATATGAAAACTATAACCGAAAGCATGAACTGGCGTTACGCCACCCATAAATTTGATGATGTGAAAATTCCAAGCAAAGAAAGAATTATGGCTCTACTTGATGCGGCACGCCTCTCCCCTTCTTGGTATGGGCTACAGCCATGGAAATTTATTCTTGTAGAAAATAAAGAACTTCGTCAAAAAATGCAAGAAGCTGGATATAATCAACCTAAAATTAGTGAAGCCCCATACTTCGTAGTGTTTGCTTCAAAAACTGACTACTCCGAAACCGATGTAGACGCCTTTCTAAAAAGCACGGCGGAGGCACAAGGCAAAACCCCAGAAGACCTAAAAGGTCTAAAAGGTGGTGTGATGAATTTTATAAACAGTCGCAAAAATAAGTTAGATGAGTGGTCCATGAATCAAACACACATAGCATTTGGTGTGTTCATCGCGGCTGCCGCAGTTTCGGGGATAGATGCAGGTCCTATAGGAGGATTCGATTCAGATAAGTACGATGAAATTTTAGGACTAAAAGAACTTGGGTTACATGCTGCAGTAGTCTGTGCACTCGGATTTAGAAGTGAAAATGATGAAACTAGTAAACGAGCAAAAAGTCGATTCAGTATGGAAGAAGTTGTTATTGAAAAATAATGAAATAAACCGGACAATGTCCGGTTTATTTTTTAAACTCAAATTGAGAAAATTCTGGAAGCACGGCACGTCCTTCGATTAATCTAAAATAAACTTCTGCAGCAGAAAGCGCACCAGTTAAAGCAATATGCGGTTTTGGTTCCTCTGGAATTCCAGCCATTACCAAAAGCGAATCTAAATTAAGCGTGGACTTTCTCTCTTCCATTGGAATACTTTCTTTGTTCAAAAGTAATTTAGCACATACCATGCTGTGTAAATCTAAAACTCTGTATGGAATCTTACAATCAATGCCCGCTCTTAAAAATGCTCTATTTAAAAAATAAACATCTGTAGAAACATTTTGTCCGACTACATTTCTATCGCTTGCCTCGTCTAAAAAATTTTTAAGAAGTGTGAGCCCCTCTTCCTGACTTAACTTAAGGTCTTTTAGAACATCTTCTGTGTATCCGTTTATTAGTAGTGCCTCAGGGTCTAGTTTCGCGCCATCAAATGGGCGCATTTCTATATAAATACGTTTTTCTGGGTTCTGTAAATCAATAGCCCCGACTGATACAACAGCACAATTCTCAATATCAAGCCCAGTCATTTCGCAATCAATAGATATCATATTGTCTATATTGTAGCATAAAGATGACGTTTTACTAAAAATGTGTTATCATAAACAAATAGCCTGGACGGGCAATTTATTTTGTATGGCCATCGAAAAAGAAATCCCAACAGCAGGTGAAGCAGTCCTTCGTTTCGAAGACTTAACCTTTAATTACAGTGAAAACAAACCAGTCCTTTTTGAGACTAATTTCGTCATACGTAAAGGTGCAAAACTCACACTCATGGGACAAAATGGTGCTGGCAAATCTACACTCTTCTCTCTAATCATGGGAGAAATAAAACCAGAAGAAGGTCGCATAATCGTAGGACAAGGATTGCGCATTGCCATTGCCAAACAATTCATCCCCCACACCAAGTGGAACTTAACTGTGCGTGAATTCCTCGAACTTGCATTTACAGAAAAAGTTTACGACATAGACAAGCGTGCGAAAAAAGTTTTCGATACTGTTGCACTAAATGTGTCACTTGATTCTACCATCAAAGAACTTTCTGGTGGACAAAAAGGGCGTCTTCTTATTGCTCAAGCCTTAATCCAAGAACCGGACATTCTCCTTTTAGATGAGCCGACCAACAACTTAGACAAAGCCGGCATCCAACTCCTAACTGATTTCATGAAAGAATACACTGGAACAGTTATTGTTATTTCCCACGACGCACCATTTCTAAACTCTTTCACTCACGGGGTTCTTTATATAAATACTCAAACATATCAAGTGGAGCAGTATGTTGGTAACTACTACAAAGTGGTTGAAGACATTAAGCGTCAAGTAGAACGTGCCGAAAGAGCAAATGCCCAACTTGAAAAAGAAATCCAAAATAACAAGGACAAAGTAAACTTCTTCGCACTTAAGGGAGGAAAGATGCGTAAACTTGCCGCTAAATTAAAGGACGAAGTCGAAGAACTTGAAGATAGTAAAATTGAAGTTAGAAAGGAAGACAAAACTATCAGACCTTTTACTATTAACTGCCAAGAAGATATCGGAAGTGTGATTGTAAAATTTGAACAAGTGGAAGTTCTTCACGATGGGAAGCCAGTTAAAAGAAAGGTAGACATCGAACTTAGAAAAGGAGACAAACTTCATATAGTAGGACCAAACGGAATCGGAAAGACAACATTACTTGAAAAAATCGCTAATAGAAAAGAAAAAGGAGTAATTATACAAGACGGAATTAACGTTGGATATTATCGTCAAGATTTCTCTACGCTAGATTTCGACAAAAGTGCGTACCAAGAACTTGCAAAAGTTTTGAAAAAACTAGATGACCAACTACTTAGAAAGACTGCGGCCAGTATGATGTTAGGTGGTGAACAATTGGCGGCAAAAATCGGATTACTTTCTGAAGGTCAAAAAGGGCTACTTATGTTTGCATACTTAAGACTTCAGCAACCAGGCCTTCTTATACTAGATGAACCGACTAACCACATTAACTTTAGACACATTCCAGTCATCGCAGAAGCACTTAAGAAATATGAAGGACCAATGATTATCGTTTCTCACGTTCATGAATTCGTAAAAGAAGTTGGAGTTACTCAGACTCTTGATTTAGGGAAGTTATAAGAAGTACTAAAATAGTCAGCCGCCTCCTTTTGGGGCGGCTTAGTGAGTAATTCGCAAACAATCAGGGCTGAGTACGGAGGATTCAAAATTATCCAATCCATACCCTTGTTCGGTCCACGTACCAGAGAAAAGCGTGAGCGGCACTTCAACAAACTCGACAAGTTTTGCCATGTAACCAATACTCATTGCTGTCGCATGAGCTGGTGTAGTGATATTCGTACGCTCCATGATATCTTCGCATGCCCTAACGAAATCCTGTGGGACATCTTCCAGGGTCCAGCGCTCAGTCGGACGTTTGAGAACTTCTTCCCAAATGGACTTAAAGGGCACTTCGCAAATAATCAAACCATTTGACGCTACCACGGTCTGACTATGATCATTCATCATGAGCTCTCTCTGGAAAAACATCACGGAAGCCATCGCGATGAACATCTGAGTGCTAGTTTGATTAGTCCACTCCAGATACTGCTCAATCTTGAGCGCCCTTTCCTTGATTTTCCTAGACAAAGGAACTCTTAAACTCGTAGTTTTCTTTTCCATCCTACCCCCACAAATTTGTATATATAAATACTACAAAAATTTATACCTATTAACAAGGGTATACACCGAATTATATATGTGGTATAATGACTCTCTAATAGGCAACTCCACGTTTTACACTGTTTCTACACTTGTACTACTGTGCACCAGGGCTTATTGTTAACAAATTAGTTTCAAAATAAATGAATTCAAAACTTTACGTAGGTGGAATACCTTACACTTCTACAAACGATGATCTCAAGAACCACTTCAGTGGCGCAGGAACAGTAGTTTCAGCACAGATCATCATCGACAAGATGACTAACCGTTCAAAGGGCTTCGGCTTCGTTGAAATGGCATCTGACGCAGAAGCTGAAAAGGCTATCAGCATGTTCCATGACCAGGAATTCCAGGGTCGCCGTCTAACGGTGAACATCGCTCGACCACTCGCACCTCGCGAGGATCGTCCACGTCGCGCGTTCTAATTAATTAGAACAAGCAAAACAAAATCCGCACAATTGTGCGGATTTTGTTTTGCTTAAAAAACTATTTTACTCCATACAAGAAATACTCTTGATTCCCCTCTCCTCCTGTTATGTGACAAGGAAACACTTTCACATCTTTTAAACCGAACTTTTCAGCAAGTGAAATATACTCACCAAGTATTTTATCTACAATATTTTGGTCTTTGACTATTCCCTTCTTCGTATTACCGCGCCCCACTTCAAACTGTGGTTTTATTAGTAAAAAATAATTAGCACTCTCTTTCCCAAATTTTATTATATTTTCAAAAACATTATTAAGTGGAATAAATGATAAGTCCGCAACTATTATTGCGTACTTTTTATCACTCTTAAACTCTCTAATGTCAGTATTTTCAAATATAGAGACATGTTGGTTATTCCTTAACTTTTCATGAAGTTGATTAGTGCCAACGTCCACTGCATCAACGTGGGCAACTCCGTATGAAAGTAAACAGTCCGTAAACCCGCCGGTGGAAGAGCCAATATCTAGCGCGATTTTTGCGAAGCAAAAATCGCGCACTACCTCCTGCACCTCAAAAACATCACACAAAACTCCTTCTAACTTTTCTCCTCCACGAGAGACATACTTTCTACGTGATGAGACTTCTATCACGTCTGTGTCCCCTACTTGTTTAGTTTGCTTAGTCACAATGACGCCATTAACAGTAACGCCGTTGTTTTCTATAATTTCTTGGGCTTCAGTTCTGCTTCCACACAAAGAACGTTTGATCATTTCCAAGTCCAATCTCATGAAAGTTTATCTACTACCCCAACCCTTTTTCATAAGCGCATTGCGAGCGGCGTTTGTTTCTCCTTCTTGTTTACTCTTTCCTTCGCCTTCGGCGATTAATTCTTCTCCGAAATAAATACCAATTTTGAAAATCTTATCATGGTCCGGCCCTTCTTCAGAAATAACTTTATATGAGGGAGTAACTCCATTTATGTCTTGAGATTTTTCCTGAACAAAACTTTTAGCATCTTTGTATAAACCTTGTTTGATTATATCTTCTGTCTTTACAAGAAGCGTCTTTCCAATGAAATCTTTCACCACCAAATACCCTTGGTCTAAGTACATCGCTCCAATTAACGCTTCATAAGCATCCGCTAAAATAGAAGAGCGTGCTCTTGAAACATCCTTCGCCTCCCCTTTTGATAATTTCATTAAATCATTAAAAGAAAGTTCACCAGCAAGTTGCCCAAGTGTTACTGCGTTCACAAGTGCTGAGCGATACGCTGTTAAATCCCCTTCGTTCTGGTCTGTATATTTAGCGTAAAGAAATTCTGTAACCACAAGTTCCAGAACTGCATCTCCCAAGAATTCTAATCTCTCATTATGAGCCAGTCCGCTTCGCGGATTTTCATTTATAAAACTACGATGAATAAAGGCCTGGGTAAGCAAACTGCTATCTTTAAATTTAACATTTATCTTTTCCTGAAATTCATTGAGTGTCATATATTTATATAATTTCTAAGTAACCTAAGGTCTAATTTCTAATGAACCCACTTAATCTCATATAACTAGATTAATTAGAAATGTTACCTTAATTATTTTACATTATAACTTCTTTTTAGCATTTTTAATAATAGTCACAAAAATCAAATTTAATTCGTGTGCTTCCTTCCATAATATTCTTCCTTCATCTACATACTCTTCACAGGCTACTGAGACCATACGAAGAAAGTGCTTAGGCTCTTTAGCTTCCTTATTTGCAATAGATATTTTATGAATAAAATCTTTATTGCTTTCAGAGCAGTCAGCCTCACAATAATTTGCTCCAACACTTGTCGCTGCACCTATTAACTGAGGAATAATGCGCTTGGTTATATCATTGTGAGGAAGTTTTTTAGAAAAAATAATCACAGCCTCTCCGAACTTTGCCGTTCGCTCTTCCATGTCGTACTTTTTCTTTATGTCTGTCACATTAGGTGAATTAGAAATTAGACCTTAGGAACTTTTCTTAAACTCCAGTCCTTTCTTAATTAAAGGTTTTATATCGTCATACATACGCAAGTTAAGTGCTTCATGTTCTTCAAACCATTTCGCCTCATCGAGTCCACCTTTCTTTTCCAAGACCAAAGGAGTGTATTCCGATTCTGCTAAATAATAAACTACGTTTTTTACAACTTTCCCTTCTTCTGGTTTATTAGCAATATATTCATTTTCACCAAGTACAGTTGAAAGAGTAACGTCAATTCCAATTTCACTTTTTATTTTTCTGATAGCGAGTGTCTCAATCGGTTCCTCTCCTTCTATTTTACCTTTTGTAAGAGTCCAATATCCAAAGACATCGTGAACAAGTCCGACGTAACGCTTTCCGTTATGATTACTTATCACAACCGCACCCACCAGTCTCTCACGGCGCATAGATTCCTTCTCAACTTTTTTCGTGACCTGATCTTTACCTGGTTCACCCATTTCCTTATAAATCGCACCGAGAACACCGTTTACGAAACGCCCTGAAGTTTCTCCGCCAAAAGTTTTAGCAAGTTCAATCGCCTCATCGATAGCCACTTTAGGAGGAACCTGAGTTCTGTCTCCGAAAAGAAGTTCGCATAATCCTAAACGTAGGATATTTCTATCTACGTTTCCAATTTTCTCAAGTGGCCAATCAGGCGCGGCACGCACAATAATATCATCAAGCGTGATGCGTCTACTTAAACATTCTTTAATCAAAGTCTCTGCAAAAGAAATATCTTTGATACCTTCTCCGAACTCTTCACTAATGCGTTTCAAAATCCCCAATCCTTCAGTTTCTGAAATATCAAAATTGCATCTTGAATCTACTTCAAAAAGTGTTTGTAGGGCGAGTGTTCGTGCTATGTGACGGGTACTCATACGATTTTAAAAGAGCAGTTTGGGGAGAATTAGTGGTTATGACTTTGTAGTTGTCTTTTTAGCCTTAACAGTGATGACTTTTTTGCCGCGATAATATCCGCAGGCGTCACACACTCGGTGAGGAGTCTTCATTGCTCCACAGTTTTTACACGCCACAATGTTTGCGGCTTTCAAAGCGTGGTGTGAGCGACGGTTAGCCGTATGCGCTCGTGTATGTCTCATTCGTACTACCATAATTGTTATATTCTACAGTATTTTTAGGTTTTCTGCAACCTTGGTGTTGATAGCCAATAAAGTAACTTTTTAATAAGATTTTACCTACGGTGTGGTTGTGGTAGTTGTGTCAGTCGGGGTGGTTGTGGTTGTATCGGCCGGAGGAGTTGTTGTGGTTGTGGTGTCTGTCGACGCTGTTGTAGTAGTATCGGCTGGGGCCGTAGTAGTTGTAGTGTCAGTTGGTGTGGTGGTTGTGTCCGCTGGAGTGGTTGTGGTGGTTGTGTCGGTTGGCGCAGTCGTCGTATCTGTTGAAGTGGTTGTAGTTGTATCGGTTGGTGTGGTAGTGGTGTCAGTAGTAGTTGCTGTTGCGGTAGTATCTGTTGGTGTGGTTGTAGAAGTTGTATCCGTTGGTGCTGTGCTTCCAGTTCCCGTGCCAGTGTCCCCTGTTGAAGTTGTACTTGTTCCCGCAACTACTCCTGTTTGTCCAGTTGAGTTAAGCACATTTCTTAGTTGAGTCTTATCGATACAAACATCTTCTAGGCATAATACTTTCGCTACGATACGACCAGTCTCATCGATTGACCATGAACCATTCGCTGAGGCTAAACTCTTAATGTTAACAATTGCGACACCGTTTGCGTTTAAGTCCAGGTTACCAGCCGTGAGCATAGTTGTAGTTGCATTAGTACTTGCCATATCCAACTTCTGATAACCGTTCTCCACAATCATCATAACTTTTTCATTTCCTACTAGGTAGTCTGAAATTGCGCGACCAATTGCGCGACCTTCACCAGTTAATTTCATCGCATATCCAGGTGTTGTTGTAGAAACTGTTAGATAGTCACCACTCTTAACTTCGCCATTTTGTGTTGTAACTTTCACTGGAACACGGCCTGATAGCGCAACTGGAACACCAGAAGTGGTTGACGCAGCTAATGTGATACCTGCGTTTGTTGATATTACACCGACCGCTTCATTTCCATTAACGGCCTTACGTACTCCTGAGATTGCATACATTTCTGTGCCTGTAGCCGTTGTCTGTAACCACTCTGATGTTGTAGTTCCAAACGCTACCACTGTACCAGCATCTACCGCTTCGATAGCGGTATACTTTTCAGTAATTCCTGTAGTATTTGCAACATCAAATCCTTCTGCACGAACTTTTCCTGATACATTTAGAAGTTCGTCTGAAATCTGTACAGCGTCATTTCCGATTCCAACTACACCAGTTGTCTTATTTACAAAGAGTGATGAAATCGCACCAGCAGAGACTTTCAAACTTCCCCAAAGAGTTGTGGTGTGTGTAGTGCTTGCAGTTCCGACACTTACATCCCCCAAGTCATCCACAAAGATTGATGGAGCGGTTGTTGAAGCGGATGTACTGATTCCTTTTGTGCGATTATTTAATATATTTACTCCTTCGATAAGCGGTCCAACGAGCGATGCATAGTCTACCGTCAAGTATTCCGATTCAATGCCATCAATCATAACAGTGGTCGTTCCGACCGACTGAGGGAATGCTTTCTGAACATCCTGTGCGATGACACCGACAAATTGTCGCTGATCCTTATTCTGATCCCTCATGTTGAAGGTGACACCGTTGATGAGCGCAAGCTTATCGAGCGCGCTCTCAATTTTCACGATGTTCGTCTTCAATCGTTCATCAGACGTACAGTTCGTCGCACCGACTCCAGAACCGATAACACAAGTAGTACCTGATCCGATGACCGTCAAGTTACCTGTAATGCTTCCCCCTCCAGACTCGACAGTAAGTGCTCCCGCAGATATAAGTGTTCCACTGTTAATATCGATTCCACCCGCAGTAACAGTAACACCTCCGGAAGTCACCGTTATATTGCCTGAAGTTTTTAGTGTCCCCGCCACGGTATTCGATGTCCCTATGCCCAAACCTCCAGAACCCATATATGCATTACCATTAGAATCGATAGCGAATCTGCTGGTTCCACTTGTGAAGAAATCAATCGTATCATTCTTTCCTGCGAAAGCATCTGCTACGAGCGCACCCTTCGAGTAAGACGAGTTTTCGTCAAGCACTGGACCTGCCCCGCCAGCATCCGTCGAACCAATAGAAGGAGTAATCGTACCTGAAGACGTTGCGTCACCAAGAGCATTATCTATCTTTATACGTCCGACGCTGCCAGCTCCTGCAGTTGCAGTAGCTGAAGTTCCTGCAACTGGAGCAGTGTTTAAAGTTGCTGTACAACCGGAATTACTTGCTGTTCCACCAGGGTTTCCACCTCCACCTCCAGCCGCGGCACTGTTGGAAGTGTTGCTACATGTCGCTGCATTTCCTCCCGCTAGTACCACAGGAGCAGTACCTGCTGCGGCAGTAATCGTGCCTCCTGTAAAGCTGGTTACTGATGCTTTAATCCAAATAGAACCTCCGGCGCCACCTCCACCAGAACCTCCGGCGCCACCTCCACCACCACCTCCAGCTCGGCTAGCACCGCTTGTGTTTGAACCTGCGGCCCCTTGAGTACCGACACTTCCTGCAGCAGAAATCGTACCAGCAGTCACCATTACCTTTCCTGCATGTATGAATACAATACCTCCTCCGGCGCCACCGGCGCCACCGGCGCCACCGTCTCCACCTGCAATACTCGTACCTGCTGCATCGTCCACCGCTCCCGAACCACCACCACCACCTCCAGCTCCACCAGAACCTCCACCTCCCATGAAGAGCGCGTTAGAAAGATTCGCTGCACCGTATG
>CAYGDF010000027.1:0-10247 GCA_964348675.1 uncultured Candidatus Saccharibacteria bacterium
ACGACAAATTCAGCCTGATGGAGCGCAAATTCACAATAATCGAAGACAATTCCCGCCCTCGCATGGCCACAGAGGAAGAATCGCAAAAAATCCTCTCCAAACTCTCAAACTAGCCTCCCGTTCTCTGTTGTTTTTCCCTCCTATCCCATATTTTCCTCTGAACGCCTTTGAATTCTGTATTCAATGTTTAGCGTTTGAGCAAACATTGCTTCATCAAGAGTTTCCCTGTGAGCGCCATTCTATTTGCGACGGCAAATCGCGGTGCCCGACTTCAGCAGCCCAAAGGGCAAAAGCGAACAGGGAAATAAAAATAATGTCTCTCCAACGGAGAAAACCTTCCCGTGAGAGGGGTGTTAAAAAAATAACTGTTTCTCCGAAGGAGAAAACTAACCCGTAATATTTGATTTATTATTAAAAATTTGATAATATATACCCTATAGTTGCAACATCGTTGCGCTAAAGCACATTTATTTGGAGGACATCTTGACCCAACCGTCCAGGCTTCGCGGAACGCTCATCGCCGACCGCAAACTCTCCACCGAGATCGAAATCGGTCCAACTATCGCTGACCAACCATGGCTCCGTCAGCACTTCAGCGAGCTACAAGGAGCCCTCGTCTATTCCGTGCCGCAACTTTTCGCCGACCTCATCATCTGGCCGGACCCAGAGAAGTTCCCTCGTCCGGTCAACCTCGGCCAAATCATCTCTGTCGCCACTTGTGTCGCCCGAGACCGATTCGAGGTCAAGACGCATCTCCTTGACACTGCGCCTGCATTCGAGCGCTTGGTTGTCAAGATCGCACCAAGAGTAAACACTCCTCCTCGGATCTGGTAGTTGCACCAGTCCTGTCATTCTGGCGCCCCTTCAAAAGGGCGCCTTTTTCACATCTCGATAGGACAACTAATAGTTTTCCTCCTGTGGCGCAATCCAAGCAAAGCTTGCCCTAAAGGGAAAGATTACTACTCTTCTTTCCTTTTACAGCCTAAATTAACTTCGAACGCCTTTTGACGAGCGACGGCTAAGACTTGGAGCTCGACTTCAGCAGAACAAAGAGCTGAAGTGAAAAGTTAATTTAAAAAAATTGTTTCTCCTAAGGAGAAAAACTCACAGTGAACAGTGGAATCAAAAACCATGTTTCTGCGTAGCAGAAAATCCTAAAAAACCTTTTTAAATTTTGGAAAAATCAGACGGAAGTCGGCACCACGTACACAAAATCCTCGCGCTCTTCGTTGGTATGGATTTCTGTAGTTATTCCACCAGCTGAGGAAATATACGCAGTCGTGCAAGTAGGGCTGACAGTTTTAACAGTGGCAGAAATTTTCTTATTCACACTCGATAAGGCTTTTGCAAAAGCATCAGGATTCTTTATGGCTTTTTTGGCCGCAGACTTTAGAGCATTAATATCTTTCTTAGCTAAACCAATTCTTCCGCTTCCACCAGGGAAAAACCCGTCTTTATCAGCTTTTGTTTTTTTGGTTACAAATTTATTTTTCAGCTTTTCTTTTCCAGGCTCACCGACAAAGTTAGTGATTTCGTAATACCAAGCCTGATCGTTAATAAACGCACCCACACAAACAACGAGCTCAAAAGTTCCGCCGATGTCCAGTGTTGCTCTATCAGAAATCATTTTTAAAGTCTCTTCTACAGACCCGATTCCAGGCCTAAGAACATCTTTGAGCCAGACATTCAATCGTGTCTTGTCTTTGAGCTCAGCCAAACCCGTCCAGGATAATAATGCTTTCCCGTCCGTACAGTTCAGATGTATGTGCTTAATGGATTTGTCGTCAAACAAATCGCCGTTTATTTTAGTTATTCTGTGGTCGGAGGATTGCCAGATGTGATCCTTCTCAATAACAGTAATGATTAATGTCATAATTTTCGCTTGAGCATTATACACCATCAAGCTAGCTTCTGAATACCCACCAGCCTTTATATTTTAGTCTAATCGAAACAAACCTTAGCATCAGGTCTCCTGGATGCGCAGGACGTAGCTTGAAAGAAGGAAACAAAATGGGGGACCCAGTTTTGTGACGACCTCAAACGAGTAACTATGGGGTATAAACATGGTACAATAATCACACTGGAAATAACATTCCGGTAGCACATTTTTGGTAGGGAGAGCTCATTTTGGAAACCATAGTTTCTTACTTTGATCGCGACGCAGGATTCGTAGTCATTGCGACCTTCCTCGCCGCCGCCCTCGCCATCCACTACACCTACCGTCTAGGCCGCCACAAGCGGCACTAAGCTCCAGACCCCAATTCTCTTCCGCCCTCCCCTAAAAGGAGGGCATTTTCTTGTCCGATTTAGGCCTGTAGTATTTGACATTTAATCTCAAATGAGGTATAATTAGCATGTTCATTAAATACAAAAGTTCAACTTGGAGGAAGTCAAATCGCAACCCAAAAAAAGGATTCCGACGGCATCATCCACACCGTCCTCACGGTAAACGGCCTCTTGTTTGCGTTCGAGTTCATCTTTGGATCGTTTGCAACATTTGTCATTCTCTTGGTGGGTCTGGTTTGGGAATACCCGAGCCTGCCCATTCCGAGCGCGTTTCCGGCCAAGGCGCAAATTGGCCACTATGGCCTAAATGTGGGTATCGTCGTGATGTCGATCCAGTTCCTTGTCTTTCTCGCTGGAGACATCTTCAGTGGCGGAAATGACAACGGATATGCCAAACCCTAAGTTGCCTTCACCGACAACCGATGAACACCCTTAGCCCTCCCTTAAACAAGGAGGGCTTTTCTTGACTAATTTACAAGTCAAGCCGATAATTCCACCTACCTTAACAACCTAATTAACAAGGAGCCCCTTTTTGGTAAAAGACGACCCGACACCAGACATGTTCCTACCAACGCACTGTGACAAAGGACATATGTATGTCCTGGAAGGAGTAACTCTCGACTGTTTCGCGTGTGCGCAAAATGGTCCCGACAACTCCACACTCGAAACCATGGACAAAATGGTTGATCGATTTGCACAATTCATCAAAGCCGAAATGCGGGTCAATCACCACAAAGGCATGCGCAACGTCTGGCTAGCCAGAAGCATTGACGAAGCCTTAATGGAGGTTCATCAACATGTAGCCAAACTTCATGTTGCTGTCATCCATCCAGACGAGGCCAACGAATGCGGCTGTGATCTATATGACAAAGATCACGAAGACCAAAAATGTACAGGTGCTGACCTTCGGATGGAACACGCAGCCGACGTCGCTGCCTGTGCGATGATGCTCGTAGACCTTCTCGGCCTTCTCAATCCAGGCGAAGAACGAGATTTAATCCCAATTCCAACCCTCAGGAGCCCTCGTCCTGATTACTAAATACACTAGCCCTCCCCTAAAAAGGAGGGCATTTTCAATTTCGAGAGGACAACCAAGGTTTTCCTCCTGTGGCGCTTCGCCAAGCAAAGCTTGCCCTAAAGGGTTAACTCGCTACTCTCTTTTCCTTTCTGATTCAGTCAAATATTTCATGTAAGAAAATAGCCTTAGTTTTGGGTTTTCTGTCTCAAAGAAAGGATTAATTTGATAATTAATCCTTTACGCAGGCAACTATAGTTACTCGCGCAAATTAGTTCGTCATTTCAGCTAGGCTCATTCCTCACTTAGGTTTGCACTACGTCCTGCAGGATACTTTTGCAGACAAAAGTATCCTGTAGTATTTGACATTTAGCCTTAGATGAGATATAATACACGTGTTCATTAAATATAACCCCCCTAGGAGAATCACTTGAAAACCCAGTCCGCCGACTCATCCAGCAAAGTCGACGATTTCATGACCGCACTTCCGATCCTTGTGATCATGGAGATGTTCCTCGCAATGGGTGTAGTAATCATCACCCTCTTGGTGGGTGGGGTTTGGGAAGCCCTAAGCCTGCCCATTCCAAGTGCGTTCCCAACCCAATACCAACTCATCCACCACGGTTCGTTGGGATTCATGATCCTCATTTTTGCCGAAGCCCTTGTGTTTTTCATTGGGGCCGCCATCGCCGGAGATGGGGATGATGGATACGCCAACTTCTAGTCCAATCCTAAGTTGCCTCACTGGCAACCAATGAACACCCCTAGCCCTCCCCTCAAAAGGAGGGCATTTTCTTGCCAAATTGACTACTAGGAATATAATTAATGTTGTGGATGACCTGTCCAAGGGCGTTCTGTCATAGGTCCGATAAATCCAATAGGGCCTCCGGTCGCACATTTGGCTCTACTTTGTTAGCTTTGGCAGGCTGACCAATCCACACCCGCCCTCCCCTAAAAAGGAGGGCTCTTTCTTGCCTTTTCCATAAATCTTCAATCAATTTCCTTAACCTCCTCTCAAATCCTATCTAAATTGACTTCGAAAGCCTTTGTGTTTATATCTAAAATTTTACTGTGAACGCCTTTTATCGAGCGACGGCGAGATAAGGTGCCCGACGTCAGCAGACCAAAGGGCTGAAGTAAACAGTGAAATCAAAAATAATTGTTTCTTCACAGAAGAAAACTCGCTGTGTGAGAGGGGGTGTTAAAAAATATTGTTTCTCGTTAGAGAAAAGAGGCCCGTAGTATTTGACATACAGCCTCAAAAATGTTAAAATGGCTCTCAGTTCATTCACAAATCAATAAGGAGTTTTTATTTGCGAACTGTTTGTGTCATTCCGGCTCTTCCGGGCCCAGCCAACAAGACTTTCTTCCCTCTAAGGGTCGATGCGTACTTGTTTGCCCATCGGTCAGACGCCCATCTCGAAGACGCCTACACCGAGGCCTATCGGCGAGCCTATGAAGATGGCGTTCACGCCACTGATCGTGTCGTAGGTCTGCATTGCGATGGATCTAACGACATCTATCTCGGTGCGCTCGACGGTTACGAAGCAATAGGCTGTGAAGTCCAACTGCTTGAGTATCTCGGCCCCAGCCAATTCGTCGGCAAAGCCCGCAAACGTCGTCCTGGCTTCCACCTCAGCCCCAAACAGGCGGAGCTGGTGCTCAAGCTAGTTCAGGACAAAATGGTTTTCGTCGGCCACCGCCCCGAACTCCAGGAGATTGCAAACGGCATCAACCAGACCAAGTCCAGCAATGGACCAAAAATGTCTGAGCCGGCACTCCGACTCTAAAGAGCCTTCCCGGCTCAACACCCGCCCTCCCCTAAAAAGGAGGGCGTTTTTCAGCCGTGTCATTGATGAAAGTTCGTAGTATTATCAACCTAGAACTTTCAATTCTGAATAAAGGAGCCAACTGCAAAGTGAAAACGGCCATAACCCGATTCGTCCAAGGAGATCTCGGCACGATTGTTGCACTGACAGCTGCGGTTGCAGTTACTCTCAGCGCCGTTCTGTTCACCGTCACCAATCCTCCAAGTTCCGGTCAGAACGAGAATCGCTGTTCGGATTGGAGCATTACCTCAGGAAGCGTAGAAATGCGCCCATGCTGACAAGTTCACAACCCATCGCCCTCCCCTAAAAAGGAGGGCTTTTTCTTGTCAAGTTTTTGAATACTTGATTTACTCAAAAAAAGAGCTCATATTCGAAACTAGATTTAAAAATAACCCTTAAATGTCAAATCTATTCATTGATTCATAATAGAAATCTAGCGAGTATTGAGAAAAATCTATTGGCAAATGAGTAATATAAATGTAATATTGACTAATACAGTAAGTAGTGATAACCTATAACAATGAATACTAAAATAACAGAGAGTAAAGAGGTAAATGTTAGTGCTACTCCAGAAGATTTGAAAGGTCGTTATTCTAACGCTGTTAAAGTTGTAGTGTCTGATTCGGAAACTGTAATAGACTTTGCACTATTAATTAATGAGGAGGCAAACAATTCAGCGCAACTCGTAAATAGAATCGTTGTAACTAATGAGTTTGCAAGTAAAATTGCACAATCAATAAACGATACCCTGCAAAAGCATTCAAAAAAAAAGTCCGACAATTAAATTAATCAAATTTAATTAAATGCAAATTGTCTCAATTGACAAAAAGGTACAATCAGGTGTCCCTGTAATTAAAGGAACAAGAATTCCTGTGAGATCCGTAGTATACCTTGCAATTGAAAAAAAAATTTCTCCAAAAAACATTGCTACAGATTACTACAAAGCTCTAACTGCAGAATTAGTCAAAGAAGTAGTAAAATGGTACGAAAAAAATAAAGACACTTATGGGGGACTGGATTTTCGACGAGGATATAAATAGTTCAACAGCAACAAAGCTTGTATCTATTGGTGTGACTGGGAAGCATATAAAAGATGACTACGCCTTTGCAGGCAGAGACGATATTGACGTATTTAGGTTCGCGAAACAAAAAGGAAAAACACTCTTAACTGCAAATTCTAAAGATTTTTTAAGGATATCTAACACAGAACTTAATAATTCATTAGGAATTTGGACGGTCTCCTCTGATGATCCCGACGAACAAGTTGATATGGTGCAAAAAGCTATAGAAATCACAGGTCTTAAAACTAAAAATAGTAGAAAAGAGATAAAAGTCGAGATTAAACACTCCTCTGTTACAGTTACTTATTCCCGAAGTGGAAAACGCACGAAATATCCTTTTTAAGGCAAGCATAATTCAATTCCTTTTTTCGACCTTCTTTTAAAATCCAATATTTCACTGTGAACGCCTTTTATCGAGCGACGGCGAATCACGGTGCCCGGCAGCAGCAGCCCAAAGAGCTGAAGTGAACAGTGAAATCAAAAAATGCACAATACTTTACCACCTTGCTCCTGAAAAAATCCTCAAAAACAAAGCTAATTTAAAAAACCTGGGCAAAAATTGTTAGGTATCTTGAGGGCCCTATTAGGGGGTGGTAAAATAGTGAACTATAGTGTATTATAGTGTGTATAACCGCACAAAAAAACAGAGTCCTCACCTCCACGTCAGGAAGATATTGAACTCTGCAAAACGTTTTTGTCTATTACTTCTCGACTAACGATGCAAAGATTGTAATATTAGCTACCAATTATAGCAGATTTTGGCCAAAAAAGATAGTCCCCAAAAAGCCTTTTTCGTGTCAAAAATCGTCTCCACACATAAATTCTATAATCTAGAATCAACTTCGAGCGACTTTGTATTTTTGTCTTCAATGTTTAGCGTTTGAGCAAACATTGCCACATACAGAGTTTCCCTGTGAGCGCCATTTGATGAGCGACGGCGAATCACGGTGTCCGACGGCAGCAGCCCAAAGGGCAAAAGCGAACAGGGAAATAAAATAATTGTTTCTTCGAAGAAGAAAACCCTCCCGTGAGAAGGGCAGTGAGAAGGGCATTGAAAAACATTGTTTCTGTTAAGATTTAAACCCTCTATAGTTTTGGGTTTCCCAAAACGCAGGACGTAGCTTGAATAAAGGAAACAAAATGGGGGACCCAGTCTTGTGACGACTTCAAGCGAGTAACTATATTTCCTCTTGACACGTTTTCCAAATATATGTTAAATTTACCCCCAACCACTTGACAACAAGGGAGTCTTCCCTGTGGTCTTGTCGTCTTTGTCTGAAAGATTTGAGCATAAAAAGCAGCGAAAGTTGCGCCCCGTATAGGGCTCAGGTAACTAGGAAATCCATTCTACATAAATAAATAGTTCTTGATCACTGCCTGTTTTTAATATTGTTTTTATGGCTGAAACAAACTACAAAACTCGTCTATATTGGGGCCGCGAAACTCCCAATCTTCCGAATCTTGACTTGCTTAAAATTCACAAGACTTCTTTTCAGAAGTTTTTAGATACCGGACTTGACGAGGTTATTGCCGAAATTAATCCAATTGAAGACATTACAGGCAAAAACTATCGATTAGAATTTTCCAAACTAACCTTGGGTAAACCTGCAATTACTCCGGCCGAAGCAGTCGAAAAAGGTCTTACCTATGACGCTCCTCTAAAAGTTTTCGCCAAACTCACCAACAAACAAACCGAAGAAACCGTTAATCAGGAAGTTTTCCTTTGTGATATCCCTTTAATGCTCGAACGCGGTACTTTTATCGTCAACGGCGTTGAACGTGCAATCGTTCATCAGCTTGTTCGTGCTCCTGGTGCTTACTACTCGGCTGCGATGGATGTTAGCTCTGGCAAAATCCTTTACACTGCAGAAATCCGCCCCTTAAGAGGTTCATGGCTCGAATTCTCTCTCTCCAAAACAGACACTATTAATGTCAAGATCGACCGCCGCCGAAAGTTTCCAGTTACGACCTTCCTTCGTGCAATTGGCCTTTCGAGTAACGAAGAAATTTTGGCCGCATTCGACTTTTTAGGAGACGACGAGAAGCAATTTATCCACAACACCCTAACTAAAGACACTACCAGTAACACTGACGAAGCCCTTATCGAGATTTACCGCCGCATGCGTCCGGGAGATCCCTTGGTGCTCGATACTGCGCGTGCCATGGTCGAAGGAATGTTCTTCAATGACCGCCGCTACAATCTGGCAGAAGTTGGCAGATACAAAATGGACCGCAAACTCAAAGACATCACACCTCTTATTAAGATTAAGGATGACGAGAACGCGAATCCTTTTATTCTTAACAAAAAAGACTTACTCGCCTCAATCGCATACTTAGTTGGGCTCAGCTTCAGCAAAGGTCGCGTAGATGATATTGATCACCTTGGTAACCGACGTGTTCGTTGTGTCGGAGAGCTTACTCAACAGAACGCTTTCCGAGTCGGTATTCTTCGTCTCGAGAGAGTTATCAGAGAGAGAATGACCACTTCCAATCCTGAAATTCCGCCTACTCCCGCTACTCTGATCAATGCCAGACCTGTAATGTCGGCCATTAACGAATTTTTCCGTACTTCTCAGCTTGCAACTATTCTCGACCAGACCAATCCTCTAGCCGAAGTTGACACAATGCGCCGATTATCCGTTATGGGTACCGGCGGTATTACCAGAGAGCGCGCCGCTTTCTCTATCCGCGACATTAACTCGTCACAGTATTCCCGCGTCTGTCCGGTCAGAAGCCCGGAAGGTCCAAACATTGGACTTGTTACATATTTGGCTCTTTACGCTCGTATTAATGAGCTAGGTTTTATCGAAGCACCTTACCGCAAAGTTATTAAAAAAGGTGACAAGGCAGTCGTTACTGACGAAATCATCTACATTACCGCCAACGACGAAGACGACGCCATCATTACTCACTCCGAAATAAATATTGCCAAAGACGGAACTATTCTCGACAACCGTGTACCAATCAGGCACATGGGAGAATTTACTACCGCACTAGCAACAGACGTTGACTACATTGATATCATTCCACGTCAGATCATCGGAACCTCCGCTTCTTGTATTCCTTTCCTTAGCCATGACGATGCAAACCGTGCCTTGATGGGTACTCACATGCAATGTCAGGCTGTACCATTACTTATTCCGCATTCTCCGATTATCGGAACCGGCATGGAGCATCCAGTTGCTATTACCATGGGTCGAGTTATTCTGGCGGAAAAAGACGGTAAGGTTGAATTTTCCGATGCTAACAAAGTTGTTGTTAAATACAATGGCGAAAAAGAATTGGTCACATATCCGATCAAAAAATTCGTTCGTTCACAGCAGTCAACTTGTTATTCCCAGAGGCCTTTTGTCTACACAGGCGATATCATCAAAGCGGGAGATGTTCTGGTTGACGGTCCGGCCTCCGAAGGTGGAGAACTTGCACTTGGTCAGAACCTTACCATTGCCTACATGAGCTATGAAGGACTTGGTTACGAAGACGCTATCGTTATTTCTAATCGCCTAGTCAAAAGCGATCTTTTAACATCTGTACACATCGAAGTCCATACATCCGTTGTTGTTGACACCAAGCTTGGACCGGAAGAAACCACTCGTGATATTCCAAACGTTTCTGAAGAAGATCTGGCAAACCTCGACGAGGACGGCGTTATTGTTGTCGGTGCCGAAGTTGGACCAAACGATATTCTTGTCGGCAAGATTGCTCCAAAAGGTGAAACAGAACTAACCGCTGAAGAGCGTCTATTAAGAGCGATCTTCGGAGAAAAAGCCCGCGAAGTCAGAGACACATCGCTAAGAGTGCCTCACGGAGAACGCGGAACAGTAATCGGAATCAAAATTTTATCCCGCGAAAACGGCGACGAGCTTGAACCTGGTGCTATCAAGAAAATCAGCGTCAAAATCGCTCAAATGCGCAAAGTTGTCGTTGGAGATAAACTCTGTGGACGCCACGGAAACAAAGGTGTTATTTCAAAAATCGTTCCTGAGGCCGATATGCCACGAACCGCCGAAGGAAAAGCTGTTGATATTATCATCAGCCCGCTGTCTGTTTTGGCTC
>CAYGDF010000028.1:0-10062 GCA_964348675.1 uncultured Candidatus Saccharibacteria bacterium
AACTGTATTGGGGGTATCGACGACCACAGAGACCACAAACACAGAAATTACAAAATCAAACATAACACAAAATAATAATATGGAAGTTACAGAATTAAAAATTGAAGACGAAGTAGTCGGAACTGGTGCGGAAGCGAAAGCAGGTAATACAGTTACTGTTCAGTACGTTGGACAACTTACAAATGGACAAATCTTTGACGCTTCACGAAATCACGGAGACCAAGGTTTTAGTTTCACTTTAGGTGCAGGTCAGGTGATTCAAGGATGGGATATGGGAGTAGCAGGAATGAAAGTAGGAGGAAAGAGAAAGTTATATATCCCAAGTAATCTCGCTTACGGAAATCAAGATGTGGGTGGTGGACTGATTCCAGCGAATTCGGCATTAATATTTGAAGTGGAACTTGTAAGTGTGAAGTAGGAAGGTAATAAATAAAAGCACAGCCGAAGGCTGTGTTTTTATTTATATGGAAAAAGGAAACCGGCGCTATGCGCCGGCTGGGTGCGTTACTACGATATTCGTCACCCTTGGTTTTTTGAGCAGCGACGACCCGTCGTGGCTATTAATGTGGGCTCCAAGTGTCAGCTCCTAAACGACCTCTCTTTTAACTTCGGAGGGCGAAATTGCTTAATGCATGCGTAGAATTTCAGTATAACATTTCGCCGATGGTATACTATTTATATGAACCCGAACGGAACTATCTCTTATAACATTGCGGTCATACGAGGCGGAAATGCGCTCGGTGCGCAGTCTATGAAAGAGGGGCAGGATATTTTGAAATCACTCTCGGCTATTGGATATACTCCGCTTGATATCGTGGTAGATAAGAAAGGGGAATGGACTATGAAAGGTGTTCCAACTGATGCGCATTATATTTTCACAATTGCCGAAAGTGTAGTGGACACGACGCATGATAAAAACGCACCGTGGAGAGAACTGGCGAAAAAAATGTGGATTCCACTTTTACTTTCACATGATGACTCTGTCACGCTTGACCGCGAAGATATGTACAGACTATTTCGTCAGAAAGGATTACCAACTCCAAAAACATATGTTGTGCGTGCAAAAGGAGAAACTCCGAAAGAAACTTTTCGAGAACTTTGGCAGACATTTCATACACCACTTATGGTGCGCCCGCTTGTAAAAGATAACGAGCACGAATCAGTTCTCGTTCGTCAGTACACCGAACTTGAAAAAGTTTTATCACAGTACAGACAGGATGATTTGGACGTGCATATATTTACATACAAACCTACTCGCACACTTTCTATTTCAGTTCTGCCAAATTTCCGCGGAAAGAAATTATACACTCCGCTTGCTGTAGAAACTTTTGCACCGGTGACTGCGCTTCCGAGAAAAGAACATCCCATGCGTGCCTTTTTCCAAGCTGGGAAAGAAGAAAATGAATTCATCAGAAAAGCAGCATTAGACGCTTACAAAGCACTCGACCTAAAAGGCCACGCTTCGATTGATATGATTCCATACAAGGATAGTTACATGGTTATAAACGTCGATCCACGGCCCTCACTTTCAAAAGATGGACGCTTCTCACAATCACTCGCGACAACTGGTGTCGACTTAGGTCAATACATCCACTCAGTAGTCTCAAGAGAATATTAATATGACAGAACGAGATAAAAAATTAATAGCAATTATTCTCGGCCTCCCACTAATTATCGCTACCATTTTTTACTTTTTGAGGTAAATTAAAAGACCGCCTCGGCTTGTGACGGTCTCCTTGCTTTATGCATTTGATTTCGCAAAATCTTCAGCGTCAGCAATCAGTTGAATGACTCTGGCTGTGAAGTGGCGCATCCTCCACGTGTTTACATGCTTACGCATAAAACCTTCAACTGAACTGTCCGCTATATACATGCCAGCGTTCGCTTCGGCGTATTTTCCTTTTGTTGGAACGATTATCGGCGCGATAGAAAGAATCGTTGGCGGATATGCGTCGATAACTGCATCATCCGGCGTTGCGAGCCATGAGTGGATGGTATAAGTCACGAAGACCTGCTTCGCTGTCTCGTACTTGATGCTGACGTGTCGGCCAGAGACCACACGAAGATCGGGCATACGACTTGCAATTGCCCGCGTTATCGAGTGGCAGTTCATTATGTATTCTTTTTCGGAATGAGCGCTCATGTACACACTGGCTCTGTGTGTCAGTTCACACACGGACTGGTGAAGTTCATGGTCTCGTGTCGTAAGCGCATTAACGATGTCGGGGTTAAGGAACATTTGGAACTTTCTTTTTTGGAACTTAATTAGACACTATCTTTTTGAGTATGGATTGTCAACTTAGTATTTAGAATGTGTATTATTTAATTCAGAAATTGTTTCATGTGCAAGGCGTGTAAAGTTTTTAAGACTAAGACGTATACAGAAATACGGCGCAGGAATAAAAACTTTACACAACGAAGCAGATGGACAATTTATGGATTAAAAACAAAAACCGCCCCTCTGGTAAGTATGGCGGTTTCTGTTTTGTCTAATTATTTTGAAATAAATCGACGTCTTTGTTTGATGCGTTGCGGTTGCTTCTTAGGCTTCCGTTTTTATTGTTAGCAATTTCTTTCAGAACTTTTTCAAATTCTTTAATAGTTACCTCCAGTTGTTTTGAAGCCGCATCTGCTTTTTTATCGGCATCGACAGGTTCGGTTTATAACTCCGGACTTATCTTTTTAGACTTCAGGAACGTAATCGATGTTCCCGTACTGGTCAAAAGCTGATAATGAAACAACTGTCTACTAATTAGTGTATCAGACTGGGTGGTATACTCAAGTGATAGAAAGAGAGTTATTCACATATGCCAAAAATTAATTCATTCATAGGAAACATAGAAGCGCTCGTGATGAGGAATGATAACTTCCGAGAAGTCATCTTCACAGGGGAGAAATCACAACTAGTAGTCATGTCTATTCCCGTTGGTGGAGAAATCGGAGAAGAGACGCATGATCACGTGGAGCAAACTTTATACGTAGTATCTGGAATTTGTGATGTAAGTTTAGACGGTGAAGTTACCAGAATAAGCGGAGGTGATGTCGTAGTGGTCACACCTGGCACGCGACATAATTTTATTAATTCTGGAAACGATGTTGTAAAAATTATTACAACTTACTCTCCACCTAATCACATTGACGGGAGAGTTCATACTACAAAAGAAGAAGCAGATGCTGATGTAGAAGATGAAGCGTTTGGAGAACAAAATAAAGATTAAACAGTTTCTAAAACTATTTTTCTATTCCACAGTCTTTCAAAAGTGTTTCAACCTGCTTTGGTGTGAGGATATGTACGACACCAGATTTTAATCCGTGGGATACGAAAGACATGATACGAACACGTTTAAGTGAAAGCACGGTTAGGTTAAGAGCATTTAACATGCGACGAATTTCGTGCTTTTTTCCTTCGGTGATTATGATTCTTATGTTGTATCCTTCCCCGTAAATTTGAACGCTTTTCACAGGGGCGTAGGTGGCTTCCTGAGTCTTAATTCCGCGCTTTAAAATAGTCATTACACGAGGAGTGGCTTTCTCCCTTATTTTCACTTCATACTCCTTTTCTCTGGCATTTCTAGGGTGTAAAACCGCCTCAGTTACACGATAGTCGTTGGTATAGAGAAGTAATCCTTCACTTTCTTTATCCAGCCTTCCTACGGGTTCACAACCGGGGAGTGCTTCGATGCGTCCAGTAGTCTCTCCACGAGGTTTATAGTAAAGAGCGTACGTAAGAGGGGTTTCTACTTTTTTAAATGATACAGTGTCTCCGTTTTTTACTTTTGAACCAAGCACGGCAACTTTTCCATTTATGGTTACAAGGCCTTCCTCGATTAATTTGTCAGCAGAACGCCGTGAGACAACTCCTTGTTCGCTTAAATATTTATTTAATCTCGTTTCTTCTTCTTTTACGTGTAGTGTTTTCATTTTTATTTTATTATCTGGTATCGCGAATAGGCATCACATATAGAATGCTAATCAATACTGCTATTCCTAAGATGATGAAAATTATTTGTGGGTAAACGATTAGTAGTGGACTGATGAAGAATCCCAAGACTCCGATTATGATTGTCGCCACGCTTCGCACATTACTAAAGAGTGCAGTTAAGGACGCATCTTCCGCGTTTACTTTTTTAAAGTAATAAGTGTATGTCATTGTTTCTACGCACGATGCTCCAATTCGAGAGAATACTAAAATCGCAATCCATACGAATATATTTGGCGTGCGCACAATTACCATTAAGAAAAGAGAAATAACTAATATGAGTAATCCCAAAATCATTAATTCTTTTTCTCCAATTTTTACATCAGCCAGCCACCCTAGTTCATAAGGCAGAAGCACAAATGGTAAAAGTGCAAAAGGTAGTATGACAGATAAATAAACTACTAATGGTATTCCAATTGAAGCGAGATAAATAGGTGAGTAGATAACCATCACCGCATAAAAACACTCAAGAGAAAGGGCTGAGATTAGAGCACCTTTTAAATCACGGTTACGCCAAGCCTTAGTAAAGGCAGTAATCATATCGACACTGTGATAAGCCGGCTCTCTAGTGTGGTGTAAATATTGATGGAGGAAGAATATAAACGGAATAAGCGCGGCAGTGGCTACTATGTATAGAGCGGCGAAAGATCCACGAGAAAGTACTATTCCACCAATGATTGGAGAGATTAGAATCCCTAGGTTAAGTAGAACCAAGAATATTCCACGTATGCTTCCAGTTTCGGCGTGTTTACTAAACGTTTCTACGAAAACATTTATACATATATATAGAAGAGTTTGTAAACAGAAATGCACCACGAAGAATAGCCCGACAAAGAATGGATTACTCGTTAGGGCAAAAGCGAGCATTACAAGCATTTCTGCAATCACTAACCCAAAAGTGAAATTATATGTGTGGAACTTCTTTATGTACTTTGTGACATGGATTGATGCAAGCAGTGTAATGAAACTCGCTACTACATAAAGTGCCGATATCGCAGTTGAGCCGAAATAAACATGCAAGTATGTCGAAGTCGCGTAAAGTGGTATGCCGTAGTGGAAGGCATACAGTATCGTCATTAAGAATGTGGCAAGTAGGAGTTTGTTGCGAGTGATGGCTTGCATATCTATATATTATACAGTGAGTAGTAACTAGTGGGTAGTGGGTAGTAACAAGCGCGCCTACGGCGCGCTTGTTACTTTCTTTCACTTACTAAATAATTAGATACTAATTATCACAGGGATGATTACTGGACGCTTAGCGGTCTTTTGTAGCAAGAATTTCGTAGTTGATTCTGAAATATCCTGCTTCATTTGGTCCAAGTTCACAAATCCACCCTTAGCCAGAGAATCTTCGATTACTTTCTTTGTCAGAAGCCTCGTCTGATATAGTAGCTCTTGAGATTCTTTCAAGTAGACGAATCCACGAGAGATAAGGTCAGGGGACTTCTTAAGAGTATGTGTGTGGCTGTCGATAACTCCGATTACCACGAACATGCCGTCTTCAGCAAGTGTCTGGCGGTCGCGCATGACCACATCCTGAATCTTTCCAACAGAAGTTCCGTCTACCACGATTAGTTCGCACGGTGCTTTTTCTTTAAGCGCCACGATTTTATCTCCATTATTTTGGATTTCAATAATCATTCCGTTATCTGGAACAATTATATTTTCATCCATCATACCTAAACGTCTTTCGATATCTGCGTGCATGCGAAGCATGTAGTGGTATCCGTGAACAGGGATGAAGAACTTAGGATGAATTTTTTTGTGAATCCAAACTAATTCGTCATGATTAGCATGGCCAGATGAATGTATGTCAGAAGTTTTGTAGTGAATGAGGTGAGCACCTTGGCGAGAAAGTTTATCCTTCAAGTTTTGTACTGCTCGTTCATTTCCTGGAACAATGGAAGACGACATTAAAATAGTATCTCGTGGAGTAAGGCGAATATATTTGTGAGTCTTATTAGCGATTCTTCCAAGAGCGGCGAACTCCTCACCTTGAGCACCAGTTGCCATGATAATTACTTTATTATCAGGGTAACGCTGTAGGTCTTCGATAGGGATTAGAGTTTCTGGTCTGATGTGTAGCATGTCGGCCATCTTAGCCACTTCTACGTTTGTCTTCATACTTCTTCCTTCAATCACAACTTTCTTGCCGTGATTCTCTGCCGTTTTAAGCATGTAAATCATACGCTCAACTTGAGAGGCAAAAGTACTAACAATCAAGCGTCCTGGAGTATCTCTGATTACGTCTTCGATATTTTTATAAACCACTCGGTCAGAAATAGAAAATCCTGGATTTTCGCAGTTTGTAGAGTCCGTCATTAATAGAAGGACATTTCTATTTTCAAAAACATCATAGCGCTTTATTTCATCATCAGTAGGAATACCCTCATCGTGGTCCAATCTTAGATCTCCTGTGTGAACGATATCTCCAAGCGGAGTTTCAATGATGATACCCATAGAGTCAGGAATAGCGTGTGATACTCCAAAGAAACGAACTTTTAAATCTCCAAAAGTAAGTACGTCTTCTTTTTCAACTACGTTTATAGTAAGCGGGGCCAAGTGAGGGAATTCTTCCTGACGCTTCTTTATCATTAAAGATGTGAAGAGACGAGCATAAATATTTGGATTACCAATTCTCGGCATGATGTAAGGAATAGCGCCAATGTGGTCAAGGTGACCATGGGTTACCATTACTCCTTTAATCTTGTGACGATTCTCTTCTAGATATTTTGTGTTTGGCAAAATGAAATCAATTCCCGGTGTGTGAGTTTCTGTAAACTGCACTCCACAGTCAACAACGATTATAGAATCCTTGTACTCTACTAAACTCATGTTTCTTCCAACTTCCTCTACTCCACCTAGGTGAATGATACGAATATCACCGTCCTTTAGTGCTGGAATATGGTCAGTTTCTCTCTTTGTAGAAATAGTTGTATCAAATTTAGGTCCAACCATAGAACGACCTTTGCTGTTGCCATGTGGTCGGCCTCTGCCTCCTCCAGTTCCAAATGGACGCCTCGTCTGTGCAGGCGGCGGCGTAGTTTCCGGTATTGATGATGGATTTGTAGTATCTACTCCTCCTTGTGTGTTTTCTGTTGTCATATATTTATTGTTAATTATTTTTAGTGAAGTATATTTTCTAATTTCGTTGTTAATGCTTTGTAATATGTTTTTGGCCAAACTTTTTCCGTATACCTATACCATGAAGATACGAGGTCGAATCGGGAATGACTGTCTAGACTGTAAGCGGGAAGTGGTGATGTGATATGGTCACGAGTAATATAAATTAGTGATGGGGCAAATAGGAATATGCCAGGGGTTTCGTCTTGGAATTCTTGCTTAACTGCATCATATGCCGTTATGCGCGCGAGTTCGTCGCCACTTTCTCTGATTGCCTCTAGATTTGTATCTAACTTTTTACTTACGTAATTTGAAATGTTTAATCCAGGATATGAACGCTGTGAAGAGTGCCAGAAGGCGTAGAGGTCAGCAGGGGAAGTGGTGATTGAACCGAAAAGAAGTGCCTGGAAATCACGATCCTTAATAACACTTTGGTTAAGGTCTGCAACTTCGTAAACAGCGAGAGTTGTATGAACTCCAACTGCTTCCCAATTTTCTTTTATCATCTCGGCAACTTTTTTCATTTCGTCTGTGTTGGCCGTTGCGAGAGTGATTTCAATTGTGCTTGATGCAGTTTTGAAATATTTTGTTTTTAGTAAAAGTGTGCGCGCCTGTTCTTTATCATAGATAGTTGCTGGCTGCTCTTCGTCAAATGGGAATGGAGTCTCTATAACTTTTCCATATCCTTTTAACACTGTGTCTACAATAGCTTGTTTATCTATCGCCATGTTAAGTGCGGAGCGAACCCGCTTGTCTGTTAAGAAGTCAGTTTTATTTGGGTTAAAGAACACTGAAAAAGTTCTAGGTAAAAGAGAAGTTCTTATGGAAGTCGTCGCTACACGAAGTGACACAGTTTCTTCAGGAGAGACGCCATGTATTCTATCGATTGTCCCGCCTTGGAACGCTTGAACCAAATATTTCTCATTTTGGTAACTATTAATTATTATTTCCTCAACATATGGACGACCGAGAGTGTAGTATTTATTTTCAGTTAAAGTGAACGATTGAGGGATGCCAGAAACAGACTTGATACTGTCTATTATATAAGGACCACTTCCGATTGCATTAATATTAAAATCACTCAGACTTATTTGTTCTTCCGTTAGATCTTTCCAAACATGTTTCGGAAGTATTCCTATAGTTAGAACTTCCATAAATAGAGGATATGGTTTCTTAAGAGAAATGGTTAATTCGGTATCACTTTTCTTTTCTACTGTTATCCCTTCCCACTCAACTCGGTGAGGACTTTTTATGGTTGGGTTTTGTATTAGAGAAATTGTATATATAACATCGTCAGTTGTTACGTGGGCCCCGTCACTGAATTTTGCTTCAGGTTTTATTGTTACATCATAGTGAAGTTGGTCTGGGCTCTCTTCTATAGAAGAGGCCATATCAAGAATAATTCTTCCAGTTCCGTCGCGACTAGTAAGTCCGGCGTAAACCAAATGAACCAAATCTTTATCTGGATTAGAAACGGCGAGTACTGGATTTATAAAACGGGGTGTTCCGACGATACCCTCACTTATACTTCCTCCACGACTTGGAATAGAAACTAGAAAACGCTGATTCCAAACCATTAAAGCTGAGAACAGTAAAACGATAGATGCTATCGCTAGCAACCATACAACTATTACTTTCTCTGGACTAAGGGTCCTATATACAACGAGAAATTTTTCTTTATTTGATTTAATCGATGAGTAAATTTTGTCTGTATCCATACACGAGTTGGCACAGTACTATCTACAAATTACGTAAGTTCTAGCGGGCTAGAACAAGGGGAGGGCAAGGGTTGCAGCAAACAAAACAGCCGTAAGTACGGTGAGTCTGTGAAGCGTCAATTCTCCTCCACGTTTTTTAAGTGTTGCCTGACTTCCTCCATCTGCTCCAAATGCCCCAGAAGCGTCTGTGTTTGCACGCTGTACTAGGATAAGGGCTGTAAGGAGAATAGCTAACGTAATCTGAACAATAGATAGCATTTGAACCATTTGTCTATTATATCATAAGGGAATATCGGTGTAAATATGAGGATAACAGACTCACTTCTCTATTGTTAATAACTTAATCTCATCTACTATGATAGTCTTTTCTCCATTTCGAGTGGACACCTTACCGCGCACGACTGTAGGAGAGTCCGTTCCCATGACAGATTTGTATCTTTTATAGATTTCTGGAAATACTGCCACCTCGATAACCCCAGTGTAGTCGCGCAATTTTACGAGAGCCATCTGGTCACCCTTCTTTGTCTTAGTTGTTTTTATGGTTTCTATTATAACCGCAAGTGAGACCTCTTTTCCGTCAGGAGTACCATGGTGAACTTTTTCTATATCGACACCACGCGCAATAATTTTTTCTTTCCATGGATCGAGTGGAAATCCAGAAACGAACAGTCCGAGCAAATCCTTTTCCCAAGCGAGTTTCTGTTCTTGAGAAACAGGTGGTGCTTTTTTCATAACAAAAGAAGATGAGTTTTTATTTCCAAATAAACTATCCTGCATTATGTTATCTTTCACCACGCTTTTATGGAAATCTAAAATGCTTTCCATGTTCGCAAGTATTTCTCCGCGCTCTCCCAAATCATCAAGTGCTCCACACATGGTTAACGCCTCGAGAGATTTCTTATTTAAATTTTTGTGAGTAACACGATGAATAAAATCTTCGAATGATTGGTATTTCCCCGCCAATTTTCTTTCGGAAATTATTGCATCAGAAATATCTATTCCTAAATTTTTAATCGTGTATAGTCCGAAGCGAATTTCTTCTGTTCCAGTTTCTTTATTTTTCACGATAGAAAATCCACCCTCACTCATGTTCACGTTTGGCGGTAGAACATTTACGTTCATACGTTTACACTCAGAAACAATCTCAGCAATTTTTTCCACGTCTCCAGATTCATTTGTCATGATGGCTGTCATGTATGCAACGGGGAAGTTGGCTTTCATGTACGCTGTCTGATATGCCAC
>CAYGDF010000029.1:0-9852 GCA_964348675.1 uncultured Candidatus Saccharibacteria bacterium
TAAAAAGGGGCGACGCCGTAGGCGTCGCCCCTTCGGCTGTTGACTTTATTTCCTCGTAGGAATAGAATTTATATGTGCCTGAACGCTAGTTGTGTGTGGATGCATACAAAGCAAGAAGGATCGTTAGCACATTGGTGGAACGTTCCCAGATCTATAGCTAAGGTGGCATCTGGAAGAGCGCCAAAATTGTCCCCATTGTCGATATTGATTTACAACCAATTTCGACGGTGAACAAAGACAAACCGAAGCTTGGAGGGATTCCCGTGAACATATTGGAAACAGCTCGAGAAGTTCCCAATGTCGTTGCTGGGTCGCCATAATTCCCGGTAGGGTACATCGGTTCATTGGGAGTTCTGGCAAAACTCCCGCTCTTGAACTGAGGACGGCAATCGCGAGGTTGCCGTTTTCTTATTGTGTAAATGCTATATTTTTGTTAGTATGTCAAGTATGAAATACCACGTGGTAACCATTTTCCCAGACATGTTCGATTCGTACTTCGCCGAGTCGATTATTTCGCGCGCTATTGCGTCAAAATTGATTGAGGTGAATACCTACGCACTTCGCGAGTATACGACTGATAAACACCGTCGCGTTGATGGTCGTCCGTATGGCGGAGGTCCAGGTATGGTTATGTGGATAGACCCGATAATTAATTGTGTGGAAAAAATACAAAAGAAAATCGCTAAGAGAAAAAATACAAAAGTTCTAGTGGTTATTTTTAATGCTGGAGGAACAATGTTTACAAATACAGTCGCACAAACCTCAGCCAAGAAATACACAGACATTATTTTCATATGCGGTCGCTATGAGGGGGTTGATGAGCGTGTGAAAAAGATTTTAAAAGCCAAAGAATGGAGTATCGGAGAATATGTTCTAACTGGAGGAGAACTTCCGGCTATGGTTTGTATAGACGCTATTTCACGCCAAATAAAGGGAGTACTTAATGATGAGTTATCGCTTGAAGAAAAACGCATGGCCTCACATGAAATATACGCGCGTCCAGAAGTTTATGAATACAAAGGAAAAAAGTATCGCGTACCGAAAGTATTACTTTCAGGTAATCATAAGGAAATAGACGCGTATCGAGCAAAGAAAGAAAATAAAATCGGAAAGAAAAATGTATCTAAAGATTAAAGTAGTAGCCGATTCTCGTGAAGAGAAAATAGAAAAACTAAAAGACGACGAGTATCGTATTTGGACTAAAATGCCAGCTGAAAATAATCTGGCTAATACCCGTGTGTTAGAAATTATTAGAGAAACCTACCCAAATCAATCTGTGCGAATCATAAGCGGTCACCATTCTCCGTCAAAAATTGTTTCGGTTGGTTAATTTTGATAGAATAGAGGCTGTTTAAATCAAAAAATGCCGTTGTAGCTCAGTCGGTAGAGCATTTCCATGGTAAGGAAAAGGTCGCCAGTTCGATTCTGGCCAACGGCTCAAAAATCGCGGTGAACGAAGAGAGCGAAGGTGTCATTGTCTCCAAATTAATCTAGTTCAATTTTGTGAACGCTCACGTTATCGATAGGAAATTTTACGTCAGGATTAAACGTCTGGGCATTTGCCATTTTTAATTCCATTATTTCTTCGTCGGTGAGTTCGGTTTTTCCAAGTTGCTTTAATTTTTCAAGATAAAGTTGAAGTGCATATATAAATCTTCCGTGACTAAAAATGGTAATTATGTTTTCTTTACGCTCCTTCAATTTTGCCACGAACGCCCTCATTCTTTCTGTTAATTCATGAAAGGATTCCGAGTCCTCATTTTTATGATGGATATGAGCGTTTTTCCAATAATCGTACGCAGCATCTGTTCTTTCTGTTGCAGTTTTTCCGTTGTAGTGGTGTTTAGCGAGATATGTAAACTCATGTACGTCCCAAATCTCAATTGGAACATTGGGGTGCTTTGCTATAAAGGGTTCTGCGGTTTCTCTTGTTCTTGAATACGAAGAAACAACAATTAATTCTGGAACGATATCTAATTTTTCTGCTAATTCTTTTGCTTGCCCTTTTCCTTTTTCAGAAAGTGGTATTTGGTCATGATTGTCAGCCTTTTGTCCTGCATTTGAAATGCTTTCTGCGTGTCGGATAATGTAGATTTCTTTCATAAGAATTCTAATTATACCATTTTTGAGCCAAAGACACCCTTCATTCGCTATCACTCACTACGGGTTCGGAACCCTGCGGTTCCGATTCCTCCGCCACAGGAAAACTCCCGTTTTCCCGACCCCTTTCCCAGCCTCTGGCTGAAAAAGGCTTCGCTATTTTTTGAGCCAGAGCCGAGAATCGAACTCGGGACCTCTTCGTTACGAGTGAAGTGCTCTACCAACTGAGCTACTCTGGCTTATCAATAAAACTTTGTTTATTACTTTGGCTTAACAGAAAATATTCTAGCACATGGTGGACAAACAATGCATTTTTGTTTAGTGTGAGGTTGACTGTTAACCAACCTAAGGAGCACCATGGACGAACGTCTTGGCGCCTTCTTAGAGAGGGTGCTTAAAATAATGCCAGAGCATTTTGTCACAGAAGTTGAACTTTCAAAACTTTATGACAGGATGTATCCGCCCGCGAGGATTACGCGCATTTTAGACAAGATGCGCCACAAGGCTTTCAACGAAAAAGAAGAGCCAATAGTCCCGACTGACCTCAGTTTTCCAGTAAATTACCTTGCGCGTAATGGTTTTATCGACCATAAACCATCGGAATATTTAATGGAAGAAAGCACGAAAGAAACGTCCCTGTACAGAATAAGTGACATGGGGCGCTCCTATTTGGTTAGTCTGAGGCCAGCGAAAAAGTAACGCGCCGACCACACCGCCTTTCAAAAAGCGGTGTTGTTTTTTGATATACTAAAAGAAATGGAAAAAAACTCCGGAATAGAACAGGAAATAAGTGAACTTGAAGCCCGCATGAACGAGCCTGATTTTTGGAACGATAAGGAGAAGGCTCAAGAAACCATCAAAAGAATTAAAGAATTAAAAGATAAACGTGATGGAGTAAATACTTTGGATAAAGGTGGTGCGATTATGAGTATTTTAGCCGGGGCTGGAGGAGACGATAGTGAAGACTTTGCTCGGATGCTTTTCGAGATGTACGATGCATATTTCAAACGACAAGGATATTCATATTCGATACTTCACGATAATAAAAACGACCACGGAGGATTTAGAAATTTGACGATTGAAATTTCTGGTAAGAACGTTTATGGTAATTTAAAAAACGAGTCAGGTGTTCATCGTTTGGTGCGCATTTCTCCATTTAACGCTCAGGCCAAGCGTCATACTTCCTTTGCTATGGTGGAAGTCTTGCCAATTATTCCGGAGGTTGAGAGAAAAAATATTTCGCCGGATGAAATTAGAATCGAAACTTCAAAATCCTCAGGTCCTGGTGGACAAAATGTGAACAAGCGCGAAACTGCCGTTCGTGTGATTCATATTCCGACAAATATTTCTGTACACGTGGCGACTGAACGTCAGCAAGAACAGAATAAACAAAAAGCACTTGAAGTTTTATCTGCTAAGTTATACAAACTAGAAGAAGAAAAAAGAAAAGCCGAAATAGAAGGTCGACAAATTAGTAAAACTACAGAAATAGAATGGGGAAATCAGATTCGTTCATACGTACTTCATCCGTATAAAATGGTTAAAGACCATAGAACGGACTTTGAAACGAGCAATGTGGAAGCAGTATTGGAAAAAGGCGAGATTGAAGGATTTATTGAAGCTGAGAAAAATATATAAATAATTTCCTTTATTCACAACACAATTTTAGAGTGTGGTACAATAAAAGTATGCTTTACTTTGACCGAGTTTCTAAAGAATATGATAACGGCAACAAAGTGCTTGATAATATTTCAATCACAGTCAACAAGGGTGAACTAGTTTCTATTGTTGGTCACTCAGGTGCCGGAAAAACTACGCTTATAAAATTACTCCTCGCGGAAGAAGATCCAACTGAAGGGACAGTTTCTTTCCATTCTGATAATATTCACAAACTTCGCGGAAAGGACATGACTAATTATCGCCGAAAGGTAGGTGTAGTTTTTCAAGATTTCCGTTTGATTCCGAATAAGACCGCGTACGAAAATGTGGCTTTCGCCATGGAGGCTGCTGGCAAACATGATGACGATATCGCTGAAGATGTACCACACGTTATGGACTTGGTGGACTTAAAAGATAAAATGCATCAATTCCCTCATCAACTCTCTGGTGGAGAACAACAACGTGTGGCAATTGCACGTGCCATCATCAATCGTCCTGAAATTATTATCGCTGACGAGCCGACTGGAAACTTAGACCCACTTAACACGTATGACATCGTACAAATTTTAAAAAAGATTAATGATTTGGGGACAACGGTTATACTTACCACTCATAATAAAGGTATAGTAGATAATCTAGGGCGTCGCGTGATTACGATGGAAGATGGGAGAGTAACACGTGACCAAAAATCTGGTAAATTCACAATGTAATTATGGCTAATAAATCTACGCTTACAAGAAGAATAGTTGTCGCTGGTTTGAGAGGGTTTTATCGTAACCGTACGGTATCACTTTCTTCTATTTTTATTTTAACGATTACCCTTTCAATTATTTCTTCTTTTTATTTGTCTCGTGCGATTTTTGATTACACACTAGACCAGGTTCGTGAGAAAGTAGATGTGAGAGTTTATTTCAATACAGATGCGACAGAAGAACAAGTCGCAGACGTTCGAGCTAAACTTCAAGGACTCCAGCAAGTAAAATCAGTTACATATACATCAAAAGAACAAGCGCTCGCGGACTTTAAAGAAAAGCATGCAGGGGATCAGTTAACTCTCCAGGCACTTGATGAATTAGGAAATAACCCTTTTGGAGCATCACTCTCAATTACTGCTAAAGACACTACTCAGTATGAAGCAATTGCTCAAGCACTTTCTTCTGGTTCTGGATTACTCGGAGAGGCGGAAGGGTCAGTAGATAAAATAAACTACTACCAATTAAAAGATAGTATCGATAAATTAAATAATATAATTGGTTGGACAGATACTGTTGGATTTTGGATTTCGGTTGTGTTCGTACTTATGAGTTGTATGATTGTGTACAACACTATTCGTTTGGCTATCTTCGTTTATCGTGATGAAATAGCCGTGATGAAATTGGTTGGAGCGTCAAATATGTTTATTCGCGGTCCGTTTGTGGTGGAGGCGTTACTTTATGCGCTCGTTGCCACTATCTTGTCTTTGGCGTTTTTCTGGGGTGCAACTATTTGGGTAGCCAAGAAAACAGTATTCTTCTTTGAAGGGATGAATCTTCATTTGTATTTCGTTCAGCATTTCTTTGAATTAGCTGGAATTCTTCTTCTTTCAGGTGCGGTTTTGGCTGTAATTTCTTCTCTTCTTGCAGTTCGTAAGTATCTTAAAATCTAGAAAGTAGTTAGCAGTTTGACTATTGTATACTATCCCCATGACGCAAGCAGTCGCTTTAAATATTCTTAAATTAGGCCATACGACATTTTTAACTGGAGCCGCGGGTGCTGGTAAATCCTACGCGCTTCGTGATTATATTTCGTATCTAAAAAAGCACGGTGTTAAATATGCTGTAACCGCATCAACTGGAATCGCTTCCACGCATATCGGAGGAACTACCGTCCACTCATGGAGCGGAATTGGAATAAGACAAAAGTTAACCGCTTACGATATAGATGCCATAGAAGAAAAGCAAAATTTATATAAAAGATGGAATGAAACTCAAGTGCTTATAATAGATGAAGTTTCTATGATGCACGCATCATTTGTCGACATGTTGGATAAATTGGCTAAACATATCAGAAGAAATGAAAAACCATTTGGCGGTATGCAAGTTGTTTTTACTGGAGACTTCTTTCAACTTCCGCCAGTTGTAAAGCGAGGTGACCAATACGAAAGTGAAGAAGTATTTGCTTTCACTTCGCGCGCATGGAAAGAAGCGAAACCCGTGGTGTGCTATTTAACAGAACAGTTCCGTCAGGAAGATGACAAACTTTCTTCAGTTTTGAATGCTATTCGTTCTGGCGAAGTTGAGGAAGAACATTTTGAATATTTAAAAGAAGCCAACTTAACGAAGCATACAGAAGATCACATAAAACTTTATACTCACAATGAAAACGTGGATGAAATAAACCAAAAAGAATTTGTGAAAATAAAAGGAGAAATAAAAACCTATCAAATGGTTACAAAAGGAAAGGCTAATATTTTAGAGTCATTGAAAAATAACTGTTTAGCCGAAGAAACTTTACAATTAAAAGTCGGAGCGAAAGTCATTTGTATAAAAAATAGTCCAGAAAAAATTTACGTAAACGGTTCTATGGGTAAAGTAATTTCTTTCGATAACGAAGGTGCGCCTGTGGTTGAACTTGCTAGTGGTAAAAAAGTAACAATAAAAGCAGACTCTTGGAGGGTGGAAGAAGACGGAAAAGTGCGCGCGGAAATTTCTCAACTCCCCATAAAACTTGCTTGGGCAATTACAGTTCATAAGTCTCAAGGAATGACGCTTGATATGGCCTCTATTGATTTATCTCGGGCATTTACTTCTGGCCAAGGATACGTGGCGCTTTCTCGTTTAAAATCATTAGATGGACTTCATTTGGTTGGGTTCAATCCGCAAGCGCTTCAAATTTCTGAAGTAGTAAGAGAAGCGGATTATAATTTCCGTGCAAAGAGTGAGCAGGCAGAAAACGCAATTGAAAAATATTCTGGAAAAGATTTAGAAAAATTACATGAAAAGTTTTTAACCTCTTCTGGCGGGACATTAGTTGAATTAGCCAAAGAAGAGGCGGAAGAAATACAGGAAAAAGTTGCGTCCCACGCAAAGACACAAAGCATGCTAAACGAAGGTGTAACAGTCGAAGAAATTGCAGAAAGGAGAAATCTTTCAGTGGATACTATTATCGGACACATAGAAAAATTGGTTGAGCTTAAGGAAGAAGTTAATTTAAAACACACTTTACCTACTAAAAAAGATACGGATAAAATCCTGAAAACATTTAAGGAATTAGACACTACAAAATTGACCCCAGTTTTTGAGCACTTGAAAGGGAAATATAATTATCAGAAAATTAGGCTTGTGCGCGCTACTTTACAAAACTAGCATTTGCTTGTATTGTATTTTTTTGATAGTGTAAAAGTGTTCCCACAACCAACACAGGAGATGACATGGAAACACTGGACCTTGCGCCCATCGTGGCGTACGCCAGGGAGATCAAGATGGAATGCCGCGAGTGCCACGACGTCCGCCCGCTCTTCGAGTGGGCACGCGAAAAGGCTTTCGTGGCACCCATGCCGGCCCCGAGACAATTGGTTCGTCGTGAAGACGAAACGCTGGCATCGGCCGGCCACTCCAACCTGATTTGCCGGATGTGCAACCAGGCGAACTGGGCACCGGCACACCCCATGAAGGACGTGCTGATGCTGGTGCTTCTCCTTCCGGAGGAAGCGCTCAGCCAGATCTTCGCCAAGGTCGCTGAAAAGCGCATCAGCGACAGGTGCGCGACGGCAGCGTGAACACCACAACCTGAAAAGGAGATGAGTATGGCCAAGAAATTGGTCCCCAACAAAAGCAATGACGACCGCTCTGCCGACTATCTCGAAGTCGACGTCGACAGCGGTTCGACAATGGGGCAACTCTCCGGGAACGTTCGCGTTACTGGTGAGTTGCCCAAAAAGCCGGAAGTTCTTCCGAACTTTGGGGGCGATGAAAACCCCGAAGACCACTACAATGGGCCGTGATGAAAAAAGCACCTGCCCGTGAGCCCGCCACCGCGCGGGCTCTTTTTTATTGTAAACTTCCATGTTATTTCTTAATTGATATACTGTTTAGATGAAGCCCCATCACGCGCTTAAGCATCTGTTTATTCCGCACGAAGGTAATGACTACAAACCGCATTTCTTCAGAGAGGTAAGCGTATCAATAATTCTTTTCGGAAGTATTTTTCTTTTAGGCTTTTCTGCTGGAAGTTCTTTTTTAATTCATAAAACAGTTTTAGGAGCAACTGTTGCTGCAAACGTGCTTGTTGATTTAACTAATGATGCTCGATTGGCTTACAACGAAGCACCGCTTGTAAGAAGTGCGAAATTGGAACAAGCTGCCGCATTAAAAGGTCAGGACATGGCCAAGTTTGGATATTTCTCACATGAAAGTCCAACTGGAGTCACGCCGTGGCATTGGTTTAGGGAAGTTGGATATACATTTTTATACGCTGGAGAAAACTTGGCAATTAATTTTACAGAATCTAAGGATGTACAGTCTGCGTGGCTCGCTTCTCCAAAGCATCGTGAAAATATTTTAAATGTTAAGTTTAGTGAAATTGGAATCGCAACAGTTGAAGGCATATATAATAACAACCCAACTACTTATGTGGTGCAAATGTTTGGTACTCCTGCGCAAGCCGCGGTTGTAAAAGAGGAAGCGACAACGACAGAGGTCACCGCAACGACTGAGCCTTCTAAAAAAACAGAGACGGATGACAAAAAGTTAGCAGTTAATTCTTCTCCTCAAGTTCTCGCTGCGTCTCAAAATGACACAAGCGTAAAAGGGGACGCCACAGGAACTCCAGTGACTTCAGTTGCGCAAAAGAGTGAAGTGTCACCAATCTATACCACGCCAACAATGGTTGTGGTAAAAAATACTGACAACGTGACCGAAATAGCACCAACTCAGACAAAAGTTGAAGCCGAAAAGTATTCAACATGGTTAGGGCGTCTTTTGTTCGGTGGCTCTCGTTATGTGGATACGCTTTATAAAATACTTATTTTGGTGGTCGCACTCGCACTGCTTACTATGGTTCTAATTGAAGTAAAGAAACAACATTATATGCATATACTCTACGGAGTAATTTTACTTTTTGTTTTGGCACTATTTGTTTATATAAATAAAACATTTATCTATTAGAATGATAAATATAAAAGCGGTCCTTGCGGACCGCTTTTATTTATTTTTACTTTCGTTTACTTCGTAAACTTAAACGTTTTAGTAATAGTTCCTGCTGTGTTGTAATAATTCGTAAGAGTTGTTTCTGCGACGCCCGGCTTCATTGTATCGTCACGGTAGTTGCTTCCAGCTTTTATTTGTTCGAGAACGTAGCACATATTGTTGTGTATAGTTCTATAACTTTCTCCCTGAACGTACTGCATCATAGCCGCGTCTTGGAAACTAAATCTTTTAAATGTAACTCCATTTATATTTACATCAGTGACTTTCTGATTTGTATAACCTGGATCATATGAATAACACTCTTTCACATTTGGACTTACTCCTACGCGAAGTTCAGCAATGAAAAACAGAGGATAAGATTTTCCAGTTGCCACACTTCCTTGATCGACACTATAAACAGGGAACTCTACAATTCCTTTTCCTTGATTCACTTGGCTGGCATTAACTCTCCAGTTATTTGTTAAATTGTGAAAAGTAGAAAATGAATTATGAGGATTTATATAAGGTGGAAATCTTAGAGTAAAACCATATTCAGAGTTGGAGTATCCAGATAATCCGTCGCTCTTAGGGGTAGTTGGTGTTTTAGTGCCAGTTGCACCTGTTACAGTCTCATCGCTTGTTGTGGCAGTTTCTGTGCCAGTTGGAGCGGGCGCAACCGCGCTCTTACTTGTATAAAAATAAACACCTAATATTAATAATAAAACTATTGCAACCCAAACTATTGTCTTTTGATTTAAAGTTGGCATGTTATAAGTGTATCACTTTTACAATTGAAAGATTATCTAAAAAATGGTATTGTACTAACCACATTGGCTTAAAACTAATGTAAATATTGGGGAATCGTCTAATGGTAGGACACATCCCTCTGGAGGATGGTATTGGGGTTCGAGTCCCTGTTCCCCAGCAA
>CAYGDF010000030.1:0-7391 GCA_964348675.1 uncultured Candidatus Saccharibacteria bacterium
TACTTATATTTTCACCTTCTTTTTAAAAGACTTTTCCTTTAAGGAACACTTTTATTCTAAGGAAGAAATAGAGCAGTTATTAAGAGAAAGAAAATCAATCATTCGATTTGGAGATGGGGAAATAAATCTTCTTCTAGATTTGAAAAATCACTATCAAAGTTTCTCTCCGGTAGCGAAATCAATGATGAAAGAAATCACTCTCTCATACAAAAAAGATAGCGCTTATATACTTTCCATTCCGAGATTTATAAATGTAAGTAATGATGGTCTAAAGAAGATTGGTAAATTTAATGTATGGCTACCGCTTAAGGTTATGTTTCTTTTGATGTTTCCTAAAAACGTCGGCTACATGGATGCGCATAATTTTTATTATGATAATTACTTTGAAACTGTAGTCGCCCCAGTTATACGTAATAAAAAAATAGTTTACGTTACAAGAAAAGAAACTATTGAAAAGCAGAAACATAACCAGGAAATTCCATGGAAGGATGTGGTTTGCGTGGAAACTCCAGAAAAAGATGCACTTCTTTCTTATGACGAGGTTAAATCTAAACTAGATAAAGCGCTTTCTGGTTTATCTAAAGATGAAGTGGTGCTTTTAGTTGCTATGGGCCCAGTTGGAAAATATTTAATATTTGAATATGCGAACAAAGGGGTTCAGGGAATAGATGTTGGGGTTGCGCTTGAAACTATGTTTACAGGTAAGTCTTTGGAATATCTTATTTAATTATTTACCGTAAAAAGTTTTTAATTCGCCCAACTGTGTAGTTATATCTGGAATTGCCTTATCAGATAGTAAACATTTATTTACGGAAGTTGGGGTTTCAAAAGGGGTGATATTTATATCTTTGCCGTAGACGTTTTTTATATCATTTAATAAATCGTACTTGCTTCTGATTTCTTCTGTGCCGTATTGGTTAAGTACTGGAAAATTATCCCAATTGTTGAGCATCTCCTCACATAACTTAGCCCACTGTAGAGTAGTGGTGCCATTCCAAAAGTGGTTAGAGTATCCATTAACCGAACCGCTCTGGCTTAAAAACCAATCAAGTAACGCAAATGAAGATGCCTGCTCGTGTCCGATAATTGAAGTTCTGATTATCTTTGTATTCTTGAAAGAATCTTCAATTAATTTAGAGATTACCGCCTTACTGTTTCCGTAATCATCTGTTGCGTCTCGGACGTCTTGTTTTGTATATTTTTTAGTTTTATCAATCGTTCCTGAGAATTCACAGTCAGTCGAAGGGTGAACCACTTTAATTCCAAGAGTTTCCAAAAAAACAGGAAGGTCTATGTTTATATTTTTGTATTCTTCTACCGTTGGTTTCTTTTGCGGAATTATACCGATGCAGTTGATGATAAAATCAGCGTCACTATTGTTTAGTTCTGTTATAAAATCATCTGTTCCGAAACGATTAGTGCCAGCTAGCACTTCATAATCATTTTTTGAACCAAAGTATTTACAGACTGCATTTCCAAGCATTCCCTTATGTCCGAGCACAAGTATCTTTTTCATTTCTATTGAGGTTTAAAGTAATTGTACTTTCTAAGTATTTCTTTTAGTTCTTTTTTAGAAACTAAGGTGTTTTGTGAACTTAAACCGTCCTGTGAATATTCCTTAAGTTCATCATATATATCTTTGTAGTGAATTAGGAAGGAATCCTTTTCTTTGTGATGTTTTATTCTAGCTACTTCGTGAGGGGAGAACATTTGTTCGTGGATTTTTTCTGAAATTCTTGGGGCTCCTAGTTTCCACTTCAAACCAAATTCCTCTTCGTATATTTCGAATAGGTCTTTAATTTTTAGCGATTTAAGATTAGGTACGATGCTGTAACCAGTATGTTCTAATGCTAACTCGATACTGTCTACCGCTTTGTCGACGTCAATCATGAAGCGGGTCATTTCTTCGCCATAAAGAGTAAGTGCGTAGTTATTTTTTATTGAATCCCAAATAAGCGGAATGATTGAACCGGTTGAATTTAAAACGTTTCCGTAAATAACAGATGAAAGTTTGGTTTTTTCTTTTTCTGCGTTTACGATAAAGGCTTCTCCAGCTACGAATTTCATTGCACCGTACAAAGTTGTCGCCATGCGACTTTTATCTGTAGAAACAAAAGTGGCAGATTTAAAATTATTTTTTATCGCTGCCTTTCTAGAATTAATAGCGCCAATCACAATTACCTGGAGAGCTTCTTCCACGTTTTGGTCAACGGCTTCAATTTGTTTTAAAGACGCTGCAAATATACCGACTGTGTGACCCTGCATGGATTCAAGCAGTAGGTCATAGTTTCTAACGTCTCCAATAATGCAGTTTACTTTCGGGAACTTTTTCTTGAGATAGTAGTGCTTAGCCTCATCACGACTAAATACCGTGATTTCGTTGTGATTATAGAAACGCTTAACAAGTTCTTGCCCCAAGAAACCAGCACCACCCGTTATGAATATTTTCTCATTTTTAATCATTGTGTTGTATATGGTAAGAAGGTTTTTTCCCTTGGAAATTAAGGGTACTTAACAGTATTCTAGATAATAACATTTTATCTCGGTCTGTACAATTAATTGAAAGTGAGGTCTTTGAGATGGTTGTTTTTGGTGTATAATTAGGCGATGAACACACTATATCCTCGCGTGACCGCCGTGACCATTATTTTCGGAGATAGGTGGAAATTTTTGACTCAAGTGGTGACTGCAACGATGAAAGACCCACACATCACTAAATTAATTATCGTAGATAACGGCTCAAAGAACAGTGAAGAGATAGTAAACGGTACTAAGGAGTACGGAGACAGGGTTGAAATAATTCGTGAGGAGAAAAATCTAGGTTCAGCAGGTGGATTCCACGTTGCACTTGCTCGTGCCAAGGATACGGATTGCGATTTCGTACTTATGTTAGATGATGATTCTGTTCCTGAAGACGGAGCGGTAACTTCTTTTATGGAAATCATGAGACTTTTCCCAGACCAGAAAGTTGTATTATCTGGAAGCCGATTCAATGTCTTGGAAAATAAAGAATATTTTTATAAACAATCAATTGCGGATGATACTCCACACTTCACCTTTTTCGAAGTTTTTAGTTTTAAAAAATTAAAGCATTTCTTTAAACTTTTTTCTTGGAAACAAAAGAGACAAATTAAACGCGGACCTTTTATTCCAATTATTCCAACGGAAGGTTTCGTTTATGGCGGTGCCTTTATTCCAATTGATGCTGTGCGTAAAGCAGAACTTCCAGATAAGTCTCTCTTCCTTTATGGCGACGACATAGAGTACTCTTGGAATATAAAGAAATTAGGCTATAGCACTTATCTTTGCACCATCCCGCGTTTGTATGATGTTGATTTAAGTATGGGTTCTAACTCATCACACATATTTGGACAGTTTGATTCTCAGACTGCACCGTTTAGAGTTTATTATCGAATTAGAAACATGGTGAGATTATCTCGTAAACATAGTAAGCAGGGGGAAGTAGAACTCTTCTTAAATATTTTCTTCTGGATGTTGGGTCTTTATATTTTGGGGTTATATGAATACGGACCAACAATTAATTATTTCAGTAGGATAAAGTTAATGACACAAGCGGTGTACGCTGGATATAATCCGCAATCAAAAATGGGGAAGAAAATTGAAGGAACGTTTTTTAAGTAAAATAAGAAATAAAAAAATGGCGCCCCGACTGCTCGGTGTGCCATTTTGTATTTAGCCGAAGCGTGATTAGCGCTTGGTGTTTGCGAGGAAAAAGATTCCCGCGACGATGAAGGCGATGCCCGCAAGTGCGTTAATCCAATTGACCTCACTTTTCGCGAAGTATTTCGGCACATACGTGCCGAGCACAATCGCGAGGAGAAAGACGAGCGCTCCACCGCCTCCATTTGCGATTACGGATGGAAAGCTCGGGTTCGGGGCGTGTGCTACAGCAGTGAAGAGTAGTACGTTAGCCGCCGCGCCGATGGTTGCGCCAACCAGGATGATTGCGAGCACGACCCCAAAAGAGGGGAAGAGTTTTGCACTAGCCTGGTTGTCGCTCATCGCGATGTAAGTGGCTACCGAAAGCGAGATGCCCACGAAGTACCACACCACGAAGATGTTTGGCTTGATGCCGAAGTTCCGTTCAAAGAACCCGATAGCAAGCCAGCACGGCGCGAGAAGCGCCGTCGCCAGGATGGATTGAGTGAACCAGTTCATGGCATACCCTTCATGGTGTAGTCGGTCACGATTTGCTGGCCGTATAACCACCCGAGGTAGTCGTAGAAGAACTCGTCGGTGGCAACGTCGCCAGGAGTGCCGTCCGCCTTCGGATTCTGGTAGTTCTTCATGCGAGGATTGGCCTCTGCATGGATGACATCCAGTTCGCACTTGTCCCGTTTGCCTTCGGGGGCTACGTTGAGGACGCAGTGCTCGAAGGGTGACACCTTCGGCGGAATGGGGATGATGGGAATCATCACCCCTCGCCGACGGAGCGATTCGATGGTGGTCAGGTATCCGCGCGCCATGTGGAAACTGGGGATGGAAAGCGCGAGGCTCTCAATCCCGAGTTCCACAACTTTGTCTGCCAGCCATTCAGCTTGTTCGCCGGCGTGACGTGCGTGGACTTGCGTGTGCAGGCCAGTGGTTCTGGCCAGTCCATAGTTGTTGTGCAGGCGGGGGAGTGCAAAGCGCTCTTCGGCCACATCCGAGTCGTGATAGCCGGCCACCAAGAAGTGGCGACCGCTTCCACCGTTCCAATAGCTGGCCGCATGTTTGACGGCAACGTCCAACATGATGCCGGGCCACGAGGCGATGGCTTCGACGTCGACTACGCCCTCGGTGGGGATTCCTGCGAGCAGGGTGGCGATGGCGAAGAACTGGCTTTCGGGAGTCTTTCCGCCCAAGTGTCCTTGCGGACGGACGATGTCTGTCATATCTCTTCTCCTAAAAATCAAAAAAACAATTGGTTGTGGCGCAATTCGCCATGGAAATATCTTAACACGAAAATCGTTTAAAGTCAAGTACAAAAATTGTAGTAAAACCTTATGAATTAAGGTTTTACTAGCGCTCTCACGAAACGCATAAAAATATAAATTATAAATGTCGGATGGTATATGATGCGAAGAAGTGTGCCTTCATAGGCTAAAACTAAAATTGCGATAAGTTGGTTCTTTCTTCCACGCTTACGGAAATTTAACCCAGAGTTTTGGTCGTATCCGTCAGTGATGGTGCTGTTGTGGTCGTGGTAGAAAAATTTATTTTTTAAACCCAACTGATAGAAGAATAACCATTCTTCAGCCTGCTTAATATTTTTAGAAAATCTAATTTCATTTATTTTTTTAGTTTCTATGCAATGGGTCGCATCTCCTTTACCTCGTCTTAGAATTAAATAATCCATCGCGTACGAATACCACTTGTCGCTCTTTGGGAATTTGGTAATAGGAGTTCCGTCTTTATGTGCACGGTTAGTTATAAACCAGCTAGCGTCTCCGTGAGATTTTATTAGGTCTACAAAATTATCTAATGTGTCAGGGGACAGATAGTCATCATCATCAAGAAAAATAACCCACTCGCTGTGAATGGAAATAGAATCAAGCGCACGATTTCTGCTGAAGTTTACGCCTTCATTTTTATCGTTCTTTAAATATCTTATCCGAGGGTCGTTTATATTTCTTTCAAAACTATCGTAACTTTCATCCTTAGGGGAATCATTAACAATTATCATTTCCCAGTTAGGGTAAATTTGATTACGCACAGAATCTACTGCTCGTTTTAATCCTTCAACTCTTTTATATGTCGGTGTGATTATACTGAAGTGCATAAATTAAATGAAGCCGAGTAATTTCTTTAACAATTTTTTAATTCCTAGAATCTCCGCGACTCGACTGCCAAAGCGGTGTATTCCAATTTTTTTGAAAAACTTATTGAGAGGGTTTCCCCATGAATAATTCCATAAGTGAACTCCAATAACCTCACTCCCTAAATCTTGCCCATGGTAATTTTTTATATGCGCGCTATCAAATGGATAAAATATTTTTGGAGGCAAAACTTTTAAAGATTCTTTATTTTCGTATTCTGAAAAAACTTTGGAAAGAACTCGTGGAATTGTGATAAGTTCTTTTTGATGTTCGTCATAATAATTTTTACACGCTCTTATAAATGGATGATTTGGAATAGTGCCAATCATGCCAGCGCTAATCACATCTTTTTCTTCTTCACCCAATACACATTCGTAATCGGTGAGGGGATTAAGTGATTTTACCAAAAGCATGTCTGTGTCTAGATAAAAGCCACCGTGCTTTTCCAAAATAAACAGACGGGCATAGTCAGAAACAAAAGCCCACTTCTTTTCTTCATACATGCGTTTAGTGAACGGATGGTCGTCACAGGCGAAGTTACCCTCATTCCATTCCACGATTTTAAAATCAGGGCATAGCTCCTTCCAACTCTCTAAACACTGAATAATCTTATCGTTTTTAGGGCCTTTGCCGAACCAACAGTAATGTATCGTTTTAGGAATCATGTTTATCACTAAAGTATACCATTTTAGGCCTATTTTAGGGGTCAAGGCGGGATATCTGTAAAGCGATATTATGCTACACTTAATGCATTACATTTATCAAACAATAGAAAAATAAGTATGCAAAGCATTATTAAAAAAGTTGTGTGGGCGTGTCTGATTATTATTCCGTTTATCGTTCTTTACGTAGCTGATGGTGGAACAATCGATGTCTTAAGTTGGAGTTCTTCAGGAATGTACTTCCCGTTCATCACTGGTAAAAATTTGGTCTTTCGTGTGCTAGTTGAAATCGCTTTCGCTGGATGGGCGATACTTGCACTTAGAGATGCAGCGTACAGAGTGAATATTAAAAAATCACCCCTTACAATTGCAGCCTTATCTTTTCTAGTAATTCTCTTAGTTGCAGATATCTTTGGAGTTGATAGTTGGAAGAGTATTTGGAGTAACTTTGAACGTATGGAAGGTTTCGCCGGCATTGCTCACATGATTGCATATTTCTTTGTTTTGACTGCGATGCTTCCTAAACTTTCAGATTGGCAGAAAATGTTTAAGTATTTCTTGGCTGCGGATTTGCTGGTGCTTGTATATGCATACGCTCAGTTACTCGGCGCTAAGGGTTACATTTTTGCTGAGAAGCTTCCAAGTTTAGGTGCGTGGTTTTCTGCTCGATTCCCAATTCACCAGTCTGAAAATAGACTCGATGCTACGATTGGTAACTCCGCATACTTTGCCATTTTCTGTTTGATGTCAGCGTTCATCGCGGCTGTTTTGTGGTCCCAGCAGGGCAATATGAAAAAAGCCTGGGGGTATCCTACGATAATTGTGCTTAACCTCATCGGGCTTTTCTACTCAGGTACTCGTGGAACAATGATAGGTTTAGTCGCTGGAGTACTACTAACGCTTGGAATCA
>CAYGDF010000031.1:0-6505 GCA_964348675.1 uncultured Candidatus Saccharibacteria bacterium
ATCTTTCCTACTTTCTTTATTGCCATCGGACAAAACTCAATCGGGTCAATAGTGGGGAGATTATACCAGAACTTCCAAGAACTAGCAAGAATTCACCTTAAATCGATGAAAAAGGCCGCTTTATTACTTCAAACCACCTGGACCGCCCATATTCCGTATTTTCTCTTCCTCTTTTCTCCATTTACTCCGTTCATCATGCTCTTTCCAACTTGCTTGCTTACCATCTTCTTTTACACTAGCAACTTCATTATTACCTTTAGGAAGAAGATGTTTAAAATTTTCACCTTTTCTTAGAGTAAGCAAAGAAAGATCTCCTCCAGACATAGGTTTATTGATGCGCCTTTCAAGCGTATTCATTTGCCCATCATACTCTCCCGACAGAAATTCAGCCTTAGCCTGATCTGCTTCACAACGCTTCAATTCAGCGACGTGATCAACAAACGCCTCCCACTCTTCTTCATATTCATCCATAAGATCAATAGCGCGATTATACTCGTCAGATCCGATAAACTTGTCCTGTTTAAGACCAACAAGTAATCGAAGCAATTTGTCGGGTGGCATTAATTCTTCGTATGGAGCCTTAGTCAGATCCCCTAAATACTCTTCTAAAAGTTTTATCTGTTCTGTAAGCATCGTGTGTGCTCGTTCCCATTTCATTATTTTCACATCCTGAGAAGACCAAGGTATGTCTCCTGTCTCTGGATCCTCAAACTCATCAGATCTAGAGAAAAATTTAGGATACCCTGGAACAAAATCATCGACGGAAGTATTAGTAAATACATTCTTTGCTGCCCATTCTCTGAAGAGGTCTTCTGGGGTAGTTTGTTCAGTTGATGATTCTGACTCTCCAGTTTCATCGTAGTGCTTTCTTTTTTCTTCGTCTTTTAAAATTCTATACGCTCGATCAATTTCTTGAAATTTGGCCGTATCACCTCCCATATCAGGATGGTTTTTCATAGCCAACTTTCGGTAGGCTCTTTTTATTTCATCCTGAGTTGCCGTTTTTGAAACTCCCAAGGTTTCATAAAGATTTTCCATATTCATAAAGTATAGCAAATCTATAGTGTCTGAATATCCTCCACAATCTCCGGAAATTCTTCCATATTAAAGTGCTGTCTATCTTCAAAAACTCTGAAAGTCGCTCCTTTTAGTTCTTTCTGATATTTTTCAAGTTCTGAAAATGCCACCACTGGATCATCCTTACTTTGATACATAAATAATTCCCCTGCTTGTTCTTCTAATTTATTAAGAGGTGCAGTAATCGCAAACTCTGGTAATTTTCTCCCTTCATCCATATCATAAGGCGCAGCCACCAAGAACGTTCCACGAATCTTTTTCGGAAAAGAAACTTCGGATAAATATTTAGCTAGAAAACTTCCGCCGAGTGAGTGCCCCACTAAAATGACATCATCATTCATGAACGGAATATACTTTTCAAACCACAGTGCCCACTCGAAAAAGGTTGCGCCATTCTTACTCGGCATAGAGGGCATATACACTTCAAAATCATCTCCTAAACTTTTCTGAAGATTCGCCTTCCAGTCTTTATGTAACAGTTTCTCCAAAGTCACCTCTTTCGCTCGTAAATATACAATATACTCTTCACGTGTTTCAAACGCATTCCCACCATGTATTACAAAAACTTGTTGTTTCATTGATTAATCGTATCAAATTAGAAACGTGTTTGCATCAAACAGACTCCGCTTTCCTATAAGAACTAGCCTGCAGAGGCTGACGAGTCGAGCACGAGATGATTTTCTAGCAAGAAAATACAGCGTCTAGTTCGTTGGGGAAGTAAAAAAGAAGAAATTTTTGAAAGAAATATGTCATCTTGGATGTACTAAGTTTCGTATCCACTGGGACATACGCCCCAAAACCTATACACTATATATATGAATATCCTCATTGTTACAGCCCATCCTGGGGCTAACAGCCATACCAAGAGAATCGCTGAAACCTACGCTGAGGCCAGAAAATCAAAAGGGCACGATATACAAATACTCAACTTATACGAAAAAGAAAACATGATGGATTATCTGACTTTCGAAGATATTCGTGAGTACAAACCTTCAAAAATACAAACCAGATTCAAAGAACAAGTGAGATGGGCTCATGAAATAGTAGTTGTGCATCCTATTTGGTGGGGTATGACTCCTGCAGTTATGAAAAATTGGGTGGATATGACTTTCTGGATGCGTTTTGCTTACAGATACACATCTGACGGAGATGTTGAGAAACTTTTAGTTGGAAAAACCGCTAAAATCTTTGCGACCTCAGGTGGTCCTTCTTGGTATCATCATCTGCCGATACTTCCGCTTATGTCGTTTTGGAAAACATGCGTATTTAATTTCTCAGGCGTTGACGTAATTGATGTTAAAATTTGCGGAAATATGGACAAGCACAAGGGTGAAAAAGCAGAGGTCAGATTCCACAGATTCTTAAAGAAAATCAAAGCCTCGGGGCTTAAATAAAAGGAATCATTTTTTTAAAGTCGTCCATCAGAACAGATTTCATTTTTGGATTATAAAGTGCGGCCGCGGGGTGATACATGGGAATCAGTTTTACTTTTCCATATGAGAGTTTTCCTTCATATATTTTTCCGTGTGCTTTTGAAATTGGTTCCAACTGATTTCCAATCCCTGCATTCTCAAAAATATATTTCATACTGATTCTACCCAGCAGTACAATGATTTTTGGTTTTATTATCTCCAGTTGTCTATCCAAATAAGGACCATAGATTTCTATTTCTTTTTGAGTTGGGTCGCGATTGTCTTGTGGTCTGTCTTTAACCACACTAGTTATATAAACTTTTTCTCTCTTTAATCCAACAGAAGCAAGCATTTCATCTAAAAATTTACCTGAGCGTCCACAAAAAGGTTTCGAGGTTTCGGCTTCTGTTTTTCCAGGAGCCTCTCCTATAAAAAATATTTTTGAAGATAGACTTCCTTCTCCTATTACAGAAAAATAACTATTACTCTGTCTGTATTCATATAAAGGAGACGATTTTAATTCTAGAATCTCCTTACTTATTTCATCCATCATTTTCTGCTTAGAAGAAATTGCCATGCAAAGAGTATAGCAAAACAGACCCCTTGGGTCTGTTTTGCTTAATTCTGCTCACGTTATTTAACTGCTGTCGTGGACTTACCAGATAACCAACTGGTCATGAGTTCAATTTCTGCTGTTTGAAAATTAATTATATTTTCCGCCAAATTAGTAACGTTTGCGCTTATCCCTGGAACCGCCAGTATTTTATGCGCCATGCGCACACCGTCCTTATGGTGGTTTATCATCATAAACAAAAACTGTCTTTCGCTTGTTATGGAAGCATTTTCATAACGCATCATTCCGTAACCACCTTCCAAACTCTTAGACCCATATTTCCCGCTTGAGTTATACATTCGAACAAGTTGAGATGAACCTGGAACAAGCCAAGCAAAAAGATACATTCCGACTCCGATGCCAATTGCAATTCCAATGAACAAAGTTGCGTTGGCGTGATGCTCCTCAAAATGTTTAATAAAAGAGACGAGTTTTTTATAGACTTTCATGTATATTAAGTATATAGCATTAAATCTAAAACAGTTTAGAGTTGTAAACAGCGGGAATACAAAAGCGCGACACCGTCGGTGTCGCGCTTTTGTATTGCAATCACTAAATTTCTTTAGTACTAAACTTAGTTATTTTACCTGAGATGCGAGGCAGGAAAAGTTTTTGCGACTAAGATGTACATTTAGTACATTGCAGAAGCAAAAACTTTTCCTAACAAAGCAGATTAGGTGAAATTACTAATGTTTAACGTTTTGGGACGAAAGTTAGGGCGTGGCCTAATTTAGTGCCTCTACCTGTTCTTCCAATTCTGTGCACGTATGTTTCGTAATTATTTGGAATATCATAATTGATAACCAAGTTAATGTCAGAAATATCTAGTCCACGAGCCGCAACATCGGTTGCAATCACCACTTGAACTTTTCCAGATTCAAGTGCGCGTACTGCACGTTCACGTTCACGGTTATGCATGTCTCCATGAAGAGCAAGCGCCTTGAATCCTCGCTTATCAAGTTCAGCGGCAAGCCCGTCTACGTGACGCTTCATTTCACGGAAGATAAGAACCTTAGCATATTCAGGTTTAAGAAGGATTTCATGTAGCGCTTCTACTTTTTCAGAATCTCCATGTACACGAACTACGTCCTGCATAACAGAAGCAGCCGTATCACGAGATTTAATAGAAATTGTTACAGGGTCTTTCAAGAAATCAGTACAGAGTCTTTTAATTTCTGGAGAAAATGTAGCAGAGAAGAATAGTCCTTGTTTTGTCTTTGGCATCATGCCAAGAATTGAACGCATGTCGTCGATGAATCCCATGTCTAGCATTCTGTCGGCTTCGTCTAGTACGATTGAATCAAAGAGTGACATGTTGATTTTACCTCTTTCAATCAAATCCTTAACGCGCCCTGGAGTCCCGATAACGGCATTAACACCGAGTTCGAGTTCCTTAATCTGACGCATGATTGGAGCACCTCCTACGCAAGGCACAGAGAAAAGTTTCATTCCGCGAGTAAACGCGATGAATTCTGCTTCTACCTGAAGCGCAAGCTCACGAGTCGGAGTTAGAATCATCATCTTATGGTCTTTATCAGCCACAAGTTTGTTGATTAGAGGAATAAGAAAGGCTGCTGTCTTTCCAGTTCCAGTTGAAGCGATACCAATAACGTCTCCACCTTTAATAACGACAGGAATAGCCTGGTCTTGAATTGGTGAAGGTGTGATTAGACCTTTCGCTGTTAAGTTTGCTGAAAGCTGTTCCGCGATACCGAAGTCAGTAAACTTGTGTTTTGCTTCGTAGTGGTCAGTTTCAGTAACTCCAGCTTCTTTATTTATAAATAATTTTTCGTCGATATAATCCTTCTTGAATCCACGCTTTGCGTTAAATTGACGTGGTGCTGATGCTCCACGAGAAAATCCTCCGCGAGATGGACCGCGTGAAGAAAAACCTCCGCGTGAACCGCCACGAGAAGAGCCTCCTTCGCGAGATGGAGAAGAATAAGAACGGCTTCTTGAGCCTGACGAACGAGAACGTGAGCCTGCTTCATAAGAAGAGCCAGACCCACCTGTAGTGATGGTATACATATATTTTTGATATGATTTCCACAACTGGCAATCTTCTTTGTTGAAACTGCAGATTTTTTCATCAACGTACTATTCGTACGTCTCTTAAAAAATCTTTGTTTCGCCTCGAAACTTATCCAGTTCTGTAAACCCTAAGTTGGTAAATTATTTGCGCTCTTGCTTCCTTTAGAGAAGGCTCGTCTATCTAAGTGATAGATTTATGGTTAGCCACAACGCGTCAAATAAAACCTGACTACACATGGATATCCATAAGGAAATAATATTACTATTCTAGCAGAATAAGGAAGACTTGTCAAATATAGACCCAAATCTACTATTTAAATTCTTTTCTTTTTAAACTCACCCTTTAAACCGCACGCTATATTTTCTTGCTAGAAAATCAGTTCGTTCTCACGCCGTCGCGCTCCGAAGGGCGGATTTAAAGGGTGAGTTTGGAGTTTGTAAAATACATCAGCCAGAGGTTGACCAGCCTCTGACTGGAAAGAGAAAACCCGCCGAGACAGCGTGGCGAGTAATCTCGCGTCGCCGTCAGGCGGGTTCTACGAACATTTGATCTTGGATTCAAAAAAATCTTTCCGGTGGCGAGGACCTGCGCACTCGACACTGAACAACATCCAATCATCGTTGCAAGTTTTCCGCTGAAATTCAAGCATGATTTCTTGACCTTCCATCGTAAACAACCATACCCCTTTGTAGAGTTCCGGATCAAAACCGTACACAGTCATCGGAATGAGGAAGTCGAGCCGTGTGTTCTTCACTCTCCCCAGCAGAGCCGGCCAGTTGTCTGGGTTGGGGTTGCACCTCTTCACATTCGGAATTTCTCCTCGTGTGAGAGATTGATAGAAAACCGCAAGTGCAGTGTTCAAACATTTACCAATAGAAATTCTGCTCATTCTCTACTCCTGTCAAAGGATTGGCTTCTTAGTGTCAAACCAAGAAGGTATTACGGGAGTAATACCTTAACAATCTGACACAGATTGAAATAAGAGTCAATATTTATCAACCTTATTTGTAAGGCAAATTGCGCATTCATGTCCGTATGGGTCCTTTAAGAAGGAATGGTTTGTGAAGCCGGATTCTTTGGCTAATTCTTCGATTTTTTCGCGCTGAGTTATATCAAACTCTAAATACAGTACTCCGTCATCTTTAAGGAATTCTTTGGCACGGGAAAGCACTTGTTTATGAAAATAAAATCCGTCTTCTTTATCAAAAAATGAAAGTTGGGATTCAGCGCTTAATTCTTTCATTACCTCTTCTTTCATTTGAGGAGGAACGTATGGTGGAACTGCGAAAATTATATCGTATGTCCCTGTCGCCCCAGTCCACGTGTCTCCAGTTATGATTTGCGTGCGTAGTTTTTTTATATTGTTCTTAA
>CAYGDF010000032.1:0-6234 GCA_964348675.1 uncultured Candidatus Saccharibacteria bacterium
AACTCCCCGTTTGTCCTATGGTAAAAGAAAGAGATTGGCCGAAAGCGGTGGAGGTAGATGGGTCAAGGGGAACGTAATTTGCCATTTTATTGAACAGGTATAACCAGACTTAAGTTTACAAGCCACAGACTTCCGCCTTGTTTATTTGTGAAAGCCATAAAGGTTTTCTTGTCATCTATTTTGGGGCGAATGACATCAAAAGAGTTATTGGATTCGTTAGAGAGGTTATAAATGCCAGAAGAGGTAAAGTTATCCGCATCCACTAGGTACAGGTCGTCAGAAAAGGCGACTGTTCCTTGGAACCAATCGTCTGGCAATCCTTCGTTTCCCGTTTGGATAGTTGTGGGGATGCCACACAAAAGCTTAGAAAGATCCAGCCATGCGCACTTGGATGCTATGGTTTTTAATTCAAATGCCGCAAGCCCTGTTTTTTTAGAAGAAACAAAAGTGGACAGACCGCCAGATGACCACATGCTTGCCATAACTTTACTGCCATCTACATTTGGCAAAGAGATAAGCCCTGTCTTTCCGCCTAAGACATATTCTTGTTTTGGCAGTGAGTAGGTGGAGCCTTCCAAATAAGCGGATGGTTTGTTAGTTACATAAGGAGTTTCCCCACCATAAACTATTGACCACTCCCGAAGAGGAGAAGTTATTACTGAGGTTACGCCCTTTTGGTTGATGGTATAAAATGAACTACCATAGTAACTCGGTACGATGTAAGAGTAAATATTTGAAGACCCGCTGACAGCGAAAGAAGAAATGTTGTCCTGTAGAGATTTTATGTCAGTTAATGAATGGGGGTCGGCCCCTTCAATGAAATATGGAATGGTCGCCATTGTTGTTTTGATGGCCCCACTTTCTTGATCTAAGTAGCGCATAAAAACTTTTGTTCCGTTTTGAACTATATATGCATCATAAATACCTGGAACTGTGGTATTTGTTATTTGAAATGGTGTGGGGCTTTCTTTGTTATAACCATAAATGTTGCCAGTGATGCGGTCTACAAACATTAAGTACTGGACTGTTTTTTTGTATGGTTTAGGAAGTTTTTGTGGAGTAGAGGTACTTAAAGACGGAGTAGTAGTACCTTCCACCATTATTTCTCTAGTAACAAAGGCATATCCACCAACTGGTTTATCCCAAACTTGAACTAGGGCACGCTCAGAAGCCGGTATTCGCTCGGTTTCAGTCTCTGTTTCCGGAGAAGAAGATGTAAATCTTTTTACGAACTCACTTCCTGGTCTTGATTCTGCGTTTCCAAATGGGTTTGTCGGAGTTGCGATACTTGGGTTGGGTGTATTTTTAGAGCCGAAGAAATACCAAACGACTATTCCGAAAGCAAAAATGATAGTGAGTATAAGAACTAGAAAAATTTTCCTGTCGCGCATACAGATAGTATAGCAAAGAAGTTTTAGTCTACGTGGAAATGGGGATTCCAGGTTGAGTTGCTTCGAGGTTTCTCATCACAAAAAGTAAATGTGCTTACGGTGTATCTTGCGTAACAGGCGCTACTTGCCGCAGCGGGTCTACCCATTTTCACAACATAATCGTAAAGCGGGTCTGATGTATCTTGAGCAGCTTTTATTCTAAGATCGACACCACGCTTATTTTCACCATGATTGCCGTTTTCTGCGTGCCCCGGTTCAGTCGCTCCAGTTATTATAAGAGTGCAGCGACAGTCGCCATTTATTTTTAATAGCATCTGTATTGTCTGTTCTGGTAAATACGCAAGACTTGTGCAACTTGGAAATCTTTCGCTGTATTGTGCCTCAGTACAAGGAACATTATTATGATTTGTTTTAATACCAGACGGATTAAGACGCGCCACGACAGCGTTATGACTAGCCAATCTTGCAGCATAACTTGAGGATGTTGGAGTTGGTTGGGTTGGGGCTGTTCCTGCCCCAGGTTGCGTCCCCACTCCCCCACTCACCCTCAATCCTTCCCACCCCACTGTCCCTCTTACTAAATCTGGGTTAACAGCCAAACCAAGTAAAACTAAACCAAATGAAAAGAAAAGAGTAAACAAAACCGTGTTCATTATTTGTTTAGACTTAGTATAGTTAGCCTCAGAAGCCTCACCGAAGGTCCCTACTCTTAAAGCAAGAGCGTATAAGAATCTACCAGCTCCCGCACCGGCTATTGCTATTAGAAACATAAACATAACTAAAGTAGAGATACTAAGTAAACTCCCCGTTTGTCCTATGGTAAAAGAAAGAGATTGGCCGAAAGCGGTGGAGGTGTTCTCATCTAAAAGTGAATATATATTGTTTTGAGCTTCCATAGATTATTGTCGTGTATCGAAAACTACATTTAGTGTAGATTCCGTGTTTTGTAGGATTCGGTTGCTATTTTCTAAGTTTATTCCTAAAACTCTTGAGCCATAAGAGTTCTCTTTTGGTCGAAGTGTTACAGTCGTGTCATCTTCGGTAGTAATCGGTAATCCGTCGATTGTCCAAGAAAATGTTGCGCCACTTCCTGCAACTTTGTTTAAAGAGAAAAAGAAAGGAATGAAACGAAGAGTAAATTCTTTTGTTGTTTCAAAGCGCTTAGTTATAGCATTAGATAAGTCCGGCCCTAAGATTGGATCGTAAAGATAAAAAATAGGCACTATATTATGAGGGTAAAGGTCTATACTTTTTGTGGCTGTGCTTCCGTCTGGAGCGCGAGCAACGACTTTTACAGAGGTGACATCAGTTAAATATTCAAGATTTATATCTGCCGAGGATTTCCCTCTTCCGCTTAACTTATCAATGAACTCATCATTTTTATACCACGCATAGGAAACGTCCGCCGACGAAAGAACTTTACCTAGAGAACTCATGTGAGGAGTAGCATTTACACGAACGGTCGCCCCTTCAGCAGGGAGAGATCTCCCCTCGTAAAATGGAGGAACAAAACTTTCAGGAGATTCCCAAGTTAAATCAACTGAAGCCGGGGTGAGCATCATGGTTGCTCGGAAAATTTGTCCACCAGGAACAGTGGCTTTAGCCGAAATGTTTGTCGCCGTACCCACTGCCCCAGTCGTTATTTTTATTTGCTTAACACCAGGGCCACTACTTACAAGTTTTCCGTTTATGGTCCACGAGATATTTGAGTTATCTACATCAAAATCATAACTAGTTAAAGTTACGGTAACAGAACTATAAGGACCTGGGTTAACAGGGTCTAAAACCAAATTTCCAATTAAATCAGCTCGTGCAATAGAAACTTCTAGTATAAATAAAAAAGAAACTATGAATATTTTTATATATTTACTCATGATGTTTTCTGGTCGTTTAGTTCTTTTTTCATTTCTTTTATTTGGATTAATTGAGATGGGTCGCTAGTTATGATTTGGTCTTCAGTATATGAAGCCACGACTTTGATAGCCACATGTTTTAATCCAGCAAAGAAGATTCCCTCCCCCACACCCGACTCCAACAATAGGAATTTTTCCTCATCTGTTAAGTTGAAAGTCTTTTGCACTATATCTATAGAAGAAGGTGATTGTTTCAACAGCAACTGAATAGAAGAGTTTGTAATAATAGGAAGTCCATATGGAGAGCGTAGGAAGTCTCCCACATCCTGAGTGATTGTCGCTAACCCTAGATAATATTTACGTCCACGTTTTGCTAGGCCGAACAAGAAAGAGGCTGTATCATCATTTTTCATCATGATCCATGCTTCGTCCACTACGAGCAAGCGTTTTCTGATGTCTTTACGAACCGAATTCCAAATATAGTGAGTGATGATATACATGGCCACTGGTTTTAACTCTTCTTCCATGTCGCGAATTGAGAAACAAACCAGTTTCTTATTTATATCAACGTTTGATGGTTGATTAATAAAACCAGACCAAGTCCCTTTTGTATATTTTGAAAGTCTTTGTTGCAAATCTTCCGACCCTTCAATTCCGGAGAGAACAGTTTCAAAGTCCGAAAGAAGAGGCGGTTCAAGTTTCGTGAAGTCTACTTCCGGTGAAATATCTTTAAGAGCATAAGTTTCAGTAATGGCTTGATCCACCATAGAGTCCTCTGCCGGAGTAAGGCCTCCTAGCATCACACGGAAAAGTCCTACTAAGTTCACAATGTTTGAGCGAAGAACTTCCGCCGGAGATTCATCTTCTGCTGGTGCCGGTAAATCAAACGGATTAATGTGGTGGCCACTTGTTAGAGAAATATCAAAATATCTTCCGCCAACTGATTCAGCCAGGTATTCATATTCACGTTCTGGGTCGATAATAATAACTTCCGTATCAAACATAAGGGTACGTAGTATTTCTAGTTTGGTTGCATAACTTTTACCAGAACCGGATTTAGCAAATATTATAGAGTTGTAGTTCTCAAGAGAAAACCTGTCAAACAAAATAAGCGAACCATTGTGTCGATTCAGACCGTAAAGAATTCCTTTATCTGACGATAGGTCGAAAGATACAAATGGGAAAAATGACGAAAGAGGAGAAGTGTTTAATTTATTTTTAATCTGGAGTAAATCATTCCCAAGAGGGATGGTTGAAAGAAAGGCCTCCCCTTGTTGGAAAAGTGCTGGCTTTACATACACCAAACGGCTCTCTAGCATTGATTTTATCTGGTTTTCTGTTTTATCGACGTCCGCTTCATTTGCTCCGTAAATGGAAATATAAAGTGCTACATCAAACATTTTTTCCTGGGCTTGAATTAGTCCGTCACGAAGACCTTCCAAATCTTTGTAAGCAACGTCAAGCGAAGGATCTCTAACAAGACCCTTACTTTCTCTGGTCATAATTTGACTCTCCACTTCAGCCACCTTTCTTTGGAAGGTTTTCATCACCTCCCCTGTATCAAGCGGTGTTATGTGAATGGCCACATCAAATACTTTGTCTAAGTTTATTATCGGACTTAACCAGTTATCGGTTAAATAACTCGGATATGAAATTACGAAAAAGGAACGAACTACATTTGTGCCAAGGTTTAGCATTTTTGGCTGAACCCCGAGAGCCGAAGGTGCAATGATGTCTTTTAATTGCATTTCGGCAATTTTATAAACCTGCTCAGGTAAAATCGCTGACACAGGAGAGTCCTTTTTTTGTGATGATAAAAAGTCAAATAGTCCCATAAAATTATTTTTGATTTTGAAGTACTGGAGCCGACCGATCTTGTTCTCCAGGATTAAACAGTTTATAAAAGAGTTCAACTGCCTCTTCTGTGCCAAGTTTCTGAGCACGAACTCCAAAACGAGAAAGCCCCTGAACCACAGTTGAAATTCTTTGTTCGAGTTGGATTCTAGAAGCATCAAAAGCTTCCTCTTCAGCAGGTGTTCCTCCTGAAGCGCCTCCGAAACCGAACATTCCTGAAACTCCCGTTGAAGAGGTGACGCTAAGGGGTAGATAAGGAATAACAATGAAGAAGTGTTTCGTCATAATATTGGTTTCCTCGGCAAATTTTTTAATGAAACCGATGTATTCATGTATCTGAATCTTTAAAAGATCTTCGGTCACGTGGGTTTCCCTATCTTCCAAGAGATCAAGATACGGTTTTATGTTTAGTCTTCGTGATTCCGCAAACATTTGTATTGGAAATTCTAGCGAATTCAGAAGACTTTGGAACTGAAGTAAAATAGCGCTCTGCTCATCATCACTTTTAAGAGCGATGTTAAGAGAACTGGTTATGAGAATAGCGCGAAGTTCACCATTTTTAAGAGTGATGATGCCGTCTCGTATGCGATCGATTGGAACAAATTGTTGAGTAGCGGTCCCTTTTGCCATATATATGATGAGTATACCAGCAATAGTTAATAGCTTACAGTTTATAGCCAACAGTTTAATGCAAAATTATTGATTGTCTTCGTGCCCCCTGTCTAAAACGTCTAATCCTATTGCAAGGTCATGTAGTTTATCAGAGTTGGCTTTCGCAACCGCCACCTCCTGAGTTGCTTTTGTAACAATATTTTGTGTTTTATCAGATTCATTTTCTGTTGGCTGTCTCCAGGTATATATTTTACTGCTTGAGTAGTAATTAAAAGCACTTTCCAGCACTTCGACGAATGGCCGCTCGTTTATTTTTAGGAAAGCAAGAGCAATAAAAAGACTGGCAACAGGAATTATTAGGATAACTGCTATGATTTTTACAGGAATAAAAGTCCACAATAAGAAAGAAAAACCGGCCGCACCTAAAATGTATGAAAATTGTTTAAGCGTCAGAGGTCCAACTATTTTATCCTCCATGTCGATGAATTGTGGAACGCGGAATTGCATGAACATAGTATAGCAGA
>CAYGDF010000033.1:0-6027 GCA_964348675.1 uncultured Candidatus Saccharibacteria bacterium
GTTTAACAGCCATCCAGGTTGGTGGAACATCTCTTTTGATTGCGATTTCGGTGGTGCTCGACTTAATTAAGAAAGTTGATGCACAACTGTCTATGCGTGAATACTAGTTTTATTTAAAGCAAAAAGCGCGACTTTCAGTCGCGCTTTTTGCTTATTTTATGGTAGTATAGACGGATATATGGAAAAGAAAATGTACATCATCATGGGGCGTTCGGGAGGTGGAAAAGGCACGCAAGTTGACCTATTTAAGAAGTATTTAGAAGATAAAGGGGTAGAAAATGTTCTACACGTTACAACTGGCGGAGGATTTCGTGCCTTTATAGAAAGTGACAGTCATATTGCTGAACTTGCTTGTGAGGTAAATGATAAAGGGGGACTCCAACCAGAATTTTTGGCTATTTGGAATTGGACTAATACTTTTATAAATAACCTAAAAGGAAACGAGACGGTTATTTTAGACGGTGCACCACGCATGCCTATTGAATTAGATACTCTTAGGACGGCAATTCCATTCTTAGGATACAATGGCGCTACAATAATTTATCTTGACGTGTCAGAGGCATGGGCAGTAGATAAATTAACTTCAAGAGGTCGCGCTGATGACAAAGATATGGATGCAATGATGAGAAAAATGAAATGGTTTACTGACCATGTAGAGCCGTGTGTAAAGGTTTACGAAAAAGATTCTTCTTATAAGTTTGTGCGTGTAAACGGAGAACAGACAATGGCAGAAGTTCACGCGGAACTTGTTTCAAAAGTTGAGGCCATCGAAGTTCAGTAAAATGAAATACGAAATCAAATTAAAAACAGGAAAAGATTTAGAAAGCTTACGTGAATCATGTAAGCGTCTTGCTAGTGTTTTAGATGAAACTGAAAAAATAATTAAGCCAGGAATTACAACCGCTGAAATAAATGATTTCTTTCATAAAAAAGTTGTAGAACTTGGAGACAAGCCAGCATTCCTAAATTACAAACCCTTCGGTGCAGCATACCCATACCCAGGAAGTATTTGTCTTTCTGTAAATGAGCAAGTTGTACACGGAATTGGGAAAAACCATGTATTGAAAGAGGGGGATATAATTGGAATTGATGGTGGTATAAATCACAAAGGAATGATTTCAGATTCCGCTCGTACGGTTGCAGTTGGGAAAATTTCTGACGAGAACAAAAAATTAATGGAAGTTACGAAGTCCGCGCTTATGGCTGGTATAAAAGCCGCTAAAGGCGGAGCCTACGTGAACGATATTTCAAAGGCAATTGAAAAAGCCATTCCTAAAAAATATGGAATTGTAAAAATTCTCTCTGGCCACGGCGTAGGATATAAAGTACATGAAGAGCCGTATGTACCGAACTTCGATGATGGAGTAAAAGGTCCAAAACTTGTGCCAAATATGGTCCTTGCTATTGAGCCAATGGTTACGATTGGAACAGACGAAGTATTTTTGGAGGATGATGGGTATACTTTTACAACCAAAGATAATAAAAATGCCGCTCACTTCGAGCACACCATTTTGATAACAGAAGGGGATGCAGAAATACTGACTGTCGCTTAATACTAAACTTAGTATCCACTGCAAAGGCACCCCTTCAGACTGTATACTGTAAGGTATGAATCAGCAGTTTACTACACCGGAAGAAGAGGCTATTTATCTGCGCTCCCAAATAGAGAAGAAGAAAAACGAATCCAAGGGTTTCGAGACCCATTTTAAGCCCGAAGACCACGCTCATGAAGTAGTAAGGGAGTATAGACAAGCACCAGTCGAAAGTGTCGTTCCGGAACACGCTCAAATTAGAAGTGCTGAAGAAAAACGTTTAATCGAATGGTTATCTCCACGTGAGACAGACGAGCAAGTTTCTATGCTTGCTCAAGTTATGGCAGATAAAGGGATAAAGAACGCCCTTATAATGTCCGAGAAATTGAATGACCCAGAAGTCGAAGATGATTTCGAAAGATTTCTCGTTCAGTATTTACTCTCTCGTCACGATGTAAAAAATAATCTAAGTAAGGACACTTGGAAGGCGCTTCACATGCAACTATTTGAAATAATCCTTCCTGAGGCAGGTGAGGGGCAAGGAAAGCAGGTAAAAGAAATGATGGCTCTTATGGAGCAGTGGTATACGTCCATGCAAGCACTTGCCAGTGATGCCATGAACAAGGAGAAAAATTATTATACTCTTGAGTTGGCTGTTTCTAATGGCACAACGGCTGTTTCATTTTATTGTGCGGTTCACGTGGATTATGCCCCGCTTTTTGAAAAAGTAGTACTCGGAGTTTTCCCAACGGCTCAAGTAAAAGAACTTAAAGAGGATTATAATATTTTCCAATCACACGCCATAACCGCTGCATCCTACGCTACTTCGACCACCTCTCCGGCCCTTCCTATCAAAACTTTTAAGGATATGGAAGCCGACCCGATGGCGCTTTTACTTTCTTCTTTCACAAAAATAGCAAAAGAAAATGAGGGTTTGGCTCTTCAGATTCTAGTTCGACCAGCTGGAGAATTTTTCGCTAAACGTTATGGGGTGATGTTGGATGACCTTCGCCGAGGAGAGACTATTAAGCGGGCGATTTCTAAGCAGAATTTTTTGAATGAAGTTTTTATGATGATTGGAGATTCTTTTTCTTCTAAAACCGCCGAAGACAGGGAAAAGAATAAATCTCATGTGGATGAAATTGCAATGAAACATGTTCAGGCTAAGTTAGAAAAAACTATTGTGGAGACAAACGTCAGAATAATTGCTTCAGCAGAAACTCTACCTCGCGTGCAAGCAATCAGAAAAGATTTAGAGTCTGCATTTAGTCAGTTCGCGGAAGTTGGAGGAAATAGTTTTGTTTGGAAAGAAGTAGAAGGTAGAAAGCAAAAAGCCATGCTACACAGATTTTCTTATAGACTTTGGAATGATGATGAAAATTATCCATTAAATATTAGTGAACTTGCAACCATCTTCCATTTCCCAACTCAGAGTAAAGATGTGGGAAATGTTAAAGACGCAAAAGCGGCACAAGCACAAGCACCACTAGATTTACCAAGTGATGGAGTGATTTTAGGTGTAAATAAATCTCGCGGACAGGATCAAATGATTCACTTTAGCCGCGAGGATAGAATGCGACACTTGTATGTAATTGGACAAACCGGAACTGGTAAAACGAGTATTCTTAAAAATTTAATTATTCAAGATATTAAAAATGGCGACGGCTGTTGCTTTATCGACCCTCACGGGAGTGACTTAGAAGACATATTGGCTAATATTCCATCAGAGAGGGCAGATGATGTAATATATTTTGATCCAAGTTATGTGGCGCGCCCCATGGGGCTTAATATGCTCGAATACGACAGAGAACACCCAGAGCAGAAAACGTTTGTGGTAAACGAACTCCTAGGAATATTTAATAAGTTGTTTGATATGAAAGCAACAGGAGGTCCTGGGTTTGAGCAGTATTTCCGTAATGCTACTCTTCTTGTGATGGAGCATCCGGAATCAGGAAATACTTTGCTTGAAATTTCTCGCGTATTTTCAGATAAGGATTTCAGAGACTATAAGTTATCTAAAACCAAAAATCCACTCCTTATTCAGTTTTGGCAGAATGCTGAAAAAACTACGGGAGAGCAGGGGTTACAAAACTGGACTCAGTACGTCACAAGTAAGTTTGATGTATTCCTTTCAAATGATGTTATGCGCCCAATTATTGTTCAAGAACAAAGCGCGTTTAATTTCAGACAAATCATGGACTCTAAGAAAATATTTTTAGTAAATCTTTCAAAAGGGCGTCTTGGAGATTTGAACTCTAACTTGCTCGGCCTAATCATCGTTGGAAAGTTTTTGCAGGCTGCACTTTCTCGTGTGGACACTGAGGTGCGTCCTGAATTTTATCTTTACATTGATGAATTCCAAAATGTAACAACACCCGCAATTGCCACTATTTTATCTGAGGCTAGAAAGTATAGACTTTCGCTTAACGTGGCCAATCAATATATTTCTCAATTGGAGGAAGACATAAAGGGTGCAATCTTTGGAAACGTTGGTTCCATGGCAGTGTTCCGTGTTGGGCCAGATGATGCTAAATACTTAGAAACGCAATTTACTCCAACGTTTAATGCAAATGACATAATGAAGATTGAGAACCGTCACGCATATATAAAAATGCTCGTGAACGGAGAACCGAAGAAACCATTTGACATAGTGACGCTTCCAACGGAAAAAGGAGACGCTTCTAGAATCGGCGCTCTTAAGGAGTTAAGTTATCTAACTTATGGACGTGACGCGGAAGAAGTTAACTCCGAAATCCTACGTAAATATCAACTTTGATATAGGCGTTAGACTTTAGACGTTAGTCGTTAGAAAAATACAGGTGGCTTTGTGTACAACTAAAGCCTAAAGACTAATGGCTAACGCCTGCTATACTATTTAAATGGTCCCAACAATTATTTTTATAATCACTCTGGCCATATATTTGCCGTTAGCTGGTTCGTTACTCTATGTTTGGTGGAAGTATGGAGGTAATGAAATAAAAGTTTCCCTAGCACGCACGATTTTTATTTTGGGCTCAGCGGTACTTTTTGGATTAATTATAATTGTATGACATTCGAACAAGAAGATTTACTCGAAGAAGGAGAGGTAATGATTGAAAAAATCCGCAAGCACTGGATAATTTATCTATATGATTTATTAATTCATGTTGTGGGCTGTTTAGTATTTATCGTAGCTGCGGTTTATTTAGCCTCACATGGTAAGTTATGGTTTGCTACATCTTTATATGGTGATTACGGAGCGATGGTTTTGGTTTCTTTTGTGATTTTATTTTGGACTAGTTTTTTCTTTGTTTGGACTAAGAATTATTTCGATGTCTGGTATATTACAAATCAGCATATAATCGCAGTAAACCAAAAAGATATTTTTGAACGAGACGAAGCCTTTATGGAACTCACCCGCATTCAAGATGTTATTTTTGAAAAAAATGGATTTGTGGCAACTTTGCTAGGATACGGCTTGTTAAGGGTTCAGAGCGCCGGAACGGAGCAGGAATTTGTTATAGAAGATGTGAGAGATGTAGAAGGGTGCGCCCATCGTTTGATGGATTTAAGAGATAAGGCACAGGGAAGAGGGCAAGTGCTTGGAACTGGGGTCTAAAATCTAAAAATCACCCCACCTACTTTGTCGCTACGTAATTTTTCCAAAGTCTTCGTACTAGTATGTACGTTTCTTTAGAAAAATTCCTAGGCTTCGCGTATCTGAGGCTATTTTTAGTCTTTAGAGTTTTGCTGAAAATAAAAAAGGAAGAAATAGCCCAAGATTCAAGGCGCGGAGAAGCGAGCGAGGAGACGTAGGCAGGACTACGTTGACGAGCGAGAGAGGCTCCACAACGAAGAAGGTTGGGTTATTTATTACTTTTTAAGTCTTTCTACGTATTCGCCAGTGTCAGTATTTACTACAATAGTTTCTCCAGCTTCAATGAAAAGAGGAGTAGTAATTTGCGCTCCAGTTTCAATCGTTACCAATTTTCCTCCACCAGCCGCTGTATTTCCTTTCATAGAAGGCGGTGCGTCCTTTACCAAAAAGTTCATCTTGATTGGCAGAGTAACTCCAATGATTTTTTCTTCATCGTCATATTCGAATATTTTTGTATCAACGAGAGTATTTTCTTTTAGAAACTTTGCAGCGTCTCCAATAACATCTTCAGAGATTTCAAATCTTTTTGCTCTATCCTTTGGGTCACAGAACCAGAATTCACCTTTGTTCTTGAATAGAAATAGCGCTTCACGCTTTGAAACGTCCGCTTCTTCTGCAGTGTCAGACGCGTGGAAAGTAGCAGGAATAACCTTTCCATTTAGAAGGTTTCTCATTCTCACCTGGTTTTGAGGCTTACGCTTCTGGGTTCTTGCTACGTGAGAGTCTAGGATTTCGTAGGGTTGTCCGTCCACAACTATGTTCTTTCTCGGTTTAACTTCGTCGTAATCTAGTGTTGCCATAAAGATATTTGAGCAATTAGTTTGTAATGAATGGCCAAATTGTACCAAAAAAACAGCC
>CAYGDF010000034.1:0-5323 GCA_964348675.1 uncultured Candidatus Saccharibacteria bacterium
CCGGTAGAACATTTTAGGTAGGAGTGCTCATTTTGGGATCTATAGTTTCGTACTTCGATCGCGACGCAGGATTCGTTGTCATAGCGACCTTCCTCGTCGCCGCCCTCGCCATCCACTACACCTCCCGGCTAGGCCGCCACAAGCGGCACTAAGCCCCAGTTCCATTCTTCCGCCCTCCCTTAAATAAGGAGGGCTTTTCTTGTTTTTTTCTCTCGCTCCACATTTCCCTTAATGATTTCACTGTGAACGCCTTTTGATGAGCGACGGCGAATCAAGGTGCTCGACTTCAGCAGAATAAAGAGCTGAAGTGAACAGTGAAATCAAAAAACTCTGTTTCTCTGTTAGAGAAAAGAGGCCTGTAGTATTTGACATTCAGTCTCAAATGAGGTATAATTACCGCGTTCATTAAATACAAAAGTTCAACTTGGAGGAAGTCAAATCGCAACCCAAAAAAAGGATTCCGACGGCATCATCCACACCGTCCTCACGGTAAACGGCCTCTTGTTTGCGTTCGAGTTCATCTTTGGATCGTTTGCAACATTTGTCATTCTCTTGGTGGGTCTGGTTTGGGAATACCCGAGCCTGCCCATTCCGAGCGCGTTTCCGGCCAAGGCGCAAATCGGCCACTACGGCCTAAATGTGGGTATCGTCGTGATGTCCATCCAGTTCCTTGTCTTTTTCGCTGGAGACCTCTTCACTAGCGACTAATGAACACGCTTAGCCCTCCCTTAAATAAGGAGGGTTTTTCTTGACTAATTTACAAGTCAAGCCGATAATTCCGCTACCTTAACAACCTGAATAGGAGTCCTTTGTTTATGAAAGTCGACCCGACAATCGACATGTTCCTACCCACTCACTGCCCGAAAGGCCACATGTATGTTCTTCACGGCGTGACCCTAGGCTGTATGGCCTGTGAAGAAAATGGACCTGACAACTCCACCTTCGAAACAATGGACAAAATGGTTGACAGATTCGCTCAAGCTATAAAAGCCGAAATGCGGGTCAATCACCACAAAGGCATGCGTGATGTGTGGCTCAGGCGAAGCATTGATGAAGCCCTAATGGAAGTTCACCAGCACGTAGCCAAGCTCCATGTGGCCGTGATTCATCCAGACGATGCCAACGAATGCGGCTGTGATCTGTATGACAAAGACCACGAAGACCAAAACTGTACAGGTGCCGACCTTCGATTGGAACACGCAGCCGATGTTGCAGCCTGTTGCATGATGCTTGTCGACCTGCTCGGACTCCTCAACCCTTACGAAAACCGCGATGAGGTGCCTATTCCTACCCTCAGGCAATCTCGCGCCGATGAATAGCTCAACTTTACGCCCTCCCCTAAAAAGGAGGGCGCTTTCTTGACTAATTGTTTATAATACTAGTGTGGATGACCTGTCCAAGGGCGTTCTGTAATAGGTCCGATAAACCCGCTGGGCGTCCGGTCGCATTTTTTGCCCATCCTTGTGCTTTGGCAGGCTGACCAGTCCACACCCCGCCCCGTGCTAAACCCACGGGGCATTTTCTTTGTCTTTTTCTCCAGTCCAATATTTCAGAGTGAACACCAAGTTGTTTAAATACTAAAGTAGCCCTAGTTTTGGGTTTCCCAAAACGCAGGCTTGTAGCTTTTAGTTAGAGAAAAAGTGGGGGACTCAGCTTTTTCGAATGATTAAAGCGAGAACCTATAAACCCCAATTTCTTTATTTAAGGACAAACCAAAGTTTTCCTTTAGTGACTTAGAGTTACTCGCGCAAATTAGTTCGTCATTTCGGCCGGCTCATTCCTTACTAAGTTTGCACTACGTCCTGCATGATTCTTTTGTAGACAAAAGTATCCTGTAGTATTTGACATACAGCCTCAAAAATGTTAAAATTCTTTTCAGTTCATTCACAAAAAGGAGTTTCTAGTTGCGAACTGTTTGTGTCATTCCGGCTATGCCGGGTGCGGTCAGCAAGACCTTCTTCCCGCTTAGGGTCGATGCGTACTTGTTTGCACACCGGTCAGACGCCCATCTCGAATCCGCCTACGAAGAGGCCTATCGGCGCGCCTATGAAGACGGCTTGCACTCAGCAGACCGTGTTATTGGCCTGCACTGCGACGGCACTCACGATCTCTACCTCGGCGCCCTCGACGGCTACGAAGCAGCGGGCTGTGAAGTCCAGCTGCTTGAATACCTCGGCCCCGGCCAGTTCGTCGGCAAAGCCCGCAGACGTCGCCCTGGTTTCCATCTCAGCCCCAAACAGGCGGAGTTGGTGCTCAAACTCATCGAAGACAAGATGGGCTTCGTCGGCCATCGCCCCGAACTCCAGGAGATCGCCAACGGCATCAATCAGACCAAGGCCAGCAATGGACCAAAAGTGTCTGAACCCGCACTCCGACTCTAAAGAGCCATCCGGCTCAACACCCCTTCGCCCTCCCTTAAAAAGGAGGGCATTTTCTTGCGTTTTTCACAAACAAGTCCCATAATAATACGCAGAACCTTAAATTAATCGAGGAATCAAATCATTGTTTAAATGGCTTCGTCGGCGTAAACAGAGTACCGCCTCGGGCAGTCAACACAAAAACACGCCTTCTCCCCATCCACTCAGACCAGCAATCCTATCCACACCTGTCGGACTCCCCGCCAGCGGAGATAATCGTCGCGATATCGACGAAGAAAGACCCGGCTCCAGCCGGTCCGCTTGGGAACCATCAGAAATGCTCGGCTCCAATGCGGACGGAACCATGAATCAAGACGGTAATCCGTTCACCAGCTTTTAGACTCACTCATTTCAATTTCAAAAAGAGAAGGAGTCTTCCCTGTGATAAATGCCGTAACCCGATTCGTCCAAGGAGATCTCGGCGCGATCGTTGCACTCGCAACGGCAGCTGCAGTTACTCTCAGCGCAGCTCTGTTCATTTACTCCACACCTCCAAGTTCCAATCAAAACGAAAACAGCTGTTCAGACTGGAGCATCACCTCCGGAAGCGTAGAAATGCGCCCATGCTGACAAGTTCACACCACACCGCCCTCCCCTAAAAAGGAGGGCATTTATTTTGCGTGTTTCACGCAAAGCAGGCTCGTAGCTCAAACTGAGCAAAATTTCGTGGGACGCGAAGTATTTTGTGAATTTGAGCGAGAACCTATAAACCCATCTTGCCTTTTTTAGTTATTCTTGTCCTAGTTTCAGGTCTCCATTAAACGCAGGCTTGTAGTTTTTATCTAAAGAAATAGAATAAGTGGATGTCAGTAAACACGCAGAGGCATCATACTAGGAGAGCAGATGTACAAGGACTCCGAGCAGTTGCTGTCTTAGCGGTTATTGCATACCACTCAGGGCTACCTGTCAAAGGTGGTTTTTTGGGCGTTGATATATTTTTTGTGATTTCTGGGTACGTAATAACAACAATGCTCCTGAAGGAACAATCCATCACTGGGAACATTAGCTTAATACGCTTCTACGCACGCCGATTTAAACGCCTAGTACCAGCACTTAGTCTTGTTATTCTCTTTACGTTGATAGTCTCATCAGTCACATTATCGCCGCTTGGCTCACAACAATTGGTGGTAGAGACCGCAAAAAATGCACAATTTCTTAACGCGAACCGTGTAATCGCAGAAAATTTTGGTAAATATTTCGACCCAGCAGCAGAGAGTAATCCTTTATTACACACGTGGACCTTGTCGGTAGAAGAACAGTTTTATCTTTTTTTCCCAGTTTTGTTACTAATGGTTTGGAAACTGCGAACACGAATGAAACAGAACAAATCAATTCTTTCAAGAAAGTTCGTACCGCTTTTAATAATTGGATTCACTGCGTTCATAACTTTATTGTCCGTAATTATATTCACTGATTCCTGGTTAAGTGGTTTCTACGGTCCCTTAAGTAGGGCATGGGAATTTTCTTTAGGTGCAATAGTTGCAACATTGGGCATTAAACTAAAACAAAGTAACAAATTAGTTGGTATTGTCACTCATTTATTAGGGGTAGTCCTAGTTGGATTCAGTTTATTTGCCTTTAACGAATCGACGCCTACTCCAAGCGTTTACACCCTTGTCCCCACTTTAGGTACGGCACTGCTGTTAATAATGTTCAATGGACACAAAAACGTGATAAAACGCATACTTTCAAATAGGTATCTAGTTGCAATAGGGAACTGTTCTTACTCGCTTTATTTATGGCACTGGCCATTCATCGTTTTTAGTAAAGTACTATGGCCAGAAATCTCCTATGCCCCGATTTATGCAGCAGCATTATCTATATTTCCTGCGATTGCAGCCTATCGATGGGTAGAACAGCCTTTAAGGAGTATTAAGTTACGAAGCCACTCGATAAGTGCTAGATTTGCGCTATTTGTTTTAATGCCTCCACTATTAGCGGGCTTCTTAGTGCAACAAATTGCTAACGAATATTGGCGGCCACAATATGAAACTGGCGGGAAAATGGAAGTTCTAAAAGGTGATGTGAATTTCCTAGGAATCTACAATCACTTTAATAATGGCTATTTCGAATGCACAGAAAATGAGATTCGGCGCAAGGCTCAATATTGGGAAGAATTCATGCGCTGTCAGCAAAGCCATCCGAGCAACGACGTTACGGTAGCGATAATTGGTGATAGTCACGCAGAGGCCTTATTTGTTGGACTTGCAAACTTGATGCCAAATCAAAATGTTGCCTATTATATGCAAGGTGGAGACCCATATTATTCAGATCCTGATTTTAGATATATTTATGATTCTGTTATTGAGTCGAAAACCATTCACACAGTTTTGATTAGTGGTTGGTGGGAAAGTATGCCCGTGAAAGAAAATGCGCTTATAGAATCTATCCAAGTTTTAACCGCAAATGGTAAACGGGTGTTCGTTACAGATGACGTTCCAGATTTTAACTTTCAGGCATTTGGGTGCAAATTCAAACCTGCAATATTTCAACCTACATATTGCACCGAGCATTTAAATAAGGAGTTACACGACTCGATAGTACAGCAACTTAGAAGAATAACAGGACAAATTACTGGTTCAGATTACATCAAGACCTATGAGGCACTATGTATGAACAACACTTGCAGTATGGCCAAAGAAAACTACGTACTTTATCGTGACAATACTCATTTGAATGTAGATGGTTCTAAATTCATTGCGAAATACATGCTGGATAATAATCCGCAACTTGATTACTTATTGTCAAAATAGGCGAGATGTCCCTGGCAACACTAAATGAAATAGTTTAGAAAAAAACCTGTTTCGATTAAGGATTAAACCCTCTAATATTTCCTCTTGACACATTTTCTAAATGTATGCTAAATTTACCCCCAACCACTTGACAACAAGGGAGTCTTCCCTGTG
>CAYGDF010000035.1:0-1908 GCA_964348675.1 uncultured Candidatus Saccharibacteria bacterium
GCTTTTTGCCTTAAGAAATGGGAACAAACCTCTAAGTAATAAAGAATGTCTAAACTAAAAGATTTTTTAGAAAGAATTGAAGAAGAAAAACTATCTTTTGTAGAGAAATCTCGTGCTATTTTATGGTTTTGTTCTCTTGAAAATAAAATAATTGGGATGTCCACTAAGGATATATGTAAAGTAATCGAGGTGGATTTAGGTTATGCACGACAAAATGAGTCTCGGTTCAATAAAAAATTGGCTGTCGAAAAAAAATCCTTTGTCCGTGTTGCTGGAACAAAACTTTGGAAACTGCAGCCACAAATTAAGAAAGAGTTGGATGTGGTTTATGGACTGATTTTGAATTTACCAAAAAAACACAACGTAACGAGTAGTGTTTTGCCACAAAATGTTTTCTTAGGAACTAGAGGATACATTGAGAAAGTTGTATTTCAGATTAATGCTAGTTATGATTATGGATTATATGATTGTTGTGCTGTAATGTGTCGACGTCTTCTTGAAACATTATTGATAGAACTTTACGAGAGTGTTTTAAGGACCGATTTCATAAAAGACAGGGATGGAAACTTTTTTATGTTCGCGGAACTCCTCCGAATTTTTGAGGGGGACACTATTTTTTCCATGAGTAGGAATGGGAAAAAGGGTCTTAGTGATTTCAAAAAGTTAGGAGACCTATCAGCGCATAGTCGTAGGTTTAACGCAACCAAGGATGATATTGATAGAGTCCGAGATGGTTTAAGGGTCGCTTCCGAAGAATTATTACACATGTCAAAACTTATTTGATGTAATCAATAAGTTTTGACACTAAACCTCTATTAAAATGGGCGGAGGGAGCGAGATTCGGTCACAAAATCAGCTCCTTTGTCGCAGATGATTTTCCGACCCGTATTCGAATCTCCGCAAGTGACGCAGGTCACTTGCTTTCTTTATCTCGCTTGTGAACATAAAACACAGGACATTAATCCTGTGTTTTATGTTCAAGCGGAGGGAGCGAGATTCGAACTCGCGGACCCAATAAAGGGTCGACGGTTTAGTAAACCGTTGATTTAAACCACTCATCCATCCCTCCATATTTTGCTTGCGGAGAAGGAGAGATTTGAACTCTCGAACGGGTTTCCCCGTTGCCTGATTTCGAGTCAGGTGCCTTCAACCACTCAGCCACTTCTCCGTTTGTGCGGAGGATTCGGTCACAAAGTCTATTTTGATTACAAAATACAAGACTTCGCGACCCCTATTCGAATCCTCACGAAAGTGAAGCAATTCACTTTCTTCGTCTCCACAAAGTTTTAACTTCGTAAAAACTTTGGCGGAGACGAGAGGATTCGAACCTCCGAGGGCTTTAACACCCTGCCTCTTTAGCAAAGAGGTACGTTAGACCACTCTGACACGTCTCCATTTTGTTTCCATTATTATTTCTAATAATTGTGTCATTCTAGCATATTTTGATTTACGTTTCTATTTATCTTTTTGAGGAATATACTGTATACATGCGAAATGTCACACTACTTTTTTTGGTCAAAAGAAACGAGGGGAAAATAACTGAAGTATGTCTCGCCATGAAAAAGCGGGGATTTGGACTTGGTAGATGGAATGGAGTTGGTGGAAAAGTCGCAGAGGGAGAAAGTATAGAAGATGCGACTAAAAGAGAAGCCAAAGAAGAGATTGGAGTGGAAGTTGGAGTTATGGAGAAAGTTGGCGAGATTACTTTTCATTTTAAATTTAAACCAGAGTTTGACCAATTTGTTCATGTTTATATAACAGAAGATTGGCAAGGTGAGCCAACTGAAAGCGAAGAGATGAACCCGAAGTGGCACGAGGTAAAAGATATTCCGTACACACTTATGTGGCCGGATGATATGTTTTGGCTTCCAAAGGTTTTGGAAGGAAATAAGATAAAGGGTGAGTTTA
>CAYGDF010000035.1:2008-5045 GCA_964348675.1 uncultured Candidatus Saccharibacteria bacterium
GATATGTTTTGGCTTCCAAAGGTTTTGGAAGGAAATAAGATAAAGGGTGAGTTTACATTCGGAGAAAAAGATATAGTTCTTGAGCAAAAGGTTGGAATAATAGACTTTTTCCTAGGTGTTAACTAGTTTTACACATTTTAATCTCGGTGGGCTGGTATACTTAATATACAGATTTAATATAATTTAATTTATGAAAAAAATAATAGTAACAACAGCACTTCTACTTGCGGGAACTGTAATGGCTAACGCAGAAGTGCAAACAGGCGCACAAGTGAAGGCAAATATAAAAGCCCGCGCAGTGCAGATGATGGGCACAAGTACTCGTCCTACAACAGGAACTAGTACGGACGCACTTGGTCAGCAGATTAAGGCGCTAAATATGGAAATGGAGGCGAAGATTAAAGCTATTCGTGATGAATATCAGGTTAAGATGAAAGCATTGATTGCTGCACATAATGGAAATGGAACCACGACTCGTCCAATCAAGGAAAGAGATGACCGTCCATTAACGGGAAGTTCAACGGTTGGAAGTTCTACAAGAGAAAGAGGGGTTCCTCCAATGCCACGACTTAGATTAGACGGAGAGGTTCGAGGTGCTGCTTCAGAAAATGAAGGACAGGGTGGGGCCTTCGGTAAATTTATAAGGGGATTGTTCGGAGGAAGATAATAGTGAAATAGTGTAAAAGAAAAAGCGGACGCCTAAGGTGTCCGCTTTTTCAATGTGCAATTGTTATCGCTGTAACATTTTTCGCCCCACTTTTTAGCAAAGCACTTCCGGCCTCCATAATAGTCGCACCAGTTGTGGTTACGTCATCTACCAGAATTATATTTCGATTACCAACACTTTTGTCTACTCTAAAAGAATTATGCTGATTTCTAAGGCGTTCACTTCTGGTTAAAGTGCTTACTTGGCGTTTAGGATTACGCACGCGTAGTAGTAGATTGTTTTCGACGGGAATCATTGTAAGACGAGATAATTCTTTCGCAATAACTAATGCCTGGTTATACCCGCGCAAATACATTCTTATTTTTGGCATGGGAATAGGAACTAGAATCCAATCTAGGTTTTTATTTAGTTGCTCTAAATCTTTCTCTAATTCCTGTGCCAAAACTGAGGCGGTGGGACCTACTAAATCTTTTCGATGATAATATTTTATGGCGTGCACGACTCTTTTAACATTTCTATCTTTAAAACTAAAAATACTTTTTATGTACGAAGAAGGCGTATCCACTGCTCTTCCAAAATTTAGTAAACAATTTTTACACAGGATTTCTCCGTCTTTTTTGCACACGTAACACCTTGGAGGAAAGAGAGTCTTTAGTATTTCAGAATATATATTTGAAATATTCCACATAGTTTGAAGTTTATATACAAAGTTGATTTATAAACAGTGTATACTTAATTAATATATGCTTTTCTTTTCTAAAAAAAATGAAATATCGGAATCCGTTGGAATTGATATAGGATCATCCTTTATCAAAGTTGTTCAGTTGAAGAAAGAAAAAGAAAAAATAATTCTAGAAACTTACGGAGAGATTGCTCTTGCGCCATATGCGGGACTTGTTTCAGGGCAAGCGGTGCATTTGGGTGAAGAGAAACTTATCGAGGCTTTAAAAGATGTTTTTAGAGAGGCAAAAATAAGTGCGAAAGAAGCAACGGTTGGTATAGATCCATCAGCAGCTTATGTTTCCCTAGTGAAGGTTCCTAAGGTTGAGGATTCCGAACTTAAAACAATGATTCCTATCGAGGCGAGAAAATATATTCCTATACCACTTACTGAAGTGCAAATGGATTGGTGGCATATTCCTACGAACATAAATATTGGAGCAGAGGAACGCATGATAAATATAGTTTTGGCGGCGGTAAATAACGAGACATTAACAAGTTACGACAGAATAATTCAAAAACTTGAACTTAAAAATGTTGAATACGAAATAAATGGTTACAGTTTAATTCGTAGTTCAATACCAAAAACTAAAGGAATGGTTTTGTACGTTGACATCGGGGCTCAGTACACGACACTTTCTCTGGTTTACCAGTCTATTGTTCTAGATATGCACGTCATCAGTCGCGGTTCGCAGGACAGTACCAACCAACTTTCAAAAGCACTTTCAATTCCAATTGATACTGCCGAAGAAACAAAACAAATGTTTGGCTATCTTGGTGATAAATCAAATCCATACGTGAAGGATGTTATGCAACTCTCTAGTTATCCACTGTTTGGTGAGGTCGCACGTCTATCACTAATGTTCGAAAGAAAGTATAATCAGAACATAGAGGGAATAATATTATCCGGTGGCGGTGCACGAGTTCCTGGTGTGCTTGAAGCATATAACCAAACAGTTCACATACCAGGAATAATAGTGACTCCGTTTGAGCAGATAGAAATACCTTCGTTTCTGTCTGAAATGATTGCCAAAGTCGGACCATCTTATGCTGTAGCCATAGGATGCGCACTGAAAAAATTAACCCCATAATCTAAGTAATGTCGTTTTCATTTAAACCAGCGCAAGTAGGAGGAGAAGTACAAGGAGATTCTGCGAATTCTCCGTCTGTTTCGACGCCGAACTCTGTTTCTTTAGGGAGTATGCCTCTTGGTGGCAGAATTGATAGCGAGAGTGGTAAAAGTATAATTCAGGTTGCTTTGTACGTTATCTTTGGTGTGAGTATAATAATCGCTGTTCTACTTTTTGCGTATCAAAGATATTTGATTTCTAGAATTGAGTCTCAAAAGCAAGTTTTGGATGAATCTGATAAAGCGCTTGGCACGCTCAATTTGGAAGGTATGAGAGCACTTTCTAATCGTATGAAAGTAGTAAATCAAGTTTTGAACGAACACGCGTCCGTCAGTACTGCTTTTCTTATTTTGGAAAAAAGTATAGAACATCCAATTACATACACTAAGTTTAGCTTAACTAGAAATGAAACAGCTAAGGGTTATGATTTGATATTAGGTGCCGTTGCTCCTTCATATAAAGCGGTGGCCCAACAGTTGGATACTTTAAACAGCACGGAATATAAAAAAGATTTTATTCC
>CAYGDF010000036.1:0-5026 GCA_964348675.1 uncultured Candidatus Saccharibacteria bacterium
TTGAAAATTGAAAATTAGAGAGTATACTAGACCTTATGAAAGTCCTCGCCGTTGCGCCTCTTGCCTCAAGCATACCTTATGAAGAACTTTCATATTTTGCAAAAGACGAAGTTGAAATTGGAGACTTAATCGAGATAAACGTAAAAAAGCGTGCAGTAAGAGGACTGGTGATTGATGCCCAAAAAGCAGAAGATGATAAGCAAGCACTTCGTCAGGCAAATTTTAATTTAAAGAAAAGCGGTAAAGTAATTACAAAACATCTACTCCCTGTAGAAATTTGGAATGCTATTTCTTATTCTTCGTCATATCTCATCACTCCAATGGGACCGATGCTGTATGACCTAATCAGTGAAAAATCTTTTTCGACTTTAAAACCTTTTAAAATTTCTAAAAATCCAGCCGGTTTTGAAATACTTCTTCTTCAGGAAAGTTACGAGAACCGCGTGACTAGATACAAAACCACTATTCGTGAATCATTTTCAAAAAAGAAATCACTCGTTATTTTCTTTCCAACAATTATTGATTTGGAGTATGCACGTGAAGCACTGGGTAAAGGAATAGAAAATTATGTACTCACTCTTCACAGCGGATTAACTGATAAGCAGATGAATCAAGCCCTTGAACTTTTACAAAAAGAAGAGCACCCATTACTTATTCTTTCAACCCCCTCTCTTTTGCCTTGGCAAAGGGACGATTTAGGTTTAGTGGTAATAGAGCGTGAGCACAGTCAGTACTATTACACTCATGGAGAAAGTGGTTATGACATGAGATTCGTTCTTGAACGTTTAGCCCATGTTAGTTCTATTCCATGCTTACTTGGCTCGCATATGCTTTCCATGCGCGCGCATCTACTGTTTAAAAAAAGAGATACCCATGAAGTCATGCCGCTACACTTTCGAAATGATGCACCGATTGACGTTATCCCAATGACAGATGAAAACAAAAGCGCTTCACCCTATCTTTCGAGAAAAACTCTTTCCATTCTCCACACTGCTAAGCAGGAGAAAAAAGGTCACTACTTTTTATACTCTCACCGAAAAGGAATGTACCCCACTACCGTGTGTTCAGATTGTGGGACTATCTTTGCATGCCCTTCTTGTAACCGTCCCTACGTTCTACATAAAGTTGCCGGCGTGCGTACCTATATATGTCATGGTTGTGAAAATATAGTGAGACTAGACGATGACAGTACTTTGGCCTGTAGACACTGCGGGGGTTGGAGAATGCAAACTCTAGGCATAGCCACAACTGGAGTGGAAGAAGAATTAAAACGCTTAGGCGTCCCCCTTTTCTTAATAGATGGAGAACATACAAACACTCGCACGAAAGTAAAAAAAGTTTATAAGGAATGGAAAGACTCTCCGTACGGCGTCTTAATCGGAACAGAAATGGCGCATAACATTTTAGATAAATGTGATGGTATCACAATTCTTTCTCTGGATTCACTCTTCTCACTTCCAGAATATCGCACAGACGAAAAAATAATAAACCTTGTTACGGAAATGGCTGAAAAAATAAACCTAGGCGGAGACAAAAGTGGAAGACTGATACTTCAGACCAGATTAAAAAATATGCCGGCGATAAAGCAGTTAACCTCTCACACCTTACTAGATGCATACAATACAATTCTTTCTGAGCGTGAAGAACTTTTACTGCCACCACATTATGTAGTCATAAAAGCCTCATTTGATAACCTTTCCGATGGCGTCCGCTCCCGAATGGAACAGGAGTTAGAACCCTATGTCGTTGATTGGTTCGAGGCAGGCAGAGGTATAACTTTACTTTTTATTCACATTAAAGAAACCGAATGGGCAAACCAACGCATAGTTAGAGATAGAATAAAAAGAATTGTTTATGATGGGCTTCCGTCAGTTAATCCTCTCCACTTCTTTATTTAAAAATAAATATATAAGTCATCTTTACATTTCATCACTTTACAAAAGTATGATAAAGTAGTGGGATGAAATCATCTGTGAAGATTGTACAAATTGATAACGAAAAAACCAATCCCCTACGCGCCACATCGCATGATGTAAAGAAAGGAGAATTCGGAAGTGAGATGCTTAAAAACCTCATCAATGAAATGGAAACAGCCCTTTCAGCCGAAGAAGACGGTGTAGCCCTTGCTGCACCACAAATTGGAATATCTAAAAGAATTTTCGTGGTGTCTCCAAAAGCCTATGAAGAAGATGCTAAATGGAAGCCTCTTGTTTTTATAAACCCTGTTATTAAGAAAGTTTCAAAGAAAAAAGAAGAGATGCAAGAAGGTTGTCTTTCTGTTAGGTGGATTTATGGAACAACCAAACGCCACATTGGGGCAACAGTTGAGGCGTACGATGTCATGGGGAATAAATTCACTTTTGGTGCAACAGGACTAATTGCTCATATTTTCCAGCATGAAATAGATCACCTTGATGGGGTGTTGTTCATCGACCATGGATACAATTTAGAGGAATACAAATCCGAAGAAGAATATAAAGAAAGAATGAAAGAAAAGTAGAAATAAAAAAGCCCCGCGCAAGCACGGGGCTTTTTCGCAGGGCTGGTATCAGCACTTAAGCGACTAGCGAGCTTTTGCGCAGTTGCCACACCTTACGGGCAATCCACACAAACGGGCGCATGGTGAGTTTGGTGACATCGGCGAGGAATTCGCCCATGCCACTTATCAGTAGCGTCGCGTCGGCCCATGCGACGACGAGACACCACTGCCACCACTCGCTCCACTCCTTGTGAAAGAAATAGGTGGGGATGGCGCCGAGCATCGCCGTGCCGGCGACGTACAGAAGAGCCAACAGCCAGAAGACGGTGCTCCGCGGAAGTTGGCGAACGTACGCAAGGATTTCATTCTTCAATTTGTTTCCTTATCGCGGGATTTTTCCGCACAATAACTTACACACAAGACAATGTTCTTATATTTGTATAATAGCACATTTTTATATAAAAGTCAATAGATAAAGTCCACCTGCATTTGCTATACTTTCCTTATGAATAAAGACTTTTCTTACGCATTTTTTGGGACAGGGCCACTGGCAGAATCAGTTCTCGCTTCTTTAGTAAAAGTTGGTTACACCCCTACTCTTTTAGTAACAAAGCCAGACACTCCTTCTGGACGTCACATGCAAATAACTGCGCCACATATAAAAACATGGTGCGAAATGAAAAATATAAAAGTCTTTCAACCGGAATCTCTTAAAGAATTACCAAAGGATTCCCCACTTCACGCAAAGAAGTTTGATTTGTTTATCGTAGCCTCTTACGGAAAAATGATTCCGGATGACGTATTAAATTTATCCACTAAAGGAATACTAAATGTTCACCCGTCACTTCTACCTTTGTATCGTGGACCGTCCCCGATTGAATCTGCCCTACTAGACGGAGCAATGACGACCGGAGTATCAATCATAAAGTTAGACAGTGAGATGGACCACGGACCAATTCTTACACAAAGCGCGTTTATGATTAATCCGAATTCAACATCGGGAACGCTCGAAGTTGAATGTGGACAGTTAGGTGGCGAACTCTTAGTTCAAGTTCTTCCGCATTATTTGGACGGAGCACTTATTCCAAAAGAACAAGAACATGAAAAAGCCACTGTGTGTAAAAAAATCTCTAAAGAGTTAGGAGAAATCACTCTTCAAACTCGTGCAGATGAAGTCCAGAGAAAATTCCGTGCGCTTACTCCATGGCCTGGGATTTATTTCTTCATAAAACATAAAGATAAAAATTTTCGTGTAAAAATTAACGAAGTAGATTTATTGTTATCAGGAACTGAAACACTGGTAGCGGGAGACGTTATCACTAAAGTTACCCCTGAAGGAAAACATGAGGTAAGTTTCGAAGATTTTAAAAGAGGCTATCTGAGTTAAAAAATAAAACAGCCACGAATTCGTGGCTGTTTTATTTTTTAATTATTATTTAATTGTCACCTTCTCCACAATCACATCCTGAAGTGGCCTATCTGCCCCATCTGTTTGCATATCTCCGATTCGTAGAGCAATGTCTAGCCCCTTAGTAACGTGTCCGAACACTGTGTGCTTGCCAGCTAGCCATGGAGTACCCGCAATGGCTGTTACGATAAAGAACTGACTTCCGTTTGTATCAGGCCCAGCATTTGCCATAGCCACCACCCCTTGAGAGAAAACGTCATTGGTAGAAGTTTCATCTTCAAATGTGTATCCCGGACCTCCTGTTCCCCATAAAGTTTTTTTAGAGTCGTCTTTAGAAAACGGATCACCACCTTGTATCATAAAGTCTCTAATCACGCGGTGGAACTTAGTTCCATTATAAAATCCGCTCGCTGCTAACTTGGCGAAGTTCTTAACCGTTACAGGTGTATTAGCAGAGAAAGTAATTTCTATATCTCCTTTATTTGTAGTAATTGTCGCACTAGTTATTTTTTCTGGAATATCCATAGTAGTTGTTGAATTAGAAGTAGTAATGGTTTTTACTTGGCTTACTTTCACAGACGATGAGGTTTTTTTAATGGAATTAGTCGTAGTGGCTGTTTCAGTTTCAATTGGAGCATCAGCGATTTGAACTTGCGGTAAGTTTCTGTTGTTCTGCAAAAAATAAGCAACCCCTCCTAGCAAGACAACAAGAATCGCAATCACACTGTACGTTATTTTTGTGTCTTTCTCCATACTCTAGTTAGTTATTCTTTTTAATAAATTCTTTACCTTGTGAGCACTTCTTCGAAAAATAGAACGCTCTTTGTCTTTATATGAAGCAAGTTCTCTCGTAAGCATATCCTTTAGAACGTCGATTGCTTTATATAAATCATCTTCAACTGCACGCAAAACTATATCTTTGCCTCTTACATGAAGCAATGCTTCCGCTTGAAACACATCACCGTGTGAGTGGTGTTCCGTTGTCTTAGATAACTCCACCGTAATCTTCGCACTCGTATCCCCTTGTGGAATATATTTCTCTATACTCTCTATTTTTTCCATCGCATAGTCACGTATTGCATCTGTCACATCTACATGAACCCCTGTTATTATTTTGTGCATAATTACTTTTTTATATA
>CAYGDF010000037.1:0-4694 GCA_964348675.1 uncultured Candidatus Saccharibacteria bacterium
ACATAGTGGTTTAGTTAAATAAAATACCGAAAAGTGATTATAGAAGACCTGGTAGGAAACGAGACTTTTCTTTTCCTGTCATAGCAAATTCCTGTCCGCGCTTTGCAGCCAACTGCTTTGAGCGAGATGCTTTGGCATTGAAATGGTTAAGTCCTGGCTTACGGCCAATGATTTTTCCATTTTTTGTGACCTTAAGTCGCTTGAGGAATGATTTGTTTGTCTTCATATCGGAAACTATTAGTTCGGGTATTATATCACTAATATTTAGTAATATCAAGAGAAACATCCTTATTTATAACAGAAAGGTTCAGGCTGGCAATAAAAGCAAAAATTGCCCCAGATACGAGGAGTTTAGGAATTTTATGAAGGAGACGTAGACAGAACTACGTTGACTGAGGAAAATTTTGTAGCGACAAAGTAGATGGAGTAATTTTTACTTTTATTTTGCTTTTTCGAGGACTATCATCATAGACTTTGGGATCTTCTTCATCGGTTCAGCAATCTTGTATTCTGCAGGGATAACCGCCAAAACTCGGTCCATTCTTTCGCGTAGGAATTTATCGTCCATATACTTAGTGCGCCCTTTCAACTGAAGGTCGATTTTCACACGGTGGCCTTCATTTATCCATTCAGCCGCCTTCTTGGCTTTAATCATGATGTCATTTTCACCGATAGATACACTGATTTGTATGGTTTTTGTTTCTGTAACGTGTGCCTTTGCCTTAACCTCCTTTAACTTCTTAGAAGTTTCGTAAGTGTACTTTCCATAGTCTGCAATTCTAGCCACGGGTGGGTCAGCGTGAGGGGAGACCTCGATTAAATCAAGACCGAGATTCTTAGCGGCTGTCACGGCGTCTTCTTTTGTGAGAACACCTAAATTTTCTCCCTGTGAACCAATGACGCGGAGTTTCAGCGAGCGGATATTATTATTGATGTTTACTTTATCTGCCAAGGCTATTTATAAGGACATAATAACATAAAATAGTAAAATCCGCACCAGGGGTGCGGATTTTACTATTTTGTGGAGGTGGGTGGGTTGTCACAAAACTACCTCCTCGTAAACTCGTCGGAAATAGTTTCGCGACCCCGTATTCAATTCCGCCGAAAGCCAAGCAGTTGGCTTTCTTCTAATTCTCACAGAAATATAAAAACACCCCTTAGGGTTACCTAAAGGATGTTTTTATATTTTGTGGAGGTGGGCGGAATTGAACCGCCGTGTACACAAGCGTATTACATAATTCTACAATGCGTATTTTGCTTCAAGATTGTCGGCGCACAAGATAAGAAACAAACGAAAGCCTTGTACGCTTAATATCAATTGTTTCAGTCTCTGCCTGATATAGGGCGGGGACCTACAATCACTGTTATTATGCCCGGTTCAATTTTAGTGATTAGAAAATTGATGGACACCAGATTGGCCTAAATTAGACGAATGCTGGAACTAGACCAAACGCGTATGGCGATGGAATAGCCTTACCAGTTGTTTTTGCAACATGGGTGCAGGAATGTTTACGAGTACTCCTACAGTCTCGGCAATGCATATGTAATGAGCGCGTGCGTGTCAAATCCAAATGTCACCCCCTTATTGTTTTAGACGCATCTCACGTCGTGAGATTTCATCTTTGACTTTTTCTCGTTTGTCGTGTTTTTGCAATTTCTTACAAAGAGCGACTTCGCACTTCACGAGATTCCTTATAGTATACAACGAAATAGGGTGTAATGTCAAGTCCTTTTTCTCCTCTTCACTCACTAATTTTTGTATTTCGCTTTTATTAAACAGTAATTTTCGAGTGCGGTGTTCGTCATAAGATTTAGGGGTATTTGCTGGTTGGTAAGGAGGAATATAAGAACCAACCAAAAAGGCTTCGCCACCGCGAATGATGACCTTGCTTCCATCTAAACTCCCGAGTTTCTGCCTAAGGGATTTTACTTCATGGCCTTCCAGTTCTATACCGGCTTGGTAAGTGTCCATAACCTCATAAACCATGCGCAATTTTTTGTTTTCTACCAGTTTCATCACCCAATTGTAGCATGTGCTAGAATAACTAAATGAAGAAGACAAACGGAAATACAAATGAAGGAAAAGGCTTTAGTAAGCCAGATATAAAAGGCGCCATTAAAAAAACCGCTGGGTTTTCACAGCAATTATTTACCACGCTCGTTATTTTTATGCTCATCTCCTGGGCGTATTCATTTTTTGCACAGAAAAAAGATGTTGAAGTGGTGCCAATCTCACAAGTAGCAACACTCATTACTTCTGGAAATGTTTCATCAATTGTGGTGGAAGGGGACAAGATCGTGGTGATTAAAAAAGATCAAACCGAAGTCACGAGTAAAAAAGAATCTACTGCATCATTAATTGAAACGCTTAAGGATTATGGAGTTAGCACTACCACACTCGCGACAACCACTATTACTATAAACAAAGATAGCGGAATTTCTTTCTGGGTATCTTTTATTCCAATTGTTTTACCAATTATATTTTTAGCCCTTATGATTTGGTGGTTGGCGCGTGGAATAAAAGGGGCAAATGTTCAGGCGCTTTCCTTTGGACAGTCGAGAGCAAAAATTATTTATCCAGATGACACAAAAGAAAGAGTTACGTTTAAAGATGTGGCGGGCGCAAAGGAGGCTAAAGAAGAACTTGCAGAAATTGTAGAATTTTTGCGTGCGCCGAAGAAGTTTACGGATATTGGCGCGCAGATTCCAAAAGGCGTTCTGTTAATGGGTGCACCTGGAACAGGAAAGACAATGCTTGCGCGTGCGGTGGCAGGAGAGGCAGGCGTACCTTTTTTCCACTTATCAGGTTCTGAATTCGAAGAAATGTTCGTGGGAGTGGGTGCGTCACGTGTACGAGATTTATTTGATATGGCAAAAAAGGCAGCGCCCGCAATTATTTTCATCGATGAAATAGACGCAGTTGGAAGAACCCGTTCTGCTTCAATCGGTGGACAAGGGGAAGGTCGCGAGCAAACATTAAATCAAATCCTTGTAGAGATGGATGGATTCGAACAGAACATGAACTTGATTGTCATGGCGGCGACAAACAGGCCAGACGTTTTGGATCAAGCACTTCTTCGTCCAGGCAGATTTGATAGACGAGTAACACTTGATTTACCTGACCGTGCCGATCGTGAAGCAATACTTTCTGTACACATAAAAAAGAAACCACTTGCAGAAGATGTTAATTTGAAAGTTATCGCCGAAAGAACCCCTGGATTTTCTGGAGCGGACTTGTATAGTTTGATGAACGAGGGGGCGATTCTCGCCGCACGCGAAGGAAGAAAGACCGTTGCACAGTTTGATTTGATTCGCTCAATAGAAAAAGTAATGCTCGGACCTGAAAGAAAAAGTCACGTACTTTCACAGCATGAGAAAAAGTTAACCGCATATCATGAAGCAGGGCACGCACTTGTGGCTTCATGTTTACCGGATGCCGACCCAGTACATAAAATTTCTATTATTGCTCGCGGACATGCTGGCGGGTATACACTTAAACTTCCGCTTGATGAAAGACGTTTGATGAGTCGGGCAACTTTCTTAGATGATATTGCGATGTCGCTTGGCGGATACGTTGCAGAAAAAGAAATATTTGGAGACATCACAACTGGACCATCAAACGATTTACAAGTGGCAACTGCTATGGCGCGTAATATGGTGACGAAGTATGGCATGAGTACACTCGGTCCGATGGCTATGATTCCGGAAGGTGATTCAAGAAGTATTTTTTACGGAAAGGAATACAGCGAAGCCTTTGGACAGAAGATTGATGATGAAGTAAAAAGAATAATGGATGAAGCGTGGGCGCGAGCAAGAAAAATAATTCTTGATAAGAGGGATGTACTAAATGTAATCGCAGAGGAACTTATGCGCGTAGAAAACCTAGAACGAGAGGAATTTGAAAAGATATTGATTGCGCACGGTATTGCACCAAAGCGAAAGGAGTCTGAACTATAAAATTGGCGCATTACTTTGTTGCTACGAAATTTTTTTAGAGTCTTCGTAGGTCTGTCTACGTTTCCTTTAAAAAACTTCTAAGTTTCGCGTACTGCATCCAATTTTATAGTTCAGATATAATTGTTTATAAAAAGGAAAGGCCGCCTTGTGGGCGGCTTTCTTTTGGCTAAGCGGGTTTGCTCAGCCTTAGTTCTTCGGCGGTCCGAATGCCCGCAACGTATCGACGAAACCTCCTTGGTGCTTGAGGTGGCCGATATAGTGGCGGTTGTCCAGGTGTGAACCGGCGGCGTCTGCCGGGCTCGCAGATTGACGGACCGCACCAGCGGGTGCTTCCCTGACGGACGGTTTCGGTAGACCGCCCTCGGTAAGGTCTGAGCCTTCCTTTTGGTTGCTGTTCATCCTCGTAACTCCTTGTATTGGTCTTCGGACGCGTCTTCACCATGAAGTGCATCCACTATTTATGCTACGCCCATATTAAAATCTTGTAAAGATGCGATATAAACCTTTTTTGTATATTTGTGCATCCGCCGTCTCGGCTACAAGTTTCGTCTCGTCGCCTCTCGACGAACTCGCAGCCCGCCCCTCGCCATTTTTCTTGCTAGAAAAATAAGGCTGTGGCCTTCTCGTCCAGACGAAACACAAGCAGTTGTGTTTCTGCCGATGCAAAAACTCACTTCGTTCTTTTTGTGCATCCGCCTGGACTCGAACCAGGGACCAGTCGTGTATAAGACGACGGC
>CAYGDF010000038.1:0-4581 GCA_964348675.1 uncultured Candidatus Saccharibacteria bacterium
TTTAATTTTGTTGTCAATCAAAAAAACAGAACATTTCGTACAACGTTTGCGCGTATCTGATGTTGCGCGAGTGTATACTATCGCGAAGCGGACACTCGCGCAATATACGCGGAGGCTTGCGGAGGAACGGAGCAAGCCGGAGCCAGATACGCGCTGTTAGTCGATGTATTTCTTTTCTTTTGTCCCGCCGCAGCGGGACTGTTTACAAAAATTTTCCAATTTCTTTTTCTCAATCGGTCGCCGGGCAGAGGGGAATAAAAGGGGTGAATGCCCGGCGACCTAAACACAACAATTAGCGGAAAATTCTTTTCAAAAAGGAATGTCGCTAATTAATACTTCATTGCTGGAGAAGTCCTTTGTAGCAGAAAATACCGAGTTTTCTTGTGGGCTAAATTCGGTAAGGCCAACTTCATTATCATAAATGACATAGAGTTTATCAACCGCTCGCGTCGAAGCGACATAAAATAACCGACGTTCTTCACTAATTACACTTTCCATTGTCACGCCCAATATCTCTAGCAGCTCATTATCAGGATGGAGAAGTGGATAGCTTCCTTTTTCAGCGCCAACAATTATGACAATACTTTTTTCTTGACCCTTATAGCCGTGCACTGTAGATGTCGTTATTAGGTTGCTGGAAATTGGATTCCACTTAGTAAGAATTTCCACAATTCCTTCCTTTGCAATTCCAAGGAATTTGTGCGTTCGAAAAAGTAACTGGTGCTTTACTTTTGGATTATTTTTGATAACTAGATCTATACTTTTAAGGTATCTACACCGCCTTAAGTAGTCCCTACTTCCGTCTTTTTGAAGAATATATTGTACGTCTTTCTCATATTCTGGTTTATCGCTGCCTAACTCGACCCACGGAATGGGTAGAATTTCAACGCTCCCGTCAGGACGACTTTCTAACGACCTTGCGGCTAATCCAAGCCCGGACATAACTTGATTAGAGTAGTTGACTATGTTCTTTGTGCTTCTATGGTTAGTAAGCAACGATACCTTGCGCCCACCTCGGAAGTATTTTTGAAAATTATTGAAGTATTCAAGATCGGAGCCAGCAAATCCATTTATTGCCTGCCAATCATCTCCTACACAAAAAAGGCCCACTTCTGGATTGCAGTTTCGCATTGATTGAAGCAGCCCCAAAAAAGACGCCGATAGATCTTGATACTCATCGACTAAGACATATTTGATGTTTCTAATTGCTTGTTTATTGCCCAATAAATCTATAGCGCATTCACCGTTAGTCTCGATGATTTTCTGTTTAGCAAGTACCAGTAAATCGTCAAAATCAATTCTATTATCTTCTTTAAGTCTGGCTTGATATCGTTTGTAAACGGGTATTGCGATATTATAAAAGTATCTTTGTCGCTCACCTATTGTACTTTCGTTGTTTAACTGTGCCTCCAACTGTTCCACGGATATTAATTGCTTTTTTGCCCGAACCACAAAGCTACGTAACTGAGCATAAAAAGGCTCTAGATTTCCTTTAGCCTTGAGCATTTTGTAAATAATTTCTTGTTCCGGAATCTTGTTAATGGCAAACCCGTTTTTTATTAGTACCTCGCGTAATCTATTTTCAAAGTTTACCCGAACGTCGTCGCCCCGAAACTCATCAAGCCAATCAACGGAAGTTTCAATTAAGGGTATGTTTCTCTCGATTAAGAATCTCTTCTTTTTTTCGGTCGCTTGCAAGTACTCCGAAACTTCTTTTTCCGACATGTAGTCTACCCTAGCCTTATGTTTTTCAGTTACACCCCAATGTTCAAGTACGGTAATTGGAGCTAGGTTAAAGTCTTGTTCTTCAAACCATAGAGTAAAATCAGGTTCGTACTTAAAGCTGAGACCTAAGTTTTTCTTAATGTTCCATTCGTATTTATAACAAACTGATTTGTTGTTTTTCTTAATATTGTTCTCAAAGAGAAAGTCGGCAATATACTTTTCGGCATCTGATTTCACACGATCACCAGCAAGGCTTATGTGGCGCAAATTTCTACGATAAAGCAAATAAGAGTCTTGATTGCTGAACTCCTTTGCCTTTCGCTTTTTTGGTAAAGCTCTGAAGAATTTATACAACAACTTGGTCACAGCCTCATACTGCTCATCCCGTAACTGTTCGAATATCCAGCCAATATATTTGTCTTGCTCTTGACCGACAAAGTTGTCGGGATCTTTCTTTTCGTTAAATATCAATTGTTCGCCACGATTGGCAAGACGACGGGCAAGGGCGTGAAAGGTTAAACAGTTAGAATTATCAACAACTTCTCTTTGGCTGAACTTATTTATTCTGGAAGCGAACTGCTTAGCCGCATCTTTATTGAAAGCTAGCACCAATATCTCTTCAGGTTTAACGGAGTATTGTTGAAACAACTGACGTACCTTTAATGCTATTAATGTTGTCTTGCCGGTTCCCGCACGCGCAGTCACTAAAATGTCTTTACCTGTGGTAGCTAAGACAACGGCCTTTTCATCATCAATTGGTTCATTTAGCTGCACCGAGAGTTTATCCAAGTCTACTTTAATGTACCGGCCCTTGATCTCTTCAAATTCTTCCATTTTCAAATGGCCAGTTAGTTCTGAGAAGAATTTATCAGCGGAAGCAAAATTGTTTTTCTGAAGAAGCCCCAATATTTTATTAATGACTTCGGATTTCCTTTGCTCGGTTATTTTATTTACTATTTCTGTTTTTAGTAATTCGTACTCATGTTGTGTATATGGGAGTCTTGAAAAGTTAGACTGCAACATTTCCCAAATTTCATCAGCTTCCTTGAAGCTTTCTTGCTGAATATACGTCTTTATTTTCCTAATCATTCCCTCGATAGAATACCCTTCATGGTCAAGATCAGCTAAGAAGTTTTCAAAGTTTGTCCATTGCTCTGGAGTTAGCTGGCGTTTTAATTTCTCCACCAACTCCTTTTCTTTTGGCATCCCTGAAGACGGGTCTTTTCGTAATTCTGGGATTAACTCCTGAATATAAAATTCCCGATTGTTTTTCCAATCAGTCGTCCACTGTTTAACTAGCTCGGCTAGTAAAACTTTTGCGGTTAAGCTCAAAGAAGTCATAGAGGCGGTTGAGGTTCTATCGCTTCCCGCAACGAGGAAACAGATGTAGCAAAGTTTAAGTTTTGGGCATCATTTGACGCAAAAATGGATTCTGAAATACCTACGACCTGTCCGCCTGTGTTAAAAACAGGTCCACCGCTATTTCCTGGTGAGGCTGGGGCAGTGAATTGAAAAAGTGTTCCCGCCTTCTCGTATTCGTGGATTTTACTAATCAGACCATTACTCAAGGAAAAGTAATTTCCATAGGGATGCCCGATCACTACAACCGGGTCACCCACCTCAACAGCGGTAGAATCGCCTAGCGATACATAGGGGGTGTCCGTCGCATCAATCTTTAAGAGACAGTAATCTTTATTCTTATCACAAGTGAGAATGGAGCTGATAGGAAAGAGCTCTCCTGATTTCAGCATTACTACTGCGTCAGTCGACCCGTCAAGCACATGTTGACTCGTAGCAACAACGCCGTCTGCAGTTAAAAAGAATCCAGCGCCAAAGCTTGTATTGGTTGATATTAGCACTACAGCCGGCGATGTCTGTTCATATATCGTTTTAGCGTCCACAGGCTCCGCAACAGGCAGGGAAATTTTCAATGTTGGCCGAACGCCTGTAGGTGATTTCATTAGCTGTTTTAGGTTATCTGGGTGGTCTACAAGCCATGTGTCAGCCAATTTTTCTCGTTCGGTATCTCCCTTTGAACCACCGTCTGTCGGTGACGGTGTTGGACTGGTCGTCACGGCCACAACTAGTAATGCCATTGTACAATATAAGAAAAACTGGCCCATTAAATTACCTGAAAAGTGTCGGCGTAAATAAGATAAGGGGTTTCGGTTTGCTAGTGGCTCGTTTGGGAATAATTCACGGCTGCGTCTTGAAAAAAATACCAACAACCAAATGAGTCCAATTCTCACAACCGAGGCAACAAACTGGTCTACGTTTCTCCACTGATCATCTAGGACGTAAACCCATGCATAGGTTGTTGTTGCTGATAAAATATTCAGTACAAAAAATATTTTTGCATTGCGTATTGCCGCTGGATGACGATCAAGAAGTTGCAGGCCCACAACAGCGCTAAAAACCACCAGGACAATATCTATCACAACCCAGACATCAGCGTAAAAAGGCAGTAACCTCCAGATAGAATAAGCGGGGTATAGTATCAAGAGAATTAAAACGAGAATCCATAAAATAATCCCCAAACCAGATTTTGGTCGAAGGGTAACAGATTTAGTTATCGGATGTTCTAGCATGCCTAGTGTTTAACGGCGAGTTAGATTTCAAGTTTTTCTTTGGCGACCAGATATTCCCCTCAAAAACAAAGCGTTTTCGTAGCGAAGCGGAGAAAACACCATATTTCCCCTCTCTTCAAGAAAAAGAAATTGGAAAATTTTTGTAAACATTCGGGCGACAGCCCGAGAAAAGAAAAAAGAAATATTTCGACTAACTCGTTATTATGCGAACCCTGTTCGTATAATAACCCCAGTATTGCCTATTTAGAGTAATATTGCTAGGGTCAAA
>CAYGDF010000039.1:0-4499 GCA_964348675.1 uncultured Candidatus Saccharibacteria bacterium
TTACGGCAGTTTTTAAACCACTAAAAGATAAAAATAAATCTTTACTATTAATCATCGGACGCGGAAGTCGTAAATCTTCACTCACTGTGATACTTTCGTTTCTAGCCTTCTCCGCTAGGCTAGAAATTTGTGGTCCACCAGGGTAGGGAAGTGAAAGCATGCGGGCGACTTTATCAAAGGCTTCGCCAACGGCATCGTCTCTAGTAGAGCCAATGACCTGGTATGAACGAAGTTTTGGAATTCTCACAATTTCAGTGTGGCCTCCGGAAATAAGTAATGCACATGCTGGGTATTCAATTGGAGAGACTTCAAATATACCTTCGTTTTTGCGAAGCATGCCGGCTATAACATGACCTTCCATGTGATTAATTGGATAAAGTGGGATATCCCAAACAGTATTTAAGGCCATAGCCGCATTTACCCCCACCCATAGTGCAGGCTCAAGTCCTGGGCCCACGGTGACGGCAATAGCATCAACTGCCGGCTTCTGTATTCCTTCAAATAAAACAGTCATGGCTTGTAGCATGCCGTGCTCTTTGTCTAATATTTTTTCCAGTTTCTTTTTCTCACTCATCGGCAAATGGTAGGTATTTGTTCTTTCTACCAAGAGGTCGGCTTCTCCGAGAGCCTCGGCAATTAACTGGGTTAAGGCTTTAGCGTGTTCACGTTTGGCAAGCATGGGAAAAACACCACCGTACTGTGCGTGTAAATCTACTTGGGAGAGAATTTTATTTGAAAGTATTTCAAATTTGGAATTTTTCCCACGGGCACGCTTGATGATGGCGACGGCCGTTTCGTCACAGCTTGTTTCAATGGACAGAATAATCATGGGGACAGTATAACAGAATATGAAATCTAATTATTTGGTAAAACGTTGGTAATATTTTGCACCAATCCTTGGGTTTCGTAATTTCCAACTGTAAGCCATGTCGGAAGTCCAAGCACGCATATTCCTGATGAATCTTTGGCAAGTGCTATTCCACCTGAGTTTCCGTTGTCTATTTTCGCCGAGACGAAATAGTTAGGATTTCCTGGCTGAGAAGAATCGTATCCAGAAATAATTCCGTTAGTTGCTGTTCTATATATAACGTTTACTGTTCCGATGTTGTCTATTGTCAAAGTTGCGTCTCGCTTCGCGTAAGCTGGATATCCGGCTATTACCACAGGAGAGCCAACTGGTAAATTATTTTGACATTTGCGGACATTTGATAATGCATAATTATAATTCGCCACAGGGACGTTACTGGTTGAAATTGAACTTCCGATTGATAGCACCGCTTCATCTGTGTTTTTATTAAACGTAAAAACTGAACCCTTTAAACTAAATATACCGATTGTTTCGTTGGCGCTATTGGTAAGTGAGATGGCGCATTTGGTAGCATCTTTTACCACGTGATAATTAGTAAGCACTGCATATTCTACTTCTTTAAATTTCCAAAGACTTCCAGAGCCACTCGAGATACCAGTATCATTTGCACAAATCACTTGTACAACACCTGTCATGTATGGAGCAAGGTCGCTTGATGAAATGACTATATCTTTTGGAAGTAGTGACTGGTCTTTTACAGTTTGGCTGAGTGTTTTTACCTCGGCGCTAGTTTTAGCGGCTTCAGTTTTGGTTTTAGAAAGCTCTACCTGTGCTTCAGTTAACGCCTTTTGTTGAAGGTCGATTAGTGTTTTTGCCTTTTCTTCTTGCTCCAGTCTATCCTGATTTTGTTTTTCAAGTAATTCTTTTTGTATAGTTTCGGTGGCTAAAACTTTTTTATACAGTGTGTAAGAAATAATTCCACTTATAGTAAACGATAAAACAAGTAAGATTGTAATCGCGAGTACTATGTACCAAGTAAGTGAGATTGTGATTCTTTTAGCCATTTTAAAGTGTCTTTATTGCCAGTTGGGGCGTATTGGAGTAAAGTGTACCATAATGAAACTCTTTATTTTAAGCGTCGGAAAGGAAAAAGACGTTCTAACTCAAGACCTAATAAAACACTTTGAAATGCGAGTTCTGCGCTATTTACCGACCGAATGGGCGTTTATCCCGCACGATAGTACGGCGGTAAAAGAAGGGGAGAGGATTCTTTCTTTGATTAAAAAGGAGGACTACGTGGTTTTACTTGATGAAAAAGGAACTGAAATAAAAAGCGAAGCACTCGCCGAACTTATAGAAAACAGAATGGTGGATTCAGTGAGGAGAATGGTTTTTATAATCGGCGGGGCGTACGGTGTGTCGCAAGCAGTTAGAGAGCGAGCAAACTATACTTGGAAGCTTTCATCGCTTGTTTTCCCGCACATGTTAGTGAGAATTATTTTAGTTGAGCAACTTTATAGAGCGCTTACGATTATCAAAGGGGAGAAATATCATCACGAGTAATGTTTGATATACTGTGTTTATGAATAAACTAGTTAAAATAATAGTTTTTGTTTTTGTGGTTATATTGCTTATTGATTTACAGATGAGTTTCAGCATCATTAGTTCCTGTATGAGAGGGTTGGGGGAAAATGGATGTATAGGTGTTAGTGGCCTTGTGCAGATGATGCTAATGATTCCACTGTTACTCATACTCGTTGTTCTTACAATTGTTTATGTGGTTGGGTATTTTAGGGAAATAGAATTAAGAAAAGTTTTGGTGTATATTTTTTTAGGAATATTTCTCATTGTCACTCCATTTGTTTTTACACAAAAGGTAAGTCACGCCTACTTGTTTGATACTACGTTTTTAATGTTTGATTTTAGATATGTTAACTATACCCCTCTGAGAGATAGAGACAATATTCAAAACTTTTCAGACTGTGAAGTTTTTATGAACGGTGCAGAAAGTTGCAAAACCCAGTTTATTATTAAAAGTAAGTTAAGTATAGAAAGTTGTGACGTTACTTTAGGTGAAGAGAAATATCGGTGCAGGTACGCTGTTATGAAAAATAATAATTATGAACAAATTAGCGCAGAATTTTGCTATAGGAACTTTTTTGAAAACGTTCCTGGTTCTGACCGTGTTCATTATCGAAATTGTATTACCGCACTAGCGAATTTAGAAAAAGATGAAAAAATATGCGAACTGCAGAGAAATATGAGTAGCGATGTGGGTAGACAAAATGATTATGTTAACTGGTGTATTAAACATTACACTGATAGTTACTTCTTAAAATAAGAATTAAATTGTAAACAGTTTGGAAAAAGAATAGTTGCCCTCTGCTCCAAGAGGACACACTCAATGTGGTTTATTTAAATAATACTCCAATTGTTTTTAGTTTGTCCATTGTAAGCACACAGGTCGGACTCGTTCCGGAGCAGTCACCATACCAGCCACTAAAATCATTTCCATCTGGCCTTTTTATGAACTTTAGAGTTACTTTAGTATTTAGTAGGAAAGACATATTACAATCGTTGATACTTTCCCCACAGTTAATGCCAGTAGGCTCAGACTCTATTGCGCCACTTGATGGTTTAAAAATAGATAGTCTTTGCGCGCCTTTTGCCCTACATTCACTACTTTCCAAATATGTTCCAGCAACGCACTCAGCGTTCACTGTTATTGAGTCCAAAGTATCCCCGTAATTCTTTAATGCAATTTCATGTGGACCAGGCAGAATATCAAAGCGTAAATCCTCAATGAAACCATTTCCACCTTCAGATTTTATAACGTATTCGGTGCCATTATCGCTCAAGTGAATATCTTGCGGGTCCCGGACTTCCCAACTTACCAGAATTGTACAGCGCTCTTTGCCAAGAGGAATATAGCATGTGTGATGATTTGCAGGAGAGGTAATCGTACCCGAAGGTTTACTTGGTAGGGCTGGTTTAAAAGATGCTTTGAGAGTCATATTTTTTGTTACCGTAATTTTACATTCTTTTTGGCCAACGCAGTAACTAGACCAGTCCACGAAAGCGTAACCAGTGTTTGGTGCTGGTGTGAATATTAGTGTAGAGCCCGAGGCAACTTTAAAAGTACAAGACGTCTCCCCGTAGCATGAATTTTTATTGTCCTGTGAGATTATACTTCCTCCGCTTGTGTTTGAAATAGTGAGAGTGTATGTGGATTGTCCCGGCGTATTATTTTCCTCTACAAGAATTTTAAGTTTTGCATCGTTTGTTTCAGTGGTCTTTACTGAATCATTTGTATTTTTTGCTGTGGCGGATTGATTTACAGTTTTCTTGTTAGGATTATCTTTGATAGAAGTTGAAGAGGTGGCGGAAGTTGACGTTTCAGGTTGAGGCGCTACTTTATTGGACTTTCTGATAGAAAACCCAGAAAATACTTTCTTTAAAGTTATAAATTCATTTTTAATTTTTTGTTGAAACGAAAGACGGAAAGAACCAATGTCCGCAGAAGATAGATTTATTGTTAAGAGAATGAGGGTTGCTGTTATCAGTGTTTTCTTGACTGAAAGAAATGCCATAGTCACTTAAGTGTACTACTTTCGTTTATTAAGGTAAAACAATTTAGTGACCCCACGGAGAGTCGAACTCCGCTTACCGGCATGAAAAGCCGATGTCCTAA
>CAYGDF010000040.1:0-4191 GCA_964348675.1 uncultured Candidatus Saccharibacteria bacterium
CTACGGCGCCACTTTTCCTTTCTTCAATTAGTTATTTTCCCAAGGAAGATATCCAATATTGTTTTTGATTTTGTAATCGTATGTTAAGTCTATAAATTGATAGTAGGCTTTTGCTCCGGCAAGTTTACCAACACAAGAAATCATCTCAGCTTCTTTTTGGGCATGTTGGTGAATACTTGTAAGTGGAAAGTCTCGGTAAACAAAAGAAATTTTATCGGCGTACTCTGTTCTTAGTTCTTTCATGGTTGGATGAAGTCGCATACAGAATGGACACTCAGCATCAGAATATTCTATGACATATATTTTAGACGAGTCTCCTTCCACAAAATCGTTTTCATCTACATCGCGCCCCGCAAATTTTGCAAGTTTACTTACATCAGTTAGAGAAATGGCTTGTTCAATCGCTTGCGTAAATAAATCTTTGCTCTGTGCCCCAGAGATATTTGCTACTGTATACAAAACTCCATTTTCTTCACGAAGAATGAAAGTAGAAGGGGTTCCGTTTACTCCGGCCTTTACGCCGTCTGTTACAGAATCGTTAACCTCCTGCGCACGTTCCCCAGAATTAACACACTGTGCGAAGTCTTTTTTATTAACACCAATTGTTTTTAATATTGCAGGTAGTGGGTTAGCGTCTGAAATTTTCCCAGCAACTGTTTTTGTTATGTTTATTTCATAGCCCATATTTCCTAAAGTTAATAGAGAAAGGGAGATGAGGACGGCGCCGAGCAGTATTGCTGCGGGTGTTGTGAGGGTAAAATTTTCTAATGAACGTTTTAACTTTGAGAAATAGTGTGTGATTTTATTCATGGTGGTTTATACTGGTTGATTATAACATGGACCTCTCCCGACTATTCACACCGGAAATATTAAAAAGACTTCTAATCGGAAGTGCACTTGAGTTTGGTCCGATTATTATCTTTCTAGTTTCTTTTCATTATCTTCACATATATAAGGCCACACTTATTTTAATGGTGGTCACGATAATTTCAACGGTTGTCACATATAGAGTACAAAAAAGACTTCCGTACCTTGCTCTTTATGTGGCGCTACTTACAATTGGTTTCGGATATATGACTATATCTCTTCATCAGCCGAGATTTATTCAGATGCGCGATACACTTTACGATATAACTTTTGCACTAACTCTTCTCGTGGGGTTGGCGATAGATACTTCTTTTTTGAAATTCGCTTTTAATTCAATTCTTCCAATGACTAACCGCGCTTGGGAAAGGATTACCTATGCCTGGGCTATCTTTTTTATAGTTAATGCTTTTTTAAACGAATACATAAGAAGAAGTATGCCTCTTCGTGACTGGTTCGATTTTAAGAGCACAATGGTCATTGTTACTTTATTTTTCGGTATTACAACTCTCATAATGTTTTACGAAAAAGTAAGTGATAAGGCTGAGTAAAGTCTAGTGTTCCACTTCACTTAATGCTCATTTTGTGATAGAATGATGCGCATTATGGCAGAGAAAGAAACCAAGGTAGAATCAACAATCCTTCATGTTAATGAAGAAATTCCTTCTATTGTTGCACCAACTTTAGGTGACATTGGTCCTCTTACTATTGCCACTTCTACTATTACGGTAATGTTTATTACTATTTTGATAGTGGCACTTTGCATGTCGGTTTCTCGAGCAAAGATGATTCCTTCAAAGTTTCAGCATATCTTAGAGATTTTTTATGAAATGGTCTCAAGTTTTATTACTTCAATTATTGGGGACAAGGAAAGAGCAAAAAAAGTAGTTCCTTACGTTGGGGCTTTGATGGTTTATTTAATTATCGCTAACCTTTTGCCGATGATTCCCGGCTTGAATAGTTTTTACATTCATGTAGGAGAAACAGAAGTTCCACTTTTCCGTGGAGCGACAACTGACTTTAATACTACCTTTGGATTGGCCTTGGCCGTTGTTTTGTCGATGCAAATAATCGGTATGCGTGAACAGGGTGTATTTGGCTATTTATCTCACTTTATACAAATCAAACAGGTTTACAGAGGTTTCAGGAAAAGTTTCGGCGAGGGAATGGTTTCAATTATTGGATTTTTCGTAGGATTAATTGAAATCATTAGTGAAATTGCGAAAATGCTTTCACTTTCTCTGCGATTGTTTGGAAACCTTTTTGCCCATGAAGTTCTGACAGTTATTCTTCTTGGTGCGTTTGCAATCGGAGTACCTGCGATTTGGATGGGAATGGGACTTCTAGTGGGTGTGGTTCAATCAATAGTATTCGTGGCTTTGGTTACGGTTTACTACTCGTTGGTCTTGAAAAAAGAAGGCCATTAAATCAAAAGTTACCCCATCTGCTTTGTCGCTACGGAATTTTTCTTCGTTAATGTACTAAGTGTACGTCTCCTTGAAAAATTCCTAGGCTTCGCGCATCTGGAACAATTTTGATGTAATGGAAAGTACTTCCTAAAGTCTTTTGACTAAGGGTTATTTTTATTGTAGTTTAAACTAAACACTTTTTCGTATTTTAAGAAAGTGACTGCTCTTACAGCCGAGCTTTTGGCTGCACTATTTTTGCACTGGAGACTCTCATGTCCACTTTGACTGCCTTGTCCGCTATTTCCCCCATCGACGGTCGCTACGCCGAAAAGACGGCTGCGCTCTCGAGTATCTTCAGCGAGGCTGGGATGATAGGGCGTCGCACCATCGTCATGCTTTGCTGGTTGATTGCCGTCGCTCCCAAACTGCGGCCGTCTGCGCAGTTTTCCCAAGAAGATCGTGAGGAGGCCGTGCGGTGTATCCTGCAGTTTTTTGAGCCGGCCGATGCTAAACGCATCAAGGAAATCGAAGGAAAGACCAACCACGACGTGAAGGCGGTGGAGTACTGGTTGCTGGAGCAGTGCGCCACATATCCTGCCCTCAACGAAGTGAAGGGCTTGCTCCACTTCTGCTGCACCTCGGAAGATGTCAACAACCTTACCCACGCGATGCAACTGGATGCTGGCCGGGACGCACTCGTTGACGTCATCGACGAGGTGATAGGTGAGTTGGGGACGCTGGTAAGCAACTACCGAAATGTTCCCATGCTTTCACGCACACACGGACAGCCGGCAAGTCCCACCACGGTCGGCAAGGAGCTCGGCAACTTCCACACCCGCATCGTGGAGGCACGGATCACGTTCGAAGCAGTCATGATCTACGGGAAAATGAACGGGGCCGTGGGCAACTACAACGCGCACAGCTTCGTTTGCCCGGAGGTGGACTGGGAAAACCTCACCCGTGATCTCATCACAGGGGACGGCGAGTTCCAGTTCGGCTTTCAGTTCCAGCTGATCACGACACAAATCGAACCGCACGACTACATGGCGGAGATGTTCGACGCGCTCGCGCGCCTGAACACCATCCTCATCGGCTTCTGCCGCGACATGTGGGGGTACATCAGCTTCGACTATTTCAAACTGAAGCCGAAAGAAGGTGAGGTGGGTTCATCGACCATGCCACACAAGGTGAACCCAATCGACTTCGAGAATGCCGAAGGCAATCTCGGCGTCGCCAACGCCTTGCTTCGGCACATGTCGGAGAAGTTGCCTATCAGCCGGTTCCAGCGTGATCTCACGGATTCCACTGTGCTTCGGAACATGGGTGTGGCCTTTGGGCACTGCCTGGTGGCCTACCAGTCAATCCTGAAGGGCATGGGGAAACTCGAGCTCAACCATGAAAAGCTGGACGCTGACCTAGAAGGCGCCTGGCAGGTGCTGGCCGAGCCGGTGCAACTCATGATGAAGTACCACGGCGTCGAAGGAGCCTACGACCTCCTGAAGAGCGCCTCGCGTGGCAAGCCGGTGTCGAAAGACGACCTCCACACACTCATCCGGGGTCTCACGATTCCGGACGAAGAGAAGGAGCGACTGCTTGCACTCACGCCCCAGACCTACGTGGGTCGCGCAAGCCAGCTTGCCTGTATCACATAAGCACGCGGAACAAACAAAAGCCCACCCGGTGACAGCGGGCGGGTTTTTTTATTTAGAATAAATGTCTTTGCATTAGGTCTCAAATGGTAGGATTTACTACCCGAAATAAACCTATCACTGGGGATAGCAATTAAGTCAAAATTTTGCTATACTTCTGCCAAAGCCGAAAAGGCGCATTTTTATTGAAATAGTTATCTAATAATATACAAACTTTATGACACCAGAAGCAGCAATTTATATCGCAAAAGGCATGACAATTCTAGCCA
>CAYGDF010000041.1:0-3809 GCA_964348675.1 uncultured Candidatus Saccharibacteria bacterium
CCTCCGGGTTTTAGAAGTTCAACAGACTGTAAAAGTGCTTCTTCAAGGTTGTCCAATTCGCTATTAATTGCGATTCTGAGTGACTGAAAAACCTTAGTCGCCGGATGAGTCTTGTCTGTGCTCCTCCGGGGGCTAACGCTCTCAACTATTTGAGCCAGTTGAGCAGTCGTTTCAATTGGTCTTATTAAACGGGCGCGGACAATAGCGTCAGCAATGAGCCGAGCACGCTTTTCCTGACCAAATTCAATAAATAATTCATATAGTTGTTTTACTGTTAATACTTTTAATAAATCCGCAGCTGTAACGCCTTGGTTAACTGGATCCAATCTCATATCAAGGGGCCCGTCATTTAAGAAGCTGATGCCTTTTTTACTGTCTTGAAGTTGGGTTGAGGAATAACCCAAGTCGAATAATATTCCGTCGACTTGCTTAAAGTTGTTGATGGAGGCGATTTGGCTGAGTTTGGCAAAATTACCATGAACAGCTGTCAGGTTCGGAGATAAAGTTTGTGCCTTATCAACATTTTCAGAATCCGCATCAATACCAAGCACAATTGCGCCCTTTTCAAGCAGTAATTGGGTATGCCCTGCGTCTCCTAAGGTTGCATCAATGAATTTTTTGCCAGACTTTGGGTTTAGGAATTCAATTGACTGTCTAGGAAGCACCGGAATATGTTTTTCAACGGTTTTGAGTATCGATTTCATTTATTTTACTTTCCCATTTATTACTAGCCCATATTTCAAAATGGTCACCAGCGCCGACAACTGTGACACTATTTGTAATTCCGGCATAATCGATTAAGATTTTCGGAATAACCATTCTTCCTTGGCTGTCAAAGTCAACACTTTCTGAGGCAGAAAATATAAATCTTCTTAAATCGCGACTTGTCAGGTCTGAGATCGGGTTTTCAAGGTGCTTAGCGCTTTGGGCGTCCCAGCCTTCAGCTGAATAGCCGAAGATGCACTGATCGAAACCTTTTGAAAGGATTACTTTTCCTTTCGAAAGACTTGACCGGAGCTTAACCGGAATAGAAAGCCTCTTAGAATTAGAGGAAAATTGTGGTTCAAATTGTCCTAAAAACATCTGCCCTAAGTTGCCCTAAATCACCATTTATTACCATCTGTAACCATTATTCACCATAAAAAGAAGTTGTGTCAACACCCTAAAATTGGCATGAAAAAGGCACCCCATAGGGGTGCCGGCGAATACTGGTTCGGAGCTAGTGAAAAACGTTTGTGACGCGGTGATTCCAGACTTGTTTAGCGTTCTTCCACTCAACATCAATCGACACTGAGGCTCTGTGCAGTTCGGTAGGATGCGATATTCTGACGATATCTTTGGTCGCCAGCTTGGCAAATTTCGAGAAGAAATCTGAAAGCGCATCCTGTGCGTTTAGGCCGTAACCTACCAGGTCTCGGCTCAATACGCACTTGTTTTGTTTTGTAGGGAAAAACTCGAGCTGGTATTTTTCACCGTACAGCTCAACTTCAAGGCCAAAACTCCAAGCTGGGTCTTGAGGAGTCTGACGTGTCAACCTAGTTGATCGAAGATTGAACAGTGGGTTTGAGGGAATGTGAACATCTACCCCATCCCGCAACGTGAAATCGTCTAGATCGTGTTTGAGTGATTCAAACAGATTAGCAAGCTCTGTAAACATGAGTTCGCCGAGCTTGGACCCCTTACTATCGCTTTTCAAGTCTTGCTCCTTAATGTGCGCCGTACTTAACATACGACTATCCCTCATATTTTATCATTTTTTGAGGTTAAAGTCAATTACTATAAGCCTTTTAGGCTTCTCTTTGAGTAGGTGCTCGCTCATACATTCACTACGCCCTCTCTGTGAGTAGGATACCTAATGCTATAGAAATTTAGGGGAAAGGAATTCGAGGAGTTTGGATATTTCTACCCTATCCTGTTTCATGGTGTCACGGTCGCGGACGGTGACCTTTTTGTCCTCAAGAGAATCGAAGTCGACTGTAATGCAGTAAGGTGTACCGATTTCGTCTTGTTTGCGGTAGCGCTTACCGATACTGGCTGTTTCGTCATAGACAATCGCGCCAAGGGATTTGAGTGATGTTTGAATATCGCGCGAAACTGAGATTAATTCTTCTTTTTTAATCAGAGGTAAAACGGCAGCTTTGACCGGCGCAATTTTTGGATTGAACTTTAAAACAATTCTTTTTTCTCCATCAACTTCTTCTTCGTTAAAAGCGTCCATCAGTACGATCGTTACCAGACGAGACAGTCCAAAAGTCGGTTCAATTACGTGAGGGACGACTTTTTTACCATCGGCGTATGTATAACTTTGGGAAATACCAGAATGTTTTTCGTGATTAAGTAGGTCAAAATTGGTTCTGTAAGCAATACCAAACATTTCTTTGTGTCCCCATGGGAATTCGTATTCTAAATCTTCTGTGCGTTTTGAATAATGTGACAGCTCAAATTCTTCGTGAGCCCGCCAGCGTAGTTTGGTGGAATTTAGTCCGATATCTTTAACAAAGTCGTCCATCTGGGTTTGCCAATATTCAAATAATTTATTCCAATTATCATTTTCTGGATCGAAGAAATATTCAAATTCCATTAAGTCAAACTCAAGGGTGCGAAAAGTGAATTGACCTTTGCTTATCTCGTTTCTGAATGCCTTACCGGTTTGAGCCATACCGAAAGGCAGTTTCGGGTGAATCGAATCAAGAATGTTTTTGAAGTTGATAAATATTCCTTGGGCAATTTCGCCTCTAAGATATGCTGTTGAGCCCTCACCTTCAATAATTCCAATTTCTGTTCTAAAAAGAAGATTGAATTTGCGAGCTTTACTTAATTCGTTTCCTTCCGGACTTTTTATTTTTTCACTATCAATGATTTCCTGCAGTTCTTCCGCGGTCTTGCCGTCAACCTTGGTCTTTTCGCCTTTTTTTTCGAAGTGTTCTTCAATTAAATGATCGGCTCTGTAACGTTTGTGGGTTTTGAGATCTTCGACCATGACGTCTCCAAAGTTAGCCACGTGTCCACTAGCCTCCCAAACCTTGGGATTAACTATAATAGAACTATCAATTCCGTAAATATCCTCTCTTTCCTCAACAAACCTATTCCACCAAATACGGCGAATGTTCTCTTTTAAAGCAGTCCCGTAGGGGCCAAAATCGTAGGTGTTGGCCATGCCGCCATAAATTTCAGACGATGGGAATATAAATCCTCTTCTTTTAGATACATCAACAACTTTTTCAATCAGGTCCATATTTATTGTGTAAAGGCAAAAAGCCCTAAATTGTCAGAATTAAACTGATTGCCGCCTTCGATTTTAGAATTTGTTTGACTCCAAACATTTTGAGTGAAATCAAATCTGTTTATTTTTAGCCCTTCAATATTTTGATTTTTCAATTTAACAGTCACTGGGCGGTTTAGCTTCGGAGCAATTGAGAACGCTGCAACCGGACTGCCTTTTTGGGAGTTTAGGCTTATTGGTACGCCGATTGTTTCACTCACAAGAACATAATAGTTGTTGCTGACCGAGCCAGCCTGCACGATCAGGTCCATAGTGTTGTCAGGGCCGACTATCTCGGATGCCTCCGGCGTAATTTTTTCCATTACGAAGGGAATTTGAGCCTCGTAACTTTTTTTGTCCTTAATTGCGGTAATTTTAAGACTGCCAGTTCGGACATTGTCATCATAACGGCAGACCCCTTTGGAACAAGCACCGAGAGTGATTTCGGTCTTGTAGGCAGGTTTTGCAATGTCGACTTGGCCTATGGAACCCTGCTGAAGATTGCCGGCCTGATAAAGAATCTCGAAATCTAGGGAGGAAAATTGCT
>CAYGDF010000042.1:0-3577 GCA_964348675.1 uncultured Candidatus Saccharibacteria bacterium
TCATTAGGGCGGTTAGCTCAGTTGGTAGAGCGCCACATTGACGTTGTGGATGTCACAGGTTCGACTCCTGTATCGCCCACAAACTTGAACGAAGTAAACAGTGCTGTGAATGATTTCATTTTTAAATATATAATATATTTATGATTAAAAAGATTCTTTCAAAAGATAGATATCACGCCCAGCACGATTGGCTTTCTACTTACCACCTTTTTTCTTTTGCTGACTATTACGACCCAAGTAATATGAACTTTGGAGCACTGCGCGTATTTAATGACGACACAATAGACGGAGAATCAGGATTCGGGGCGCACAGTCACAGAGATATGGAAATAGTTACAATTATGTTAGACGGAGAACTTACTCATCAGGATAATATGGGAAATACCAAGACGATGAAGAAAGGCGAAGTTCAGTATATGTCAGCAGGAACTGGGGTTACTCATGCGGAAATGAATAATGCTAAAGAGCAAATTCATCTATACCAAATCTGGCTCATGCCAAAGATGAGAAATTTAGAACCTGCATATGACCAAAAAGATTTCTCTCAAATGGAAAAGAACATTCTCGTGCCAGTTGCTTCCGACAAGGATTTAGACAGAGCGATTTTAATAGAAGCCGATGCGATAATTTACAAAGCGGAATTAAATAAAGAAAAGGAAATAGAACACGCTGTCGAAAACGGGCGAGGGGTATTTGTTTATGTAACTGAAGGTACATTAGAAATAAATGGCGAAACTTTTGAGAAAGGAGACCAAGCAAGAATAGAAAACGAAAAGAGCCTATCTTTATCAGCTAAAGAAGGCTCTAAGTTCGTGTTAATCGACGTTATTCTGTAGTAACTGTTTCTACAACTTCAATCACTTCTACAACCTCCTCTTTATTTTTCACGTCCTCGTAGAATTTAGCGAACGTTACATACATGTAAGGCATGAGCCATAGGAATCCAATTCCAAGGGTAAGAATAGAAAGAAGCATCCAACCAAAGAATCTCCATACTAAACAGAAGAATTTCCATTTGTTACCCATCATCATTTTCTTACTTCTGTCTATTGCTTCCATCGGGCCGATATCTTTGTTATCAGAAAGAATGAAGTAGATTTGTGAGTAAGACAGGGCTGCGATGATACCTGGGATAATAAGAAGGAGAGCCCAAAGAATTATAAAGAGAACTGAAAGCACGTAAGTAGCAATCGCTGTGCCGAACCTGTCGAAACCTGAAAAGATTTCGCTTACCTTAGGGGTTTTACTTCTCGCAATAGCAAGGACGAAATAGGCTATACCGAGTGACATTGGACCTGCTACAAGTATGGAAGTAATAAAACTTATCATCGGAATAGACTGAGACACTATGTTGACTAAAGCAGCGAGAGCAAGTGCTCCTACTGCTAGCCACCACTTACCACGAAGCGCCTCAAGAGCCTGTGCCATTAATTCCTTGTTCGTTGTTTTCATTGTATATTGTGAAATTAGTATTGTTTAATTATACACCATTTTAGGTATTCATCTTACTAGGTTTGGAGTACAATGAAATGTATGGAAAAGACGCTTATTGTTATAAACGGACCAACTTGTGTTGGTAAAAGCGCAGTGATAACAGAATTGGGGAAATTAAGAAAAGGATTCTTTCATCTTTCATACGATAGGGTTAAGTGGTGTTTTTTGGATTATAAATCAGGGAGTCACGCGGATGAGATTTACAGAATGCTTGAGGCTCTTATGAAAGAATGTGTCGCGACAGGAACGTCTGTTATAAAGGACGGTGGATTATACAAAGAGAAAATAGTTCCATTGGTTGAACTTGCAAAAGATGCCGACTATAAAATAGTAGAAGTTAATTTGGAAGCCCCGAAAGATGTTCTTATAAAAAGGTTTGAAGACAGAGTTGAAAGGGCTAATAAAAATGGGAGAGAAGGTTTCGCTAATTTAAGTGAAGAGCGTTTTTGGGAATTAAACGAAATGTACGAGTTTTCTAAAAATGGAGAACTTAAAACTTACGACACATCACTAATGAGTAGTGAAGAAATAGCTAAAGATATTTTAAGTCTAGTTTAGACTCTAAACTATATTCCTCTTATCACCTCTATTTTTGCACCTAGCTTGTTTAGTCTTTCAGCAATGTCTGCGTAACCGCGCTTTATAGAGTAAACATTTCTGAGTAAGGATGTGCCTTCAGCGCCGAGCATAGCGATTAAAATAATAGCCGTTGGACGAAGTGCAGGAGGGGAAACAATTTGTGCTCCACGAAGTTTTGAAGGACCAGTGATGAGTGCTCGGTGTGGGTCAAGTAGTTTAATGTCAGCACCGAGACGATTTAATTCCGTGAAATAAATAGCGCGGTTTTCCCATGTCCAATCGTGAATCATTGTTGTACCCGTTGCGAGACAGGCAATAGGAACAAAGAAAGGAAGGTTGTCTTGGTTTATTCCAGGGAATGGCTGGCTGTGCAATTTATCATTAAGCGCAGTTAGTTTAGACGGAGAAATAGTTATATCCACTAACTTCGTACGTCCATTTTTAGATAGATACATTTTTGAAATAGAAAACTTTTGACCCATGCGCTTTAATTTCTCGAGTTCAAGTTCTAGGAAATCAATCGGGCAACGGGTGATTGTGAGTTTGCTCTTTGTGACAATTCCTGCAGAAATGAAAAACATACTCTCTATTGGGTCTTCACTGTTGTGGTGCTCTGCATTTGTGTGAATATCTTTAATGCCGTGTACAACCAATGTGGTGGTACCAATTCCTTCGATTTTCACACCGAACTTTTCAAGCAAGAAACAAACGTCCTGTACTTGGTAGTTTGGCGGAGCGAATTTAATAGTCGTTGTTCCTTGTATTTTAGATGCGGCGATGAGCGCGGTGATTGCACCAGTGTCTGAAGATTCAAAGAGAGGGAAAGATGCTGGACGCATTTTCTCATGACTTACTTCGTATTGATTTTCTTTTGTAACAATTTTTATACCAAAATTTTCTAGAGCGTACTTGTGTGAAGCAATTGTGCGTTCACCCATTTTACATCCGCCAGAGTGGGGGAGCGAAAAAGCGTCTGTATAGTGGACGAAAGCGCCGGCAAAAGTAAATGAGCGAATTCTGGTCGCGACATCTTTGTTCATTTTTGAAAACTTAAGTTTCTTAGGTGGAATAATCTCAAGAGACTTTTCATCATTAATCCATCTAATAGAAACACCGACACTTTCTAGAAGTTCTTTGTATCTATGTACTTCTTCTATGTGAGGAATGTCATGAAGAACGGTGGTGCCAGTGTTCACAAGTGCTGCTACCATAAGGTTAACTGCACCGTTTTTAGAAGTGTTGGTTTCTACGGTTCCAGATAATTTTCTCCCACCGTGAACTTTGAAATCAATAGAATCGTTTAGTGAAAGTATTTGTCTCCCCAAAACTTTACTGATATTTTCAAGGTTTTCAATAGTTAGGTTCTGATTACCAGACTCAATACGCGCCACAGCGGACTGTGAAGTCTTTAGAGACAGCGCGAACTCATCCTGGGTCATTCCTTTCTCTTCACGAGTTTTCTTTATAAATAGGCCTATTTTCTCCTGTTCTGTGGGGTTCATAA
>CAYGDF010000043.1:0-3436 GCA_964348675.1 uncultured Candidatus Saccharibacteria bacterium
CGGATATACTTTTTACTTTAGGAATCAATCGAAGGGCAATAGAAATAAAGCCTCTCTGAAATGAGGCGTTCCCACGCAGGCGGTATTCTCTTCTGTGCTCATAAGAAAAATCCAACTCCTGAGAAACCACAAAACCTGTAAGAGCCTTCTCTCCCACCATTTGACGCAAAAATCCTACCGTATCTTCTGCGGTTAATTCTGTTTTTCTAGTAAGCGGAACTAAATCGCGGTTAATTCTAACTGTAGGAAAAGAACCTACCGTTAAATGCAGGTCCGAGCCCGTTTCTTTCACAAGTGTCATTATTAAATCATCAAGTTCTGATTCGTAGTTCATACTTCGAGTATAAACCCTACACAACTAAAAACAATTGTATAACTCACAGAAACTCCATTTTATAAAAGATAAAAATATGCCAAAACGCAAAAACGTGACACATTTTTATAGTTCATAAAATTAAGATGAGTTCGAGGCGCGGAGAAACGAGCGAGGAAACGTAGGTAACACTACGTTGACGAGCGAGAGAGGCTCCGCAACAAAGAAATCGCTTAATTTTATGAACTATAACTCGTTAATTTCGACAAATGGTATGCGTCCAGCAATACATTTAAGTATCGCATCCTCCTTCATCGTTATCATCCCTTGAGCCCGAGCTAACTTCCATATCTCTTCCTCTCCGAGAGCGTGTAGGACTGCATTCTGAATCTCATTCGTAAAAGTAAGCACTTCAAACACTGGCACTCGCCCTTTTGTACCGCTTGCATAACTTTCGTTTGGCTTTGCTTCATAAAGTGGCTGGTCAAGAGGGAGTTTGGACTTAAATTCATCGGGCAAATCAAAGAAAGATTGCTTAACCAACTCCGTAAGTCCAGTATTCATCTCCATTTTTACCCCACACCCTTCAGCAATTTGTCGTGACAAACGTTGTCCGATTGTAGCAATCAAAGTTGGCGCAATAAGATACGGCTCGATTCCCATATCAAGCAAACGAGTCACTACACCAATAGCCGTGTTGGTGTGGATTGTTGAAAATACCAAGTGACCAGTTAGAGCGGCCTGAATAGCAAGTTGAGCAGTTTCAGCATCACGGATTTCTCCCACCATGATTACATCGGGGTCCTGACGCAAAATTGAACGAAGTCCGGAAGCAAACGTATATCCAATTTCTGGGAACACTTGAGATTGGTTCATACTACCCACGTTATATTCGATTGGATCTTCTAGAGACACCACATTTCTGTGCTCACGATCGATTTCATTAAGCATCGAGTAAAGCGTAGTTGTTTTTCCACTTCCTGTTGGCCCGCAAATTAGTATCATTCCATAAGGTCTTCCTAAAGCAGCACGAATCTCAGTCATCATTTGTTCTGAAAACCCAAGAGTATCAATTGGACGAACACCTTTATAACTATCCAAAATACGAATCACCACCTTTTCTCCATAATATCCAGGGAAAGTTGAAACACGGTAGTCAATAGCGTGGTCTCCCATTTTTGTACTGAAACGACCGTCTTGAGGTTTTCTTTTCTCATCAAGTTTCATCTGACAAAGAATTTTCACACGGGCGATAAGCATCGGATGAATCTTTGGTGGCAGAGTTGCGACTGTTTCAAGACGGCCATCAAGTCGAACGCGTGCACGAACTGCGGTTCCTGTGTGTTCAATGTGAATATCACTCGCGCCATTATCGATAGCGTAACGAAGCATAATACTAAAAATATCTGGAACTGGAAGTTTCGCTAAGCCGTCGTCAATGTCTCCAGCAATATCTGTCAGGTCTATATCGTCATCTGATTTTTCTTTATCCTCCCCCTCTTTATTGACGTATGACATTACCTCGTCATTTACTTTTGTGGTAAGACTGGCTTTTTCCGGTGGAGTATCTACCGATAATCCGAAATGTTTTCTAAAAGCATCATTTGTAATCAAATAAACTTTATACGCCTGATGATCCTTCCCAAACAAAAACTGTAAACTGTCTAACACATTTCCGTGTTCTGGGTCCACCACACCAACCAACAAAACGTCATCTTTAAGTTCAAGCGGAACTGCGAGCAGTTGCTTGGACTGAACCACGCTAATATATTTTGTAAGTTCCTTTCCTTCAGGAATATCCGCTGAGTAAATTGGTAGACCGTAGAGAATACTTCTCACTTCGGTTATATCACTTGCGACAATACTTTTCTTTGATAAAACATCGTCTATAAAAACATCATCACGCATCGAAAGATCAGATTCAATGTCTTTTGCTTCAAGTTCTGTTAATTTATTCTGGCTTACAAGTAGATCAAGTAGAAGCATTATGATTGGGAGAATTATCTATATGGAACGAATGGGTCGTCACGACCACGTGTTGGGTTTGGAGAAATTACTTCAGAAAAATCCTGAAGTTGACGAACTAGTTCAGTGTTCATGAAAGAAACGTCTTTAAGGACCAAGTGGTCCTCGTTTACGGCCTTAAGTAGAAGTGTTAGGTTGGGACCGAAGAGTTGCTGGTTGGCGGAAGTGGTAGTTGTCGGAGACTGTTCACTGAAAAGTGTGTAGCCATAGTACATAGCGCCAAGGAAAAGGAAGATAACTACAATTTCTATTATAAGATTTCTTTTTTCCGCAAAAATAGTTGGTACTTGCATAAATTTATTTCAAATAATAGGTTCTTAATTTAACTTGGAAATTTATTAAATCATCCGCTTTATCTGGTGCTGAAAAAGTAACTGACTGAAGTGTGAATAATCTTAAAGATGTTTCATAATTTCTCATGAATTCTTTAAACTTCGGATAACTTGTTTTAACTGTAAACGCTATGTCATAGGAACCGCGCAATTTATCCGCCGCTCCCCCTTCAGAATACGTAACTCCAGTAAGCGCTATTCCAGACTGGGCGGCAATATTATTAACTTCACTAAGTAGTCGCACTGGATCAATGCTTGCCGGAACCATCTGAGCCATTTTTAATTTTGTCTCTTCGTCAATTGCTTCGTACTGTGAGCGCAGTTCCTTACCTTTATTGAAAAGTTCTGCCGCTTGACTGACGGTATCTCTATACTGAGATTCCAAACTTCTTAATTCCGTTATACCTCTCTCTGGCGACCACACTGTCCCTGTGCCATTCCATAAAGGAGAAATCACAACATAATAAACTACGAAGGATGCTATCAGGAGGAATGTGTTTAAAATTTTAGGTGACATAGATTTAATTTGGAGTTGTACTAGACGCTACAGTTTCAGAAACTGTTTCTTCTATACCTCCGGCAGCGTTATCTGCTTGCGTTAAACTGGGGAAAATAGACTCTGGAAGTTTTCCTTGAATAAGAACGGGCATTTTCAAGTTAAAGTTAACAGTACCCCCATCCCCAAGTGAAAGTCCGTCATATACGAGTTTCGGAATAAAATCTTTTTTATATTCCGTGCTGTTTAAAGTATCCAACTGTTGGGCCA
>CAYGDF010000044.1:0-3292 GCA_964348675.1 uncultured Candidatus Saccharibacteria bacterium
GGGGCGATGCTTGAATATCTTTCAAATGGTACACTACCCGGAATCGATGCTGTCACAAAACGAAAATAAACCTGTTATACATGATGTGGGGGACGTAGAAACCCTGAAAAAACTAATCATTTCTGCCAAAAATGGAGATGGTGAGGCTTTTGGGGTAGTTTACGAGGGGTTATTTACTCCTCTATACAGATACGTCTTCTCCCGGTGCCGTGATGTAGATTTAGCAAATGATATTTGCCAGCAAGCGTTCTTAAACTTCTATAAGGCACTTCCTGACTATGAACCTGAAAAATCTCCACTTGCCTATCTCTTCACAATCGCGAAGAGACTACTCATAAATCATAGTGTAAAGAAGTCTTCAGTATCTTTTGACGAAGCGCTCTTTGAAACCACAGAAGATGAAAATGTAGATTTGCTAAGTGACGCTCATGTGCGGATGCTTGCCGAATCAATAAACGAATATCTTCCTTCGCTTTCAAGCGACGAGCAAGATGTAATTCGTCTGTACTTTTACGGAGAGTTCGGTTATAAAGAGATTGCAGAGATAATAGACAGGGAGGAAGTGTATGTTCGAAAAATAAAAGAACGAGCCTTAAAGAAATTACGCGCACTAACTCAACACTTAAAATGAAAATAAAAGAAGAAAAAGAAATAGTGTCTGGAGTAGAACGCGCTTTAACCATGTATAAGGAGACCGTGTCGCCGTCCCGCGCCACACTTATAAAAATTCTTAATCAAATACCAGAGAAAGAAGTTTCTACAAGGGACGGGCGGGCGATACGATCTCCCTATATATGGCTGGCTATCACCCAAGTGGTTACCGTGTGCTCAATCCTATTTGTTTTGCTACCATCTCTCACGGAGATGTATACTTACGGAAGCGACCCTTTCTCTTCTGTAGATAGACAGGTGGAAAGTTTTGAGACTCAAATAAACAACGAAGACGCCGCTCAAATAGTGACAGACTATAACAACAATAATTTATAAATAATATGAAAAAATATTTCCTATCAACTCTACTCATTGGTGCGATATTAGCGCCGGCACTTGCAAGTGCAGAAGTAAACGCTACGACCACGGCAACAACTACTGTCTCTACTTCACAAAACTTTACTATTTGTCAGCAGGCATCAATAGAGAAGCGTGATACTTCTTTAGGTGTGGCGCGCACGACTTATAACACCTCAATGACAAAAGCCTTAGATGCTAGAAAAGAGGCGGAGAAAGCGGCTGTCGCCATAACTGATCCGACTGCAAAAGTGGCGGCAGTGAGAGCCGCCGTTGATGCATATAAAAAAGCCGTAACTTTAGCTCAAGAAACTTTGACGAAGAGCCGAAGGGAGGTTCTCGCCACTTTTGAACTAGACACAAAAACCTGTCGTCAAACTAAAAAAGAGGAACGAACTACTGTAGTTGCTGAAAAGAAAGTTGAAATAAAAACGCTACAAGCAGAACGTAAAGCAGAGGTTGAGGTAAAAAAGGCTGAAATAAAAACAATCCGCGAAACATTCAAGTCAAAAATAGATGCACTTCGTTCATTCTTTGGCAGAAAAAATACAACAAGCGCAACGGTTAATTCCACAACTACAGTTTCACAGTAAGATTTAATAAAGTAAAAACAGCCACAATTGTGGCTGTTTTTACTTTATTTCTAAAACTATTGGTGCATGGTCACTACCCATGAAATCTCCGATAATGTCCGACTTCTTTATATTTTTTTCCATTTTCTTATTTACAAAGAAATAATCTATTCTCCAACCAACGTTTCTTTCTCTGGATTTTGTTTTCTGATCCCACCAACTGTACTTCACTTCTTTCGGGTGGAGTTTCCTAAACGTGTCTATAAACCCAGCCTCCTCTACTCTATCCACCCAAGCCCTTTCAACTGGAAGAAACCCAATTGAGTTTGCATTTTCTTTTGGGCGAGCAATGTCTATTTCATTATGCGCCACATTTAAATCTCCACAGAAAATAACTTTGTCGTATTTCTTTTCTAATTTCTGCACATGTTTTAAAAACATATCATAATAGCGTAACTTGTACTGAAAATGTTCGGCATCACGTCCACCGTTAGGGAAATATACATTCACTAAAACGAAATCCTTGAAGTGAAGAGTGAGACATCTGCCCTCGGTGTCATATTCGTCGTGCCCTAAACCAAAATCGACCTTCTCTGGTTTTACTTTTGTGTAAACAGCTACACCTGAATATCCTTTCCTTTCTTTAGCAGAATCAAAATAAGCAAAATAACCGGTAGGCTCAAGTGTGGCTTTACTTAACTGATCGGGTGTAGATTTCGTTTCTTGAAAACCAATTATATCCGCACCCAAAGCAAACATCATGTCTAATGCTCCTTTTTTATGTACTGCTCGTATTCCATTTACATTCCAAGAAATGAGTTTCATGCTCTAATTATACCAAAAAAAATACGCCGCAGTAGTGACTGCGGCGCTCTTCACTTTCCGAAGTTGCGTTTACGGTGAGCGAACTCACCAAGCACTTCGTCAAACTGCACCGGACCGAAGTCCGGAAACAGAACATCGGGAAACACCCACTCGGCGTACTCGCTCTGGAGTGACATGAATCCTGACATGCGGTGTTCACGACCTGTGCGAATGATTAGTTCTGGGTCGGGGAGGCCGGAAAGTCGGGTGTCCAAAAAATCGACAAGCGACTTTTCTGACTGACGGCTTTCACGCAAACGTTCAGCGGCCCGACATGCCTCGTCAACACCGCCGTAGTCAATGGCTACGCACACGCAAAACTTCGTGTACCCGATTGTTTCGGCTTCGATCTTTTCGATCATTTGCACGATACTTTTATCGAGCCGGTCGCGCCTGCCGATAGCAACAAAGCGCGTTTTTTCGGCGTGCATGTCACACTCCACTTCAGCAAGCGTGTCACGAAGCAAGCGCATGATGAATCCCACTTCGACCGTGGACCTTTTCCAGTTTTCAGTGGAGAAGGCCCAAATGGTCAAAAACGGAATACCGAGAGCGCGAGCGTGGTTGCGAATTTGCTTGAATCGCTCCTTGCCCTCCTCGTGTCCGCGCCCGCTCCAAAGATTGCGTGATTTCTCCCATCTGCGATTCCCGTCAGGGATAATCGCTACATGTTGCGGTAACATCACTTCTCCTCGTTAATGTACTTCAGTAGTTCTACACTACGTGGTTTTGATTTATGAGTCAACGAACATCGCCAATTCAAAAGCCGTTGCACAAGAGCGCAACGGCTTTCTTCTTTTCCCCGTCACCACAGTTCATGTGGCAGGGTGGAGCATGGCGCAGTGGTC
>CAYGDF010000045.1:0-3238 GCA_964348675.1 uncultured Candidatus Saccharibacteria bacterium
CCTTTTTTAGTGCTCAAAAATGGAATTGCGTGATATGCACGGTGAAGAACCGAATTTCCATCAACAACGATAAATTTATTGGCCATTTATCTAATTATTATCTCAAACTCGTACTGGCCTCGATTTTTTTGGCTAGCCCAGGGCGCGGACCGGCAATCTTCTCAAATTCTTCCGACTCCATCGTCTCGACCTCAACAAGCCTATTTACAGCCAAATCAAGTACCTTTCGATTTTTCTTCAAAATACTAACCGCCTCGCGATAACCCTCATCTAATATCCTTGTAATTTCCTTATCAATTTTGGCCGCAAACTCCTCAGAATAGCCTGGACCGGAATTTATACCCCACACACCAAAGTCTTTCTGGTCACCAACATTGATTGCTCCCAAATTGCTCATACCAAACTCAGTTACCATCTGTCTGGCAATACTCGTTGCAACAGATAGGTCATTTGAAGCACCCGTAGAAACCTCGTTATAAACCAATTCTTCAGCTGCTCTGCCACCCATTAGTGTTGATATTTGTTCCAACAAGTGAGATTTTTTCTCGGTCGTTCTATCGACTGAGGGCGGAATAAGAGTGTGCCCTCCTGTCATTCCTCTTGAAACAATAGATATTCGATGAACAGGATCCATATTCGCACTAAAGTGAGCCACAATTGCGTGTCCTCCTTCATGATAAGCCGTCATTTCTTTTTCTTCTTGGCTCTGTAATCTTTTCCTCTGTGGGCCCATTTTTACTTTTGTCGCCGCCTCTTCAAGCTGTAAGGAGGTAATTTCTTTCTTTCCTTCACGAGCGGTCAATATCGCTGCCTCATTAAGCATGTTGGCAAGGTCCGCACCCGAAAATCCTACCGTACGTTTTGCAATCTTAGTCCAATCAACAGACTTTACAAAAGGCTTACCAGCCATATGGATTTTAAGTATCGCCTTTCTTTCTTCAATATCCGGCAGAGACAATACTACGGTTCGATCAAATCTTCCCGGCCTAATAAGAGCCGGATCCAATAAGTCCGGCCTGTTCGTTGCAGCCATTACAATCACGTTATCATTTGGAGTAAACCCGTCCATCTCCACAAGAATCTGATTCAAAGTTTGTTCTCTCTCGTCATGTCCTCCAGACATACTATTACCGCGCTGACGGCCAATCGATTCAATTTCATCAATAAAAATAATTGCACTTCCGGCAGCTTTTGCATTTCCGAACAAGTCTCTGACACGAGCCGCACCGACACCCACCAACATTTCCATAAATTCACTTCCGGCCACAGAGAAAAATGCTACTCCTGCCTCTCCGGCTACCGCTCTGGCAAGCAGCGTCTTACCGGTACCAGCCGGACCAACCAAAAGAACTCCTTTGGGTGTTTTAGCTCCGAGAGATGTAAATTTCTTCGGCGTTTTTAAAAATTCAACAACCTCTTCTAGCTCTTTTTTTGCCTCATCAACACCTGCAACATCTTTAAAAGTCGCTGACGGATTGTCTTTGCTGAACCGCTTAGCCTTTGACTGGCCAAACGAAAAAACCGAATTTGCCCCCTCCCGTGCCTGTCTGAATATCAAAAAGAACACAACCACAATAATAATAATCGGCAAAAAATTAATCAGAACCGAACCAATCAGCTCACTTGTCGAATTGTCTTTGACTTGGTAAGAGATTTTTGAAGGATCTATTCCGCTTGCAGCAAAAGTCACAACCAACGATTCGCCTTTTTCTTTCTGAGCTACTTTGTGAGAATCATCGTTATAAACCAAATCAACTTTGTCTCCATCAACCTCGACTGTTTTTATTTTCTCCTGCTTAATATCAGAAAGAGCTTGAGACATTGAAATTTTCTCTCCTGCCACGCCGCTACCGGAAAAGTTAAAAAACACCAAAAATAGCATCAACGCTAAAACCCCATAGATCAAATAGCCTCTCCATGGACTGCCGGTTCCGCTAGGCATCAGCTTCTGTTTTTTCACCTTATTTGCTAACCTATTATTCACTTTTGATATTTTTGACATATTTACCTCACAATTGTTCCATTCTCCAGTGTTTGTGTTGGAGAAATTATTATAGCTTTTCCGTCCACATCGCCCGCAAGTATCATGCCTTGTGACTCCAAACCTGCCATTTTTCTTGGTTCTAGGTTCGCCACAATGACAATTTGCTTTCCGATTAAGTCCTCTTTTTTGACTGAGTCTTTAATTCCTGCCAAAATTTGCCGCGTATTTAGGCCTATATTTACCGTTAATTTGATCAGTTTTTCAGAAGCTTCAACCTCTTCAAAACTCTCAACGGTACCCACTCGCAGATCAAGTTTGGCAAAATCATCGTATTTTATTAACGGTTTTAGCGACATATAGATAGCATTGATAAAAAACTAGGTAGAAGTATATCAGTTCAAGTTTTTCTCTTGCAAGCTCATAGTCGCAATTTTATGCTAAAATCCTCTCCAGAAATCTCTTATTCCAACAAGGAGAATCGTCCTTTGACATCACAACCAGGTGACCAGTTCATGCGTGAAAGTGGCCGCACCGTCGACTTCTCATCTATCGAAGGCAGTGTTCCCTACCTGCTAACCAGCATAACAACGCCAGCACTCGGACAATGGCGGGTTCTTGGACACGCCAGACACAGCGAAAACGAGCACAACTATCTCGTCATTCACAATCCCAACATCGGACCGTCATTTTTGGTCAGAACCGCCGACCGTGCACTAGACATCGACAACCTTACAGACTGGAACTTCCCCCAATCGGAGCGTGAACTCACTGGCAATAAATACAACATCCGGCTCGGACGTTACCACCACTACAAAGGCGGAATCTATCTCGTCATCGGCACAGCGGTCGATGTCGACGACGAAGACTCTGAACCCCTTGTCGTCTATGTACCACTCTACTCTCACAATGGCCACGCCATCGCCATTCGCCCCAAAGCGATGTTTGAAGGCTTCGTCGAGGCCCCAAGCGACTGGCCGAAAAAAATGACTGACGAATTCCCCAACATGGCTCAACCTTATCAGGTAAGGCGCTTCAGCTTCATCCCGTACTAACAAAAAAGTACACCACTCTCCGCCCTCCCCTAAAAAGGAGGGCATTTATTTTTCGGGCTTCCCGAAAAGCAGGCTTGTAGCTCAAACTGAGTTTTTTGAGAATCAAAAACCGAGGCGTAGCTTTTGTCAGAAAGCGAGCACTCACCAAAATTTTTGGGGGACTCAAAATATTTGTGAATTTGAGCGAGAACCTATAAACCCA
>CAYGDF010000046.1:0-2426 GCA_964348675.1 uncultured Candidatus Saccharibacteria bacterium
GGGGAAGTTTCACTCGTTCAATACTTCTACCGCACGAAGTGGAAATCGAAGAAGCCGAAGCCGTTGAGAAGCATGGACTTTTGATTATACGTTTACCTAAAGTAGACAAAGCTCGCCAAACTAAGTTGAAAGTAAAGTCTATATAAATGAATACAATACAAAATCCGCCATCTGGCGGATTTTGTATTACTTCACTTCAAAACCAAATTCTATTTCTTCGAAATCATTATAATTTTGTGTTATTTCTTCTCCTTTTTGTATGTCGCGAACTGCATAACATATTTCTTCCTTGTCACCCGAACGTGATGCAATATTTGGGTTATAGGAGTGATTAACATACTTAGCCGCATCACCACAGTTAATATAAAGACCTGTTTGTTTACTTATATAAGCGAAATGAAGACCTAATATTTCTGTCCGTTTTGGTTCTGGAAGATTTTCAACTTCTATTTTCGTAAAAGCTTCATCAACCCCAGGAGTAAATTCCCAAACGATGGCACCTTTCGGGATAAATTCGCCAGCAAACAAACCTGTACCATCTATCGGACTTTCCCCTACTTTTATTTTAACTACTATCATTTTTGGTGCTTGGACCCAGGCTCGAACTGGGGACCTATTCCTCTTCAGGGAAGCGCTCTACCAACTGAGCTATCCAAGCTTTTACCATATCTTAGGTCTTAATATCCTAGCATAAAAACACATTGAGGAAAAGAAGGTTTTTTATATAAATAATTATTGATTCCCCCCATTAAACAAATTTACTGACTGTGGAATCGCCCCCTTAAAGGTATTTACCATTTCCTCTAATCTAGACTTATTCTCATTCAAACTGTCTATAACCGGACGTATGTATAAATAAGCCCCTCCCAAAGACACAAGAATAATTACCCAATACAAAAAACGAAAGGCGTTCGCCACATGTTGCTGACGTCTCATACTGCGCAAGATATCATTATTTTCTTTGGTCATTTCATAGACCTCTTCTAGTTTTTCTTGATTAGTTAAATCTGCTCCTGACATGTTTTTAGTATAGCGTATCTTTGCTTACGGCCAAAAGTATAAATATGCTAGAATTGCCTAACTGCCCTCGTAGTTCAATGGATAGAACAGTCCCGTCCTAAGGGATTGATGTAGGTTCGATTCCCGCCGAGGGCACAAAATACAAAATTCGTTCGCCGACCGGCGAACGAATTTTGTATTTGTACTCCGGAGGTTTTTATTACACTGCCACACCCAATAATTGCGCCATCTTATCTGGATTAAATCCAATCATGACATCATCCCCAATCTTAATAACTGGAACTCCAAGTTGACCTGTCATCTCTACCATTTCCTTTCTTTTTTCCGCATCGATGCCAACGTTATAGTCATTAAAAGAAATATTCTTTTCAGTTAACCAATCCTTTGCCATGTGACAAAAATGACATGTTGCTGTGCTGTAAATATCTACCTTTGCCCCTGTGTTTGTGTTGTTTGTATCCATATAAAAGTATTATACCTTAGCGTGCTAACTTTTCGCAAATCTCTACCTTTTCAAGACTTTATTCCAAAAAACAAGCAATCTCTCCCAAACAGTCATATCCTCACGAACTGGCGTAACTGGGCTTTGGTCCGCATCATATATCACAATAACTCCTTCACCTTCCTGCACTACTGGATAAGTTGTGCGAACATATGATTCAAACCCGCGGTCAGTCTTTATAGCCTCTTCTTTTGCCGTTGCCCTCCCCACCTTTTCCTGTAAATCCTGTTTTTCCACTTGAGATTCTGCTTTCAACCGTGAAACTTCTATCCTTTTGTTATTTAATTCTACGATTGACCTGAGCAAAAGAACTATCAGAAGAAACAAAATTACCATTGTAACCCTAGAATAGAGCAGTGTGCGGACCACATGTTTCTGTTGATATTCTTTCATATATAGGCTATATTAGTTCTATTCTAACATACACATTTATGCTATTTACCTCAAAGAACCGAAAAATTATTCACAGAATCTGGGCGGTAGTTTCAATTCTAGCCATTATAGGAATGATTGGATTTTCACTAGTTGCGCTAGTTGGATAGTTAAACAAAATAAAAAAGCGACGCTTAAGTGTCGCTTTTTTATTTCTCCCCCGGTTTCATCATGTTAAGAAAGGTATCATGAGAAATATGAACCCTTCCTTCTCGCTCCATTCTGTCTTTACCTCGCTTCTGCTTTTCGCGAAGTTTCATCTTTCTAGTGATATCTCCTCCATACATATATCCCGTAACATCCTTCTTCATCGGTGCAATGGAACGTGATGCAACTATTTTACCGTGCACGTATGCTTGTATTTTTACGCGGAACATTTCTTTAGGAAGAATCTTTTCAAGTTTTTCCACCACCTCCTCACTTTCTTCACGTGCCCGATACTCCGGTATCACACGAGAAAAAGCAGTTACTC